>CBJMMB010000065.1:0-21678 GCA_966430775.1 uncultured Dyella sp. | reverse complement strand
TCAACGCGCGCGGGCGCGAACTGCTGCCGCTGGCGCAGGAACTGCTGGAACGCCACGCCGAATTCGGGCGCCGCGCCAGCGGTGAGACGGTGGCGCTGGGTGGCGAGTTGCGCATCGGCGCCAGCAACACGGTCGGCAACTATCGTGTGGGCGAGCTGTTGGGCGAATTCGTGCGCGCGCATCCGCAGGTGGCGATCCGCCTGCGCGTGGCCAACACCGACGACATCGCCGCCGCGGTGCTCGATCACAGCCTGGACGTCGGCTGCGTCGAAGGCCCCGTCACCCATCCGCTGCTGGGAGTGCGCCCCTGGCGCGACGACCTGCTGCTGGTGTGCGCATCGCCGGATCATCCATTGGCCCACAAGCGCCACCTCAAGCCCGAGCATTTCGCCGGCGCGCGCTGGATTCTGCGCGAGCCCGGCTCCGCCACGCGCACCACCACCGAGCGCGCGCTGGCGCAGCTGCCGCCCGGCGAAACGGTGATGGAGCTGGATCAGATCGAAGCGATCAAGCAGGCCGTCGCCGCCGGCTTGGGCATCGCGTGCCTGCCGCAAGTGGCGGTGACCGATGCGCTGGCGACCGGGAGGCTGGTGGCGCTTAAAACGCCGTTCCTGGATTTGCAGCGCAAGCTTTCGATGCTTCTGCATCGCGAGAAATATCGCGGCGCCGCGTTGGAAGCGTTCCTGCAATCCCTGTAGGTTGGGGTGCAAACCCTGATACATCCCCGCGTTTTTGCTCTGTGCTTTTTCTCCGGAAAACGAAGCCCTTCATGCTACGAAATCGCTAAAAAGGCCAAAACGTCATTCCGGCGAAGGCCGGAATCTATGCTTCGTGCTGGCGATAGATTCCGGCCTTCGCCGGAATGACGGTGAGGAAATATGAGCATTCGGGCACAGGCCAGCTAACTTGCTCATTCCGCTCAACATATCAGGCCAAAAATGCGGGGACATTTCAGGGTGCAAACCCCAACGTACCTTGATAGCGTGAAAGGATTACGAGACCTCATGCGTAAAACAGTGGCTTGTCTTTGCTTGATGCTGCTTTTTTCCTGCCAGCTTTCCGCGCAGGTGTTGATTCACCCGGGTGTGCTGGTGGGTAGCAGCCAGCTTGACTACGTTTACCAACGCATCGACCAGGAGCCATGGAAATCGGCGCTGGCGCAAACGATGGCGAGCAAGTACGCCGCCTTGGACTATCGCCCCAAGCCGCGGCAAACCGTCGAGTGCGGCCCGTACTCGAAACCCGACCTGGGCTGCTCCGACGAAATCAACGATGCTACCGCTGCCTATACGCAGGCCTTGCTGTGGCGCTACACCCGCAACAAACACTACGCGGCGAATGTCGTGACGATCCTCGGCGCATGGGCGGACACGCTGAAGAGTGGACACACCAACTCGAACGGCCCGTTGCAGGCTGCATGGTCGGCGCAGTTGTTCACGCGCGCAGCGGAGATCGTGAAATACACCGATCCCGACTGGCGCCAGCCGGAAAAAGACAAGGTGACGGCGATGTTCCGACAGCAGTATCTGCCGGACATCGAGCGCATGTTCGCCGGCAGCTATGCGTGCTACGGCAACAACTGGCAAGCCAGCGGCATCGAAGCGATGCTCAATATCGCCGTCTTCAACAAGAACACCTCCTTATTGAACGAGGCCGTCGGCAAATGGCGCGCCTTTGTTCCGGCCTATATCTATCTGAAATCCGACGGCGCGCGTCCGCATGCGCTTCCGTGGTGCCCCCGCAACGATCAACAGATCGTGCAGCAATGGCACCATCCCAGCGTATGGGTCGATGGCATGGCGCAGGAAACCTGCCGGGATCTGGAGCACACGGCATATGGGCTGGCGGCCATCATCAATGCCGCCGAAACGGCGCGCATCCACGGCGTGGATTTGTATACGGGCGAAGCCGAGCGCATCACCAAGGCGATGGAGTTTCACGCTCGTTTCCAGAACGGCGGGCCTGCGCCGGCGCTGTCGTGTGGTGCGGGTGATGAGCGGCATGACGTGGACATCAAGCGCGGCATGATCGGCACGCTGGAAATCGGCTACAACCACTACGCCATCCGCAAGGGCATGAATCTCCCCCAGACCAAGCGCTTGCTGGAGCAGACCCGACCGACCAATGGGGAATTCCACTATCGATGGGAAACGCTCACCCATGGCTTGACCGGCGACGTGCCTGTAAATGCAGGCCACGAGGATGACGGCAAGAAGCCGTAGCCGCCGCGAAAAAAAAGCCGGCGCATGCGCACCGGCTCCGCTTCTTCCTTGAAGTTTCTTCTTCTTCCTTGCTCGGGCTCGATCACCAACTCACCGGCAAGCCCGAATTCATCGGTGACGCCGCGTGGCCCGCTGTCGAACTGATCAAGACGAATGCTGGTTCGGTGTTGCGCGAGGCTTGGCGAAGAAAAGCCGAAAATGCGCTTCGAATGAATGCGTACCTTCGTTCGCCTTAAGCGATCCGCAAGAGATGGCTTCGTCTGTTCGACGTGAACTATTGAAGCGGTTGCGCAAAGGCGATGATATGCAAGTCATCCGAATTGGGATAAGTACGAGTTTTTTATTTAAGAGGCGTACGAACTTCTAAATGATTTCTCAATGTACGCGGGTGATGGGGCATGTTTTTCGCGAATGGCTGGGTTGGGCTTTGCACCCCAACCTACGAAGATCGCGCGTAGGTTGGGGTGCAAACCCCAACACAGGAATGCGTGGATGACGATGCCGTTGAGGCTTGCCGCGATCTGTCAGCTGCAAAGGCTGCCGGTGACCGCCTGCAACAAAGCTTCGGCTTCTTCATGCGTGCAGGCACGAATCAGGCGCGGCGCGAAGCTGCGCAGCTTGGCGTAGTCGAGCGCAGCGAGGCGATCGCGCACATGCAGGATGCGGCTGGGGTGCATGCTGAATTCGTTGAGGCCTAGCGCGAGCAGCAACGCGGTGAAGTTTTCGTCGCCGCCGATTTCGCCGCACAGGCTGACCGGCTTGCCGGCGCGGCGGCCGGCGGAGATCACGTGTGAGATCAGGCGCAGCAGCGCGGGCTGCAGCGGGTTGTAGATGTTTTCCAGCGCGTCGTTGCCGCGGTCGGCGGCGAGCACGTATTGCGCCAGGTCGTTGGTGCCGATGGCGAGGAAGTCGGCGTGTTCGAGCAGCGCACGCACGTTGATGGCGGCGGCGGGTACTTCGATCATCGCGCCCAGCGGAAGTTTTTCCGGCAAGTCGATGTTCTCGCGCTTGAGTTCCTGCCGCGCCAGCTTGAACAGCGTGCGCACGGCGATCAGTTCATCCGGCTGCGTCACCATCGGCACCAGCACGCGCACCGGGCCGTAGCAGGCGGCGCGCAGGATGGCGCGGATCTGCGTGGTGAACACGGCCGGATGGCGCAGCGACAGACGCACACCGCGCACACCCAGCGCAGGGTTTTCTTCGCCGCGAATCACCAGGCCGGCGGCGTCGGCCTTGTCCGCACCGAGATCGAGCGTGCGGATGGTGACCGGCGCGCCGCCCATGCCGAGCACCACGTCGCGGTAGGCGTTGAACTGCTCGTCTTCCGACGGCAGACCCTTGTGGCGCAGAAACAGGAATTCCGTGCGATACAGGCCGACGCCGTCGGCGCCGCGCGCACGGGCGAGGGCGACGTCGCCGGGCGATTCGGCGTTCGCCAGCAAGCGTACGTGCATGCCATCACGCGTAAGGGTGGGCGCATTCGCCAGGCTGGCGAGCCTGCGGCCTTCCTGGATCGCTTCGCGCTGCCACGCGCGGTAGCGTGCGAGATCCTGCGCGGTAGGATGCACCACCGCTTCGCCGTGTTCGGTGTCGAGCAGGATCAAGTCGTCGTCATGGATGGTGGACAGCGCATCGCGCGTGCCCACCAGCATCGGCAGGTTGAGGCTGCGCGCAAGAATCGCGCTGTGCGAATACGGGCTGCCGGAACTGGTGATCACGCCGAGCAGGCCGTTGCCGGCCAGGTGCGCCATGTCGGCCGGCGCGATGGTGTCGGCCACCAGTATCTCGCCCACGCGTGCGGCCAGCTTGCGTTCTTCCACGCTGGTCTGGCGCTGCAGGGCGGAGATGACGCGGCCGATCACCTGGTCGACGTCTTCCATGCGGCTGCGCAAGTACGGATCGTCCATCGCGGCGAACACGCCGGCGAGGCGATCGCGCTGTTTCTTAAGCGCAGCGCCGGCGCGATAGCGGCCGATGGTGATCATCTCGTCCAGGCCGCGCAGCAGCTCGGCGTCGTCCAGCAACAGGCTATGCGCGTCGATGAATTCGTTGACTTCGCGCGCCAGCGCACCATGCAGCTTGCCACGCAGCTCGTGCAGTTCCTGCCGCGCGGTATCCAGCGCGGTATGCAGGTGCTCGAGTTCGGAGGGGACTTCTTCCTCGGTGAGCGGTCGCGTATCGACCAGGTAGCGGCTGGGCTGCACGAGGCGGGCGCGGCCGAGCGTCATGCCGCGCGATGCCATGGTGCCGGCGAGGATTTGCCTCATGGGCGGCCCTCCGGGCCGGCGTGAATCGTCAATAGTGAATCGTCAATCGTGGCCGCAGCGATCCGTCCAGCGCGGAAGGCTGCTTCTACGATTTCCGATTGACGATTCCCGATTCCCGGCACCATTCACGCCCCTTCATCGAATTTGCGTTCGAACAGATCGATCACCGCGCTGAGCGCGGCCGATTCATCCGGGCCATCCGCACGCACGGTCAGCGGCGTGCCGATGCCCGCGGCCAGCATCATCACGCCCATGATGCTTTGCGCATTCACTTCGCGTCCCTTGCTGATCAACCACACGGTGGATTTGAAACTTTGCACGAGTTGCACCAGCTTCGCCGATGCGCGGGCATGCAAGCCCAGTTTGTTGGAGACGACGATTTCTTTTTCAAGCATGGTCGATGAAGATTCCTCCGCGACCGCCGCTGGCCGCGATTTCCGCAAGTTCGTCCAGCGGCTTGTCGGCGTAGTTGAGTACGCGCAGCAGCATGGGCAGGTTCAGTCCCGAAACACAGCGTAGCTTTACTCCCACGGCACTCAGCGACAGCCCGATGTTGCAAGGCGTCGCGCCATACAGATCGGCCAGCACCAGCACACCCTCGCCTTGATCCAGTTCACGCGCATGCTTGGCGGTCAGCGTGCGCATCACATCCGGATCGGCCCGCGCGGGCACTTCCACGGTGGCGACCCTGAGCGGCAGTTTCGGCAGCACGTGACGTGCGGCTTTCACCAGCGCCTGGCCGACCGACTCGTGGGTCATCAGAAGCACGCCGACGGTCATGACACGGCGGCTTCAGGCAGGTTTGTCAAAGACAGCATAAACATCACTCAAGTTCGCGATGAAAAGTGAGAACGCCTTCGCGCGTGGTGCGATAGTGCGCGGCGAGTTTCTCGACCAGGTACACCGAACGATGGCGCCCGCCGGTGCAGCCGATGGAAATGGTCACGTAACTGCGATCGTCGGCTTCGAAGCGCGGCAGCCAGGCATCCAGCCAGCGCGCGGTGTCGGCGACGTATTCGCCGACGATCGGCTGGTTCTCGAGGAAGTCGCGCACGGCCGCGTCCTTGCCGGACAGCGGGCGCAGCGTGGGTTCCCAATGCGGGTTGGGCAGGCAGCGCGCGTCGAACACGAAATCCGAATCCAGCGGCAGCCCGCGGCGGAACGCGAACGACTGGAACATCAGCGTCAGCCCCGCGGTGGTCTGCGCGTAACCGGTGGCGATCAGGCGGCGCAGCTGATGCACGTTCAAATCGCTGGAGTCGATCACGCGTTCGGCGATCGCCATCAGCGGGCGCAGCAGGCGGCGTTCCTCGGCGATCGCATCGGCCAGCGAGCGGCCGCGCACGGCCAGCGGATGGCGGCGGCGCGTTTCGGAGAAACGCTTCATCAGCACCGCGTCGTTGCAATCGAGAAAGATCAGATGCACCTGCACGGTGGCGGCCAAGGCCGACAGCACCTGCGGCATGTGCTGAAAATCCTCGGCGCGGCTGCGCACGTCCACGCCCACTGCGATGCGTCGGCGCCGGCTGTCGCCACGTGTCGCCGCCGCCACCAGTTCCGGCAGCAGCACGCTGGGCAGGTTGTCGACGCAGTAGAAATCCAGGTCTTCCAGCGCACGCAAGGCGACCGTCTTGCCGCCGCCGGACATGCCGGTGAGCACCACCAGGTGGATGGCGTTCGGGTCGTCGTTGGAAATCAAACCTTCGTACTGGCTCATGCGTTCACCAAGGAGGCAGTCGGCGCATCTGGTGGGCTTGGCGGTCCATGAAGCTTTGCGCCGGATCGATGCCCTTGCTCTTCAACATATGGCTGCGCACCGCCGCTTCCACCAGCACCGCCAGGTTGCGGCCGGGCGCGACGGGCAGGGTGATCATCGGCACCTGCACGTCGAAGATTTCACGATGGCCCACATCGCCGGTGAGACGGGTGAGCGCATCGACGTTGTCACCGTCGCGCAAAGGCTTGAGATTGATGACCAGGCGCAGGTACTTCGATTGCTTCACCGAGGTGTGGCCGAACATCTCGCGTACGTTCAATACGCCCAGGCCGCGCACTTCCAGGAGATCCTGCAGCAGTTCCGGGCAGGCGCCGTCGATCACGTCCGGCGCGATCAGCGTGAATTCGGGCGCATCGTCGGCCACCAGGCGATGGCCGCGGCTGATCAGTTCCAGCGCGAGCTCGCTTTTGCCGGAGCCGGCCTCGCCGGTGATCAGCACGCCGATGGAGAACACTTCCAGCAGCACGCCGTGCAAGGTGAGGCGCGGCGCCATGCTGCGCGCCAGATGGTATTGCATCCAGGTGAGCAGCTCATGGCCGCGCTTGGCGCTGATCCACAGCGGTGTATCGGTTTCTTCGGCCACTTCGCGCAGGTCGGCGGGAATGGCCTGGTCCTTGGTCACGATGAAGGCGACCGGATGCGTCGCCGCGGCCTTGTGGATCACTTCCCAGCGCTGGCGCGAATCGAGGCTGTCGAGGTAGCTCAGCTCCTCGGTGCCGACGATCTGGATCTTGTTCGGATAGATGACGTTGAGATAGCCCACCAGCGAGGGACGGCGGGCCGGTGTGGAGCCGTATTCGAGCACGCGCGTTTCGCCGCGCATGCCGGCCACCCAGCGCAAGGCCATGCGCTCGTGGATGTCGTCGAAGAGTTGTCGTGCAGTGAGGCGTTCCAAGGACAGTCCCTTTACCGCGTGGCTGCCTGGATGGGAGGCGGCGGCAGGGGACATTGTGCCAGTTTTTGCGATGTTCTCTCTGGAATCGTAGGTTGGGGTGCAAACCCCAACATCACCAGGTTCATGGGAAGGAGGTGTTGGGGTTTGCACCCCAACCTACGGGGGGCGCCCCTCACCCCAACCCCTCTCCCCGAAGGGGAGAGGGAGATGAAGCGGAATTAACCGTACTGACGGATTTCTCTTACTTCACGCTGATGCTTGTCGCACAGCTTTTCGCGATAACGACGAAGCTGGTCGACGAGCTTGTCGAACAGGACGTCGATCGAGGCGTACATGTCGTTCTCGGTGGCTTCGGCGTGCAGGGTATTGCCCGCGACCTTGAGTGTGCCTTCGGCGCATTGCTGCAGCTTGTCCACCGAAAGCACCACGTTCAGGCTGACTATGCGGTCATCGAGGCGGGTCAATCGGTCAAGCTTGGCTTCGGCACGGGTGCGCAAAGCCGGGGTCACTTCGATCCGTTGGCCACTGAGTTGGAATTGCATGGTACGCCTCCTTCTAGAGCTGGCCGCCAATGGCGGCGTTGATCGATGCGCGGATCGATATCGAGCGATCGTTGCATCGTGAAGCTAGACCTTATTTGCAATATGGGATTGTTCTACCGCCGTGCAAGTTCCCGGTGTGTGACCGGGTCGCGTGATTCAGCTGCTGCGCTGTCGCTCGCTCGAGCTTGGAATGCGCAGGATCTCCCGGTATTTCGCCACCGTGCGGCGTGCTACCTGAATGCCCTTGTTGTGCAGCTCCTCGGCAAGCGCCTGGTCGGAGAGCGGTTTGCGTGGATCTTCGTGGTCGACCAGCTTGCGCAGCATGGCCTGGATGGCGGTGGCGGACGCGGTGCCGCCGTCTTCGGTGGAAACGCCGCTGGAGAAGAAATACTTCAGCTCGTACGTGCCGCGCGGCGTGTGGATGTACTTGCGGGTAGTTACACGTGAAATCGTCGATTCGTGCATGCCCACTTCCTCGGCCACTTCGCGCAGCACCAGCGGTTGCATCGCTTCCGGACCGTAGTCCAGGAAGGCGCTCTGCCGGCGCACGATCGCTTCGGCCACCTTAAGGAGTGTTTCGGCACGCGACTCCAAACTCTTGATCAGCCAGCGCGCTTCCTGCAACTGGCCGCGCATCCAGCTGGCGTCTTCACCACGCGCCTGTGCGATCAGGCTGCAGTAGTGCTGGTTGAGGCTGAGCTTGGGTTGGCTGTCCGGATTGATCAGCACGCGCCAGCGCGTGCCGTCCTTGCGCGCGTAGACATCCGGCGCGACGTATTCCACCGGCGTGGTGTCCATCGCCGCACCCGGACGCGGATCCAGGCTGCGGATGAGAATGGCCGCGGCGGTGACTTCTTCCTCGGTGGCGTGCAGGCGGCGGGCCAGCTTGGCCATGTCGTTGCGCGCCAGGAGTTCCAGTTCCTGCTGCACGATCTGCAAGGCGAGCTCGCGATGTGGCGTGCCCGGATTGAACTGCTCGAGCTGCGCGCGCAGGCAGTCGGGAAGATCGATGCTGGCCACGCCGGCCGGATCGAAGCGCTGCAACTGGCGGCGCACCGCTTCCACTTCGTCGGCCGTGGCCTTCAGATGCGGCGGCAGCGCGGCGAGCACCGCGTCGATGCCTTCGCCGAGATAACCGTCGGTATTGAGCGCGTCGATCAGCACGGTGGCGATCGCCTTGGCGCGCGGTTCCATCGGCGTGAGGTTGAGCTGCCACAGCAGGTGTTCCTGCAAGGATTCGGGCGCCGCGTTCTGCGGTTCCATGCCGTCTTCGTCGCGATTGCCGGAACTGCCGTTGCCGCTGCCGTTGCTGGCGGAGAAATCGATCGGCTCGTCGGAGCTGATTTCCGGCTCGGTCCACTCAGGCGCTTCGTCGTTGGTGTCGCTGCTGGAGGTGGAATTGCTGCTGAGGGAGTTCAACGATTCGAATTCGTTGTCGTACTCGCCGTCGGCTTCGGCTTCGTCCTGCTCCAGCGACGCGTCTTCGGCAAATTCGAGCAGCGGGTTGCTCTCGGCGAGCTGACGCAACTCGGCGGCCAGCTCCAGTTGCGACAACTGCAAAAGGCGTATGGCCTGTTGCAACTGCGGCGTAAGAGCCAGCTGTTGATTGAGTCGGAACTGGAGCCCTGGTTTCATGCCTGCCAAACGGGTTTAGCCGAGTGCATCCTAACCCTTCATACGAACGCCGGCCAATAGTCGCCGGGGCGGGAACCGTAGCGCCGTCATACGAATGTGAAACGGCGCAACTTCGGCTTGTGCGAGTGAAAAAGTTGGAGTATTACAACGTGATTCGTCAGAGACGGAATTCCCGACCCAGGTACACTTCGCGCACCCGCTCGTCGGCCAGGATATGCGCCGGCGTACCGCGCGAGAGCACCTCGCCCTCGTTCATGATGTAGGCGCGATCGCAGATGCCCAGCGTCTCGCGCACGTTGTGGTCGGTGATCAGCACGCCGATGCCGCGTTCCTTCAAGTGCCGCACGATGCGCTGGATCTCGCCCACCGAAATCGGGTCCACGCCGGCGAACGGTTCGTCCAGCAGCATGTAGCGCGGCTGTGCGGCGAGGGCGCGTGCAATCTCCACGCGGCGGCGCTCGCCGCCGGACAGGCTGATGCCTTTCTGGCCGGCGATGTGCGCGATCTTCAGTTCATCCAGCAGGCTTTCCAGCTCGGCGTCGCGCTTACGCTGGTCCAGCCCGGTGCGCAATTCCAGCACGGCCATGATGTTGTCGGCCACGCTCAGGCGGCGGAACACGGACGCTTCCTGCGGCAGATAGCCGATGCCGAGCTTGGCGCGCGCGTGCATGGGCAGGCCGGTGATGTCCTGTTTGTCGAGCTTGATCGCCCCGGCATCGGCCTCGATCAGGCCCACGATCATGTAGAAGCAGGTGGTTTTGCCGGCGCCGTTGGGGCCGAGCAGGCCCACCACTTCGCCCTGGCGGATCGAGAACGCGAAGTCGCGCACGACCTGGCGCGCGCGAAAACTTTTTTGCAGACCTTCTGCGGAAAGCATGTAACGGTTATTCCTTCGGTGCGCTGCTGGCGGAGGCCGGCGCGTTGGATGACGGCTTGGCGGGCGCGGGCGTAGCGGCCGGCGCGCCATGCTTGGGTGGCGGCAGCGGCTTCTGCTTGGGCAGGAAGGTCATGGTGACCGGGCCCGCGCCGCCGCTTTCGCCGACCATGTAGCCGGTCTGCGTGTTGTAGGTGAGCTTGGCGCCGCGCGCGTCGCCCTTGTTCTGCTGATGCACGTAGGCGTTGCCGGTGAGGATCGCCACGCCGTTGACGTTGTCGTAGTAGAGCTGATCCGCGTCGCCGGTCATCAGGTTGCCGTTGTCGTCGATCTGCTCGATGTGCGGACGTTTTTGTGGCGTGCCGGTCACGACGATGTGATCGACCGAGGTGTCTTCCTTGGCGGTGTAGATCTTGGCGACATCGCCGGTGAGCTTCATCGTGCCCTGGTTGATCAGCACGTTGCCTTTGAACGTGCTGATGGTGTTGGGCTGGTTGTAGCCGTCGAAGCTGTCGGCATGCACTACGTGGATGGGCTGGTTGCGGTCATCCTGCTTTGCGAGCGCCGGTTGCAGTAGCAGCAGCCCCGCGGCCAGCAGGCTGAGTCGTAGCGTTCTTCTGGCGCGGATACAGGATGCCGTGCACGTCATGGAGCAGCTCCAAATGGTTGTCGTTGAGGCTGGCACGCATGCCAACGCCGTTCATTACGCTTTGTCCCTGCGTCAGGGTGGCCGGCGCCGCGGTCTCCATGCGGTTTTCCTTCGGCCAGCCGGTGACATTCGAGGTGTGCAATGTTGCCATGGGACCTTGCGCGTAGGCAGGCCGGTACATGTAGACGTCGCCATCCAGGCGCATCTCGGTGCCGCTTTTGTTGACCCAGCCGAACGGCGCATTGCCTTGCCAGTTGGGCACGCCCGGCTTTTTCGCGGTGATCTCGAACACGGGTTTGTTGATGTAGAGCGAATCGTCGCCGCCGCGGCGGTCCATGCGTGGCGCGGTCATGGTGAAGCTGAGCTGGCCGTCGACGTCGTAGCTCCACACCTGCGAGTTGTAGAGCACGTAGTCAGCCACCGGCGGGCCGACGAACTCGTTGCTCGGCGGCGCGCCCACCACCCAGCTGCGCAGCATCCAGCTGGCCGGCGCGGCGATGGCGAGCAGCACGATGGCGACGTTGATGCGGTTGTCGCGCAGGTATTGGCGAACGCTCACCGCCAGTGCTCCTGCTCCGCCGCGCTCCTGCCTTGCGCATGCAGGATCAGGTCGCAGGCTTCGCGCACCGCGCCCATGCCGCCGCCCAGGCGGGTTTGCCAATGCGCGCGCGCGGCCACCCAGGGGTGCGCGTTGTTCACCGCGATGGCCAGCCCGGCCAGACCCATGGCGGGAAGATCGGGCAGGTCGTCGCCGACGAAGGCGGCCTGTTCCGGCTGCAGGTTCAAGGCTTCCAGCATCTGGCGCAGGCATTCGCGTTTGTCGTTCTGGCCTTGATAGACGTGCGCGATGTTCAGTTCTTCCGCGCGCAAGGCGACCGGATGACTGATGCGCGCGCTGACGATCGCCACCTGGATGCCGTGCGCCTGCAGGCGCTTCAGGCCCAGGCCGTCGTGCACGTGGAACACCTTGGTTTCGTGGCCGCTTTCGCTGTACCACAGGCGGCCGTCGGTGAGCGTGCCGTCCACGTCGAACGCAGCCAGGCGAATCTTGGCGGCGCGTGCGAGCACGTCGGCAGGCAGGTTGGAAAGATAATCCATGCAGCGGTTCCGATGCTTCAGACCACGCGTGCGCGCAGCAGGTCGTGGATGTTCAAGGCGCCGACCACGCGTTGCGTGTGATCGACCACCAGCAGGGCGTGAATCTGGTACTTCTCCATCAGCTGCGCCGCTTCGATGGCCAGCTTGTCCGCGCCGATCACCTTGGGCCCGCGCGTCATCAGGTCGCTGACGCGCGCATTGCGCAGGTCCACCCCGTCGTCGTCCAGTGCGCGGCGCAAGTCGCCGTCGGTGAACACGCCCAGCAGGCGCTGGTCGGGATCGACCACGGCGGTCATGCCTAGGTGCTTGCGGGTCATTTCCATCAGGGCTTCGGTCAGCGACGCATCGGGGTGGATCATCGGCACGCCCGGGCCGGTGTGCATCACGTCGCTGATATGCAGCAACAGACGCCGCCCCAGGCTGCCCGCCGGATGGGAACGCGCGAAGTCCTCGGAGGTAAACCCGCGCGCTTCCAAGAGCGCGATGGCCAGCGCATCGCCCATCACCAGCGCGGCGGTGGTGCTGGCCGTCGGCGCCAGGCCGAGCGGGCAGGCTTCGGCGGAAATGCCCACGTCCAGGTGCACGTCGGCCTGGCCGGCGAGGGAGGAGTTGGGATTGCCGGTCAGGGCGATCAGCGGAATGCCCTGGCGCTTGATCACCGGCAGGATGAACAGGATCTCGTCCGTCTCGCCCGAGTTGGACAGCGCCAGCACCACGTCCTGCGGCAGGATCATGCCCAGATCACCGTGGCTGGCTTCGCCCGGATGCACGAAGAACGCCGGCGTGCCGGTGGAAGCCAGGGTGGCGGCGATCTTGCGCCCCACGTGGCCGGACTTGCCCATGCCGGTGACCACCACGCGCCCGCTGCAGGCCAGGATCAGCCGGCAGGCATCGACGAAGCTCTGGTCGATGCGCGGCTCCAGCGCCCGGATCGCGGCCGCTTCGGTGGCGATGACGGTGCGTGCGCTGCGCACGATGGCGGCGGCATCCACCCGGGTGGATTTGGCTTTGGTGATGGATGCGTTCATGCGTCGTAAGGCGTCCTGTAGGGCGTGCTGGGCAGGGGGCGAAACGCTCGTGTCGTTTCTGCGACAGCGGATTTCCATTAACATGGCATATTCGCATTCTATCTTGATGCCTGTCGCCCATGGCTCGCCCTGTACCAGCTGGCAGCCGGCGTTCAGTATCTCAGCACTTGGAAAACCGATGGACGCAGCCAGCATCCGGGCAATGATCGAAACGGGCCTGCCCGGCGCAAAGGCGAGCGTGCAGGGGGACGACGGGGTGCACTTCGAGGCGGAAGTGGTGGCCGCGCAATTCGCCGGCAAGCTGCCTTTGGCGCGCCATCGCCTGGTCTACGCCACCTTGGGTGACCTCATGGGGGGCGCGATCCACGCGCTCGCACTCAAGACTCTCACGCCGGAAGAAGCCGCCGCGCGCCGTTGACGCTGCCGCAGCTGCTTTCGTTTTTCTCTAGGAATTCCCGATGGCCAAAATCCTGATCAGCGGCGGTGAGCCGCTACGTGGTGAAGTGGGTATTTCCGGCGCCAAGAACGCCGTGCTGCCGATCCTCGCTTCCTGCCTGCTGGCCGACGAGCCGGTCACCATCAGCAACGTGCCGCACCTGCACGACGTCACCACCACCATGGAGCTGCTCGGCCAGATGGGCGTGCAGCTGGTGCTGGACGACCGCATGAAGATCCAGGTGGACCCGCGCTCCGCCGACCGCTATTTCGCGCCGTACGAGCTGGTGAAGACCATGCGCGCCTCGATCCTGGTGCTGGGGCCGCTGGTGGCGCGCTTCGGCCAAGCGGAAGTCTCGCTGCCGGGCGGCTGCCAGATCGGCTCGCGCCCGGTGGACCAGCACATTCGCGGCCTGCAGGCGCTGGGTGCGGACATCGACGTGGAGAACGGCTACATCAAGGCGCGCGCCAAGCGGCTGCGTGGCGCGCGCATCATGATGGACATGGTCACCGTCACCGGCACCGAGAACGTGATGATGGCGGCGGTGCTGGCCGACGGCACCAGCGTCATCGAAAACGCGGCGCAGGAACCGGAGGTGGTGGACCTGGCCCATTGCCTCAATGCGCTGGGCGCGCAGATCGAAGGCGCCGGCACGTCCACCTTGGTGATCCATGGTGTGGAACGCCTGCATGGCGGTCACTACGAAGTGCTGCCCGACCGCATCGAAACCGGCACCTTCCTGGTCGGCGCGGCGATGACCGGCGGCAAGGTGCGCGCCCGCAACGCGCGCGCCAATACGCTGGATGCGGTGCTGGTGAAGCTCGAGGAAGCCGGCGCACACGTCAGCACCGGTCCGGACTGGATCGAGCTGGACATGCAGGGCCGCCGTCCCAAGGCGGTGAACATCACCACCGCGCCGTACCCGGCGTTTCCCACCGACATGCAGGCGCAGTTCACCGCGCTCAACTGCGTGGCCGAGGGCGTGGGCGTGATCACCGAAACCGTGTTCGAAAACCGCTTCATGCACGCGCACGAACTGCAGCGCCTGGGCGCGGACATTCGCCTGGAAGGCAACACCGCGATCATCCGCGGCGTGGACAAGATGAGCGGCGCGCCGATCATGGCCACCGACCTGCGCGCCTCGGCCTGCCTGGTGCTGGCCGGGCTGGTCGCGCAAGGCGACACCACGGTCGATCGCGTGTATCACATCGACCGCGGCTACGAGAACATCGAAGAGAAGCTCAGCACGCTGGGTGCGCGCATCCGGCGCCTGCCGACCTGACGTAGGTTGGGGCGCAAACCCCAACGTCGCCATGTTTTGGGTTTACGGGGAGCTGTAACGCACCAGTTGCAGCGTCAAATCCCCACCGTCGCTCTGCGCCAGCTTCACCGGCAACGGATACTGCTTCGGCACGTACCACGCGTCGAAATGCTTGTCCGAATCGGTGCGCGTCACACGCTGCGCCTGAAAGCTGCCGGCCGGCACTTTCACCGTTTCGGTGCCTTGCACCTTGAACTGCTGCTGCTCCACGCGCTGCTTCACGCCCACCGGCAGCGTCACGTTCTGGTTGCCGCTGCGCAACGCCAGCCCCAGCGCATACGACATGGTGTTGCGATCGACCAGGCCGGGCACGGCGGCGTAATTCGTCACACCCTTGCCCTCATCCACGCTTACCTGCTTGGTGTCCCAGTTCACCTGCATGGTGCGCTGCTTGGTCTTCAGCGCCACGACCTTGGACGTATAGGTTTCGGTTTCCGGCGCATCGTTGTTCCAGCGGAAACGCGTGACGTCGTTGGAATTGGCGCCCAGCATCGCGGCGAGTCCGGAAGTGCCGTGGATCTGGTTGCTGTATTCGTACTGGCCGTTGCCGAGCGACTTCAGCGTGATGGTCGCTTCACCCATCGCTTCGCCCTGGCGCGAGACCTGGTAGGTGGCAGTGAACGGCGTCGGCTGGGCGGCGAACGCGGCGCTGGTGGAGACGGCCAGCACGAGGCCGGCGAGAAGAGAGCGGGGGAGGTTTAGTATGCGCATGGACCGGCAGTGTACGCGCCCATCCTGAACGCGTAATCAGCGGACCAGTTCGCCGTCCTGCCAGCGCAAGGGCTTGCGAAGCGGTTCGTCGTCGAGCGTGACGCCTTGCTCGTCGAGCGCGAGCCTGCCGGCGGCGATCAAGGCGATCACGGCCGGCAGCAATTGATGCTCGAGCGGCAGCAGCCGTGCGGCCAGGGTGTTCTCGTTATCACCCGCTTCGATCGACAGCGTGGCTTGCGCAATCACCGGACCGCCGTCGAGCTCGGCCGTGACGTAATGCACGCTGGCGCCGTGCTCGACGTCGCGGGCCTTCAGCGCGCGGCGGTGCGTATGCAGGCCGCGGTATTTGGGCAGCAGTGAAGGATGGATGTTGATCATCCGCCCGGCCCAAGGCTTCAGCGCTTCCCCGTCGATGATGCGCATGAAGCCGGCGAGTACGAGCAGGTCGGGCTTGCTGGCGCCGATGCGGTCGAACAGGGCGAAATCGTAGGCGCGGCGATCGGTGTATTCGCTTGGATCGAGCACCATCGTGGGTATGCCCGCGCTCTGCGCAAGTTGCAGCACGGGCGCGTCCGTCTTGTCGCTGGCGACCAGCACAAATTCCACCGGCAGCGCGTTGCGCTCGCGCGCAGCCAACAGCGCGGCGAAGTTGCTGCCGCGGCCGGAGGCTAATACTGCGATGCGAAGAGGTGTTGGCATGGGGTTCGCTTTTTACTCCCTCTCCCCTCCGGGGAGAGGGCTGGGGTGAGGGGGGAATCTTGCGGAGAAGGTTGTAAGTGACTGGGAGGAAGAGCGCTTGCTGGCGGTAGCGTTGAAATTAGCCGCGAGGTTGGCCCCTCACCCCGACCCTCTCCCCCGTTATTGATCAAAGATGGGGGAGAGGGAGTAGAGCGCGCTTAGCCGATATGCACGCGCTCGTCGCCTTGCGCCTTCACCACTTCGCCAATCACCCAGCTCTTCAAGCCATGCTTGGCGAGCAAATCGGAGGCGGCACTCACCGCATCGCGCGGCAGCAGCACGGTAAAGCCCACGCCGCAATTGAAGGTGCGCCACATTTCCTCGCGCGCCACCTTGCCTTCGCGCATCAGCCAGTCGAACACCGGCGGGAGCACGATGGTGCTGGCGTCGAGCTGCAGGCCGAGGCCGTCGGGCACAACACGGATGATGTTTTCCTTCAGGCCGCCGCCGGTGATGTGCGCCATGCCGTGTACCGGCGCTGACTTCAAGAGTTCCAGCATCGGCTTGACGTAGATGGTGGTCGGCGCCATCAGCGCATCGGCCAGCTTCACGCCGCCCAGGTCGAGATCCAGCGGATTACCAGCGCGCTCGACGATCTTGCGGATCAGCGAATAACCGTTCGAATGCGGACCGGACGAAGCGACCGCGAGGATCACGTCGGCGGCGACGACGTCATCGCCGCTGAGCAGCGCATCCTTTTCCACCGCGCCGACGGTGAAGCCGGCCAGGTCGTACTCACCCGGCGGATACATGTCGGGCATCTCGGCCGTTTCGCCGCCGATCAGCGCACACCCGGCCAGCTCGCAACCCTTGGCGATGCCGCCGACCACGGCCACGGTAGTGTCCACGTCGAGCTTGCCGGTGGCGAAGTAGTCGAGGAAGAACAAAGGCTCCGCGCCTTGCACCAGCACGTCGTTCACGCACATGCCGACCAGGTCGATGCCGATCGTATCGTGACGATTCAACTGCTGCGCCAGCTTGAGCTTGGTGCCCACGCCGTCGGTGCCGGAGACCAGCACCGGCTCCTTGTAGCGCGTGCCGAGATTGAACAAGCCGCCGAAGCCGCCGAGCCCGCCCATCACCTCCGGGCGGAAGGTGCGCTTCACCAGCGGTTTGATGCGTTCGACCACGGCATTGCCGGCATCGATATCCACGCCTGCGGCGCGGTAGGTAAGGGCGTCGGACATGGCCAACCTGACGTCGAAGAAACGTCCAATGATAGACGTTAAGGGTGGGATTGGGCAGACTTTCGTCCGATCCCTATCCCCTGAGACAGAGCCAACGCTCATGCGCTTGCCACGCCTGCCGATCGCCCTCCTGCTGCTTGGCCTCGTCCTGGGGCTCGTCCCGGTGGCGCAGGCGCAGACCACCTCGCCGTCGCCTTACACCGTGGTGGTGCCGGTGCCCGACACCAGCGCCACGCAGCGTAATCAGGCGTTCCAGGCGGCCCTGGGCCAGGTGCTGGTGCGCGTCTCGGGCGGCCAGGACCTGACCAGCAAGAACGGTTATCCTGAGGCGCTGCAGAACGCCGCCGGCATCGTGAAGCAGTTCCAGTACCAGGGCGATGGCGGCAATCCGCCTACGTTCACGCTGACGGTCACCTTCGACCAGGGCGCGGTGCAGCGGCTGGTCACGCAGCTGGGCGCCACCACCGCGGGCGTCAAGCCGCCGCTGTTGCTGATCGTGAAGGGCAGCGACGGCCATCTGCTCGGCAAGGACGAGCTCGGTGCGCTCACCGGCGCGGTCGGCAAGCGCGGCTATCAGATGAGCTACGCCGATCCGGCCCAGCTGCCGGACCTGGGCAAGCTGGCTGCCGCCGATCCGGCGGCCTTGTCCGCGATCAGCCGGCTTTACCACACCGGCCTGGTGCTGATCGGCGAGCTGCACGGCAACAGTGGCGACTGGACGCTGATCAGCGGCGGCCAATCGCAGCATTGGAACGCCCAGGGCGACAATCCGGACGCCCTGTTTGCCGATGCCGGTAAGGGCGCCGCCGATCGCCTCGGCCAGGCGCTGAACGTGATTGCCACCAGCGACGTCAACGGCAAGCTGTGGGTGAGCGGCCTGCACTCGGCGATGGATTACGCCAACCTGCTGGCGACGCTGCGCGCCGATCCGTCCGTGCGCAGCATCTACACGATCGGCGCGCAGGACGATGGCGTGCTGTTGGCGGTGAAAGCCGGCATGCCGCTGGACAATCTGGTCACCAATCTCTCGGCCGGCGGCCGCGTGATGGACGGCGGCTCTCACGACGGTGCGGATGCCAGCCTGCGCTGGCTCCATTGAAAGCATGATCACTGCGATGCCCACTGCGTCGCATTCTCCCTGGCGGCATCTGCCCAACGCCATTTCGATGCTGCGCGTGCTGCTGGTGGCGCCGATCTGCTGGCTGCTGTGGCACGGGAAATGGCCGTCCGCATTGGGCCTGGTGGCAGTGGCGGGCGTGTCGGATGGACTGGACGGTTTTCTTGCGCGCCACTATCACTGGCAGAGCCGGCTCGGCGGCATGCTCGATGCGATCGCCGACAAGCTGCTCTTGATCAGCTGCTTCGTGATCCTCGCCTGGCGACAGGAAGTGCCGTTGTGGCTGGCCTCCATCGTCTGCGGCCGGGATGCGGTGATAGCCGCCGGCGCATTGGCCTGGCGGGTGCTGATCGGGCCGATCGAGCCGCAGCCGAGTCTGTTGTCGAAAGCCTGCACGCTGGCGCAGATCATCTATCTCTTGACGGTGTTGCTGGCATTGGCGCGCTGGCCCGCGTTGTGTTCGTATGCGCTCGGCTGGTTGGTGGCGGTGTTGTGCGTGGCGAGCGGCGTGCATTACGTGTGGTACTGGTCCCATCGTGCATGGAACGCGCGCAGATGACATGCCATCGCAATGCTGGGTTTCGCCTGCGCTCTATCCAGCCTACCGGGCGCATCCCTGCAGGTAGAATGCATCGGCGTACCTTCAGAACGAGTCTTTCGTGTCCATAAGCCAAGAGACGTCCCGCCGCTGGCAGATGCTGGCGATCATCGTAGCCATCGGCTTGCTGATCTGGCTGCTTGCGCCCGTGCTGATGCCGTTCGCGATCGCCGCCATGCTGGCCTATCTCAGCGATCCGCTGGCCGATCGGCTGGAACGGCTGGGATTGGGGCGCACGCTGGCGGTAAGCATCGTGTTCGTGGTGCTGATCCTGGTGATCTGCGCGGTGCTGCTGTTGCTGGTGCCGCTGATCGCGCGACAGATCGAGAACCTGGTGCAGAACTTTCCCACCTATGTGGAATGGGGCAGGGACAAGGCCGTGCCGTGGCTGCAGACCAAGCTGCATCTGGATCCGAAAGCCTTCGACACCGATCGCCTGGTCGAACAGATCAAGGAACATATCGGCTCCATCGGCTCGGTGCTGGGTACGCTGTCCCGCTCCGGCCTCGGCGTGGTCGCGTGGCTGACCAACGTGGTGCTGATTCCGGTGGTGTGGTTTTACCTGTTGCGCGATTGGGACCGCATGGTGGCGTGGATCGATCGCATGCTGCCGCGTTCGGTCGAGCCGACCGTCGCGCATCTGGCGCACGAATCGAATGTGGTGCTCGGCGCATTCGTGCGCGGGCAATTGCTGGTGATGCTGGCGCTGGCGATCTATTACGGCGTGGCGTTGACGCTGGTCGGCATTACGGTGGGTCCGCTGATCGGCATGGTGGCCGGCTTGCTCAGCTTCGTGCCGTATCTCGGTTTCATTACGGGTTTCGCCGCGGCGATCATTGCCTCACTGGTGCAGCATGGCGACTGGACGCATCTGCTGATGGTGGTGGGCGTGTTCGTGGTCGGACAGTTGCTCGAAGGCTATGTGCTGGTGCCGCGGCTGGTCGGCGAGAAGATCGGCCTGCATCCGGTGGCGGTGATCTTCGCCGTGCTGGCGGGCGGTTACCTGTTCGGTTTTCTCGGCGTACTGCTGGCCTTGCCGGCGGCCTCGGTGATCCTGGTGCTGCTGCGCTATCTCGCGCAGCGTTATCGGCAAAGCGATCTGTATACCGAAATGGGCGAACCCGACAGCGTCATTGCCGAAGTGGACGTGGCGGTGAGCGGTGACGCCTCGGTACACGTTGCCGGCAGCACCGACGAACCATGACGACGCAACTTCCGTTGGGCTTGCGCTGGCCTCGCCGCCAGCGTTTCGAGCATTTCCATGCCGGCGCCAACGCCGCGGCATTGGCTGCGGTGCAAGCACTAGCCGTTCAGCCCGGCGCGCCCTGGGTGTATCTGAGCGGCGCCGCCGGCAGCGGCAAAAGCCACTTGTTGATGGCCGCCTGCCATGCCGCGCACGAAGCCGGCCGCACCGTGCAATACCTGCCGTTGAAGACCTTGCACGAACACTTCATGGCGCTGCGCGGCGTGGCCGGCAGCCAGCTGATCGCTCTCGATGACATCGACGTCATTGCCGGCGAACGCGATGCCGAACATGCCCTGTTCGATCTCTACAATCGCGCCCGCGCCGAAGGCACCGCGCTGATCTTCACCGCACAGGCCGTGCCGGCGCAGCTCAGCCTGGACCTGCCGGACCTGCGCTCCCGGCTTGGTGCGTGCACGCAGTTCACACTCAAGCCGCTGGAAGATGGCGAGCGCCGCGAAGTGCTCAAGCAGCAGGCCGCGCTGCGCGGCATCGAACTGGACGAGGGCGTGCTCGACTGGCTGTTCGCCCGCTATGCGCGCGACCTGGGTGCGTTGCTCGATCTGCTCGATCGTCTGGATCAGGCCTCGCTGGCGGCGCAGCGGCGGATCACGATTCCGTTTTTGCGTACGTTTCTGCGTGAAGCAGGTTAGGCGAAGATCGCGGACCAATGAGAGGATGACGCGATGGATACGACCGACATCACCTTCTCGCAAGCCGAAAAGGACGTGATCGTCCGCAAGATCAAGCTGTATTTCTCCGAAGAACTGCAGCAACAGATCGGCAGCTTCGATGCGGAATTCCTGCTCGATTTTTTCGCGAAGGAAATCGGCGCGTATTTCTACAATCGCGGCTTGTACGACGCGCAGGCGATCCTGTCCAAGAAACTGGACGACATCCAGGATGCGATCTACCAGCTCGAACGGCCCACCGAGTTTCAACGCTAAGACGCACGAGGAGAGGTTTCATGATCGATCACCTCAACGTTCCCGTCAGTGATTTCGAGAAGAGCAAGGCTTTCTACAGCAAGGCGCTGGCGCCAATCAGTTATGCCTTGCTGATGGAATTTCCCGCTTCGGCAACCCGGCACAGCGATGTGGCAGGATTCGGCGAACCGTCCAAGCCGGATTTCTGGATCGTCAAAGGCACGCCTGGCGGACAATCGATCCACGTGGCCTTTCGCGTGAACAGCCGCGCGCTGGTCGATGCGTTCCATCGTGCGGCCATCGCGGCCGGCGGACGCGACAATGGCGCGCCGGGCCTTCGTCCGCACTATCACCAGGACTATTACGGCGCGTTCGTGCTCGATCCGGATGGCCACAACATCGAAGCCGTGTGTC
>CBJMMB010000064.1:0-21745 GCA_966430775.1 uncultured Dyella sp. | reverse complement strand
TGATATTTCAAAAGGAAGCGATAGTCGGTTTATATCGCTTCGCCACGATGGGTTCACAACATGTCATTCAAGGCCAGCACAGTTGCATAGATGACATCTATCATCCGCAACGCATTGTTCGGATCTGCCACGTGCGAAAGGTAAGATGCACGCTCCTTTTACCAACACCGCACGAAGCCTGGAGCCATTCGTCATGCGTTTCGTTTCGCTCTACCTGATCGCATTATCCTGCGTCGCCGTAAGCTGCTCCGGCTGCGCAGCCACCGCGCCGAGCGAGCATCACGCCGACCACGGCAATACAAAATCAGCAGGCTTCGTGCATCCTGGTTTGCTGCATACCGATGGCGATTTCACGCGCATGCGCACGGCCGTCGCGCAACAGCGCGAGCCATGGATGCAGGACTGGCAACTGCTTGTCGCAAATCGCCATGCATCGCTCGACTGGAAACCGAATGCGCAACCGATCGTCTATCGCGGTTCCGATCACGTCCATCACGAAAACTATGGCGCGCTCTACAACGATGCAGCCGCAGCGTACGCGCTGGGCCTGCGCTGGAAGATCTCCGGCGACGACGCCTATGCGGACAAGGCGATCGCGGTACTCAACGCGTGGTCCGGCAGTCTGACGGCGATCGAGGGCAGCTCCGATCGCTTTCTCGCTTCAGGCATCTACGGCTATCAACTGGCAAACGCCGCGGAAATCCTGCGCAGCTACCGCAAGTGGCAACCGGCCGACTTCCATCGGTTCCAGGCGATGATGCTCAATGTGTTCTATCCGATGAACCATGATTTCCTCACCCGCCACAACGGCGCGAAGATCGATCACTACTGGGCCAACTGGGATTTGGCCAATATGGCATCGATGCTGGCGATCGGCGTGCTGGCCGATCGGCGCGACATCTACGACGAGGCCATCGCCTATTTCAAGCATGGCGATGGCAACGGCGCCATCGAGCACGTCGTGTGGAAGCTCTATTCGAATGGCCTGGGACAAGTGCAGGAAAGCGGACGCGACCAGGGCCACACCATGCTGGATATCGCCCTGCTCGGCACCTTCTGCCAGATGGCCTGGAACCAGGGCGATGATCTGTTCGCTTACGACAACAACCGCGTATTGCGCGGCGCCGAATACGCCGCCCAGTACAATCTTGGCGAGGATGTGCCTTATACGCCGTACAAGAACAGCGATGTCACCCAGGATGTGATTTCAGCTGGTGGACGCGGCAATGTGCGGCCGATCTGGGAGCTGCTCTACAACCATTACGTGGTGTTGAAGGGCTTGAAGGCGCCACATGTGCAGGCGTATGCGCTGAAGGTGAGGCCGGAGGGTGGCGGTGGGAATTATGGGCCGAACAGTGGTGGGTTTGATCAATTGGGGTATGGGACGTTGACGTTTACGTTGCGGTGAGTTTCCACAGAAACAATATTCCTGCCACTCGCGACAAAACAACTTACTCCTCACCGTCATTCCGGCGAAGGCCGGAATCCATGCTTCGGACTGGCGATGGATTCCGGCCTTCGCCGAATGACGGTGAGGGAAATGAAGCATTCGAGAATTGTGTAGATACAGGCCCAAAAAAATCTAAGGCGCAGCCGACAACGCCTCTTTGATCGCCTGCTTCGCCAGCTTATCCATCACCGCGTACCCCTCCGCATTGGGATGCACCCCATCGATCGCCAGCTTGGCGATAAACCCACGATGGCCATCATCCAGCGAAGAGAAGTAATCCAGGTACACCAGCCCGTTCTCCTTCGCATACCCCTTCATCCAGTCGTTGAGCGTGCGAATGGTCTCGACCGGTTGCACCTCCGGCCGCCACGGGTATTTGGCCACCGGCGTGATCGAGGCGAGGATCACGCGGATATGGTGCGCGCGCGCCAGCTCCACCATGCTCTCGATATTGCCCTCGATCGCGTCGATCGACGTCGGCCCGGTATTGCCGGCAATGTCGTTGGTGCCGGCCAGGATGTGCACCACGGCCGGATGCAGATCGATCACATCCTGGCGAAAACGCAGCAGCATTTGCGCGGTGGTCTGCCCGCTGATGCCGCGGTCGATCACGTCGTTGGTGAACATGCCCGAATCTGCGTCGATCCATGCCTGCGTGATCGAGTCGCCCATGAAGACCACGCGATGATCCGTCGCCGGCGGCAAGGTGGTGTTGGCCTGGCGATAGCGACACAAGCCGCCGAAATCGTAACGCTGGTGTTGTTCGTCCCAGGCTTTGGACGCGGCGGCGAGGGCCTCTTGCGATGTGCGATGCCTTAATGCGGGGCCGGGAACCTCGGGCGGAGGAAGAAGCATGGCGCAGGGATCGTTCACCACGCCTACGGCCTTGGGGGGGACGATGGTAATGGACGAGTTTGCAGGCGTTGACTGGGCTGCAGCGATGTTGCTTGCAAGGGCAATGGTTACGATAAAAGCAAGCGGGGTCGAAACCTTCACGTTTTTATCTCCACGCACAAAATCGGGAATGACGACGACGCAAGATAAAGCATCCCGATAAAAATGTAAGCAAGCTCGCCAAAAGCTCACAATTTCCTGATTTTGATATCCCTAAACCAGAATCGTATCGGCGTTACGCCCTTGTCCTCGGTACCCTGCAGGGAAATATGCCCTTCGTGGAACCTTGCGAAATCCGGCCAGGCCTTGAACTTGGTCCGCGCGACGAGGCGCTTCCAATCCTCGTTCCACAATTGCGTATCGATCACCTTGTGCCCGTTCTGAAAGAACTGCAGGTGCCCGTGATCGGCGATGATTTCAAAGTCGTTCCACTGCCCGGCTTCGTTCACCCACTCCACGTCCGAGGAAATCAGGTCGAACAGGTCGCCGGACCGCTCGTACAACACGCGGCTGTCCGGCTTGGTGCAGGCAAGGTCCGCGATCTGCATTTCCGGACCGGTTTCGAAGGTGTATTGGTATTTCGGCGCTTCGTGCACGTAGAACATCACACCGCTGTCCGCGCAAGGACTCATCTTCCATGACAGCTTCAGGTCGAAATTGCCGAACTCGGCGTCGGTGACCAGATCCTGGAAATCCGCCAGCGGATCGCTCGGTTGCTTTTCCAGCAGAATCGCCCCATCGCGCACCTTCCAATCCTTGCCTGGCGCCTTGGCGTTATAGGAATGCCAGCCGCTCAGGCTGCTGCCATCGAACAGCAACTGCCAGCCTTGCGCTTTTTCCTGCGCGGTGAGCGTGTTGTGCTGCTGGGCGTGGGCCATGCCGCCCACCATCAAGCCGATCATGGCAATCGTACTGGTTACCCATTTCTTATGGACCATGCGTCACCTCGACTTATTGGATATTGCTGCGTTTATCAAACGCCACCGTTCGTTGTAATCCAATATATCGAAGTGACCATCGGCCATTGGTCACGGTTGCGAATACTGCCCTTCAAAGGTCCACATAGGCCTCTTCCTCGCCAGCGATAAAAAGCCGCACGCCCTTGCGCGGGTAATCGCATACGTCCTGCTCCAGGCGCTGCCCGACCACGAAGAACACCAGCGGCTCGCTGCCTGTATTCGTAAGCACATGCGCCGGACCGCGTCGGGCAAAGCCAAGAAAATCGCCTGCAGCCACGTTGCATACCTGATCCCCGATAGTGGCTTCGCCATGGCCGGAGAAGATATACAGGCATTCCTCTTCATACAGGTGCCGGTGGTATTCCGACGATTCGTGGCCCGGCATGATGGTGATGATCATCGCGCCGAGCTGGGTCAACCCAGTCGCATCGCCGACGCATTTCTTGTGGCGAATGGCGTTGGGGTTGAGGTTGTGGACGGAAACTTTGGCGCTCATTGCTGCGATGTCCGCGGCCGTAAGAAGTTCGTTGGGTTGGTTCAAGGTGGCGTGTCCTTTGTTTATGTGACGCTTGCGTCAAGGGCGGGATATCCCCAGTTTTTATCCATCATTCTGGTGAAAGTTGTGATTCACGGCAATCTTGTTTCAGAGCGCATCGTCATTCCGGCGAAGGCCGGAATCCATGGGGAGCGTTGTGTAGAACCTTCATTGCATCGACATATATCCCGCACGGATATAGATGGATTCCGGCCTTCGCCGGAATGACGGTGAGGTGCTTTGGGGCTGCCTAAATAGGCAGACATGTCGTTTTCCCGAACAACAGTGGGCAAAGATCGGAATCCAGTTCAAACACGTTGCGCTACGCCGGCCTATCAACAACGTGCTAGCCTGCCGCGATGAACCGGCCTGGCTTGACGCTAGTCTTTCTTGCTCTGCTGTCTTGTTCGGCGGCAGCGGAAGTGGCCACCGGCTTGCTTAAAGACGTGGTGTTCTCCCATTACAGCGACCTGTCCAGCAGCGGTGAACTTGCTCGTCGCCTGATGAGCCCATTCGATGCCTTACGCATGCAGGCGCACGCCGCCGCTGATGCGGGCCGCAAACAAACGGTTGAGCTGAAGCAAGAACGCTTTGCGATGTACGTCCCGGCTAAAGAACCGCCGAATGGGTATGCCCTGCTTGTGTTCGTGCCACCCTGGGATCAGGCCGAAGTACCGTCACGTTGGACGCGGGTGTTGGAGCGCCACGGCTTCATCCTGGTTACGGCAGCAAACTCCGGTAACGACGCCAACGCATTCGACCGGCGCGCAGCACTCGCTTTGCTCGCCGCCACCAATGTCATGGCGCTCTATCACGTCGATCCGCAACGGGTCTATGTCGGCGGCTTCTCTGGTGGCTCACGTATCGCCATGCGCCTGGCGTTGGGCTATCCGGAACTGTTCCACGGCGCCTTGCTCGATGCCGGCAGCGATACCGTCGGCCATACCATTCCCCCACCACCAAAGCCTCTTTTGGAACAGTTCCAGACCTCCAGCCGACTCGTCTATCTCACCGGCCAGCAGGATAGTTTTCATCTGGACATGGATAGCCATAGCCGACATTCCCTGGCCGAATGGTGCATCACCGATGTGCAGACCATTCTTATGCCATGGGTCAGCCATGAACTTGCAGAACCGGGCGCGCTGGAACATGCCCTGATCGCGCTTGAACAACATCATCCACCCGAAGCAGACAAGCTCGCAGCCTGTCGCGCCCATCTGCAACAGGCGCTCGACGCGCAACTCGATCAAGCGCAGCAGTGGATGCGAAGCGGCAAGACTGACGAAGCCTTGCAATTGCTTCGTCATATCGATATGCATTACGGCGGGTTGGCTGCGCCGCGCAGCGTTGAGCTGGCGACGCAGCGATAGTGTTTTCCTTCCACCACACTGCCGTAGGTTGGGGTGAAAACCCCAACATTGCCATGCGCGGACATATCCCGATGTTGGGGTTTGCACCCCTACCTACGATTCGGCTTGCAGCTTCTTACCATCCAATACCGAACGCCATATGCTCCGGCTGCTGCGTGGTTACCGTGGTGCTTTGATCGTTGTTGTCGTCATACGAGAAACCATAGGCCAAGCCGCTTACCGAGTGCTGATGCCAGAACCACGCATAGAAGTTCGCCGGTGACGAGAAGGGGTAGTACGCCGAGGCATTCGCCCAGTTCGCCGTGTTGAGCAGCACGCCACGATTGGTCGCCGAGCAGATCTTGTTTTCCAGCTGCAATTGGATGGCGTTTTCATCCTGCTGTTGCGGCGAACTGCCCGCCACACCGGAAGCCATCGTGTCCGCGCACAGCAAGATGTCCTGCGTGGACGGTTGTTGCACCACGAAGGTCTCGCCGACGTTGGCGGCGGCCGGGTTGATCTCGGTAAAGGTCAAGGTCGGGCCGGAAGCCTTGCCGCTGAATTGGCGGCCGTTGACGGTGATGATCACCGGCGAGCTGCTGTATTGCGACCATGCGCTGGCAATGGTGCTGTCGAAGTAATGGCCGTTGGTGCCGCCTGCGTTGAACGTGGTTTCTGCCGGCGACAGGATGCGCAAGCTGTTCGGCGTCGGCGTGTGGAAAGCGGCTGGCGTCTGGCTGATGTATTCCTGGTCAAGGTCGGCGATCGATTCGTTGATGCCCACCTGCATGTGGTAGGTCTCGTTGGCGCCCCACACGTCCAGCAGCAGCGGCAAGCCGAACTGGTTTACCTGGGTGGTGTTGATGAAGATGCCGCCGTTGCTGGCGTAGTTGAACTCGTACCAAT
The DNA here is from genome assembly GCA_966430775.1 of uncultured Dyella sp. Taxonomy (GTDB): domain Bacteria; phylum Pseudomonadota; class Gammaproteobacteria; order Xanthomonadales; family Rhodanobacteraceae; genus Dyella_B. The sequence goes on along the minus strand of CBJMMB010000064.1, from coordinate 15,652 downwards.
CGTAGTGAACGTTGATGTTCGGATCGGTGTTGTTCTGCGGATTCGGTCCGGCGTAGCCGTTATTGCCGCCGTTCGCGCCGGCCATGATCGGCATGTACAGCGGGCTGCCTTCGGAGATGTAGATGCGGCCGGAGGTGATCGGCGGCAGCTTGAGCTGATGGTTGGCCTGCGCAAGCGTGAAGGCGTAGTTCGGATACGTCTGCCCATTGGGCGCGACCAATGCATTGGCGGCGGTGTTGTCCGCGACCTTGGCTGGCGTGATGGTGCCGTCGTAGTTGACCCAGGACAGCGCGCCGGTGGCCGGATCGTTGCCGAGAATCTCGACATAGATCTGGCTGTCGGCCCATGCGCCGCGGGTGTTGTTGTTGAGGTCGGTGACGATGTAGCCCGGAACGACGGTGTAGTTCGGCGCCAGGTTCACGCTCAAGGTCGCAGCCGACGACGTCACCGAACCGGTGGCGTTGCTCACCGTCACCGTAAAGCTGGCGGCGTTGTCCGCATAAGTAGTGCCGGGCGAGGTGTAGCTCGCGCTGGTGGCGCCCTGGATGGCAGTGTTGTTCTTGTACCACTGGTAAGCCAGCGATCCACCGCTTGCCGACACCGAGAACGTGGCCGTGCGTCCGATCGTCACGGCTTGGTTGACAGGCGATGTGATGATGGCCGGCGCGGACGCTGTGACTGTTGCCGCCGTAGTCGCCGTGGCCGAATCCGCCGGGGATGCACCAGCCGCATTGACCGCATCGACGGCATAGCTGTATGTGGTCGACGCAGCCAAACCGGTGTCGCTATACGTGGTAGCCGTCAAGCCACTCGCGACGACCGTACCGTCGCGAGTGATGGTGTAGGTGACACCGGGTGCCGTCGATGCCGTCCAGCTCAAGTCGATTTCGCTGGACGACGCCGACGTGGCGGTCAGGTTCGTCGGCGCCGGCGGAATCGCCTGCGTGGTGGCACTGGCTTGCGCGGCCGGTGCGGAGGTGCCGGTGGCGTTGGATGCCTCGACCACGTAGTAGTACGTGGTGTTGTTCGCCAGCCCGCTATCCGAATAGCTGGTGCCGGTAGCGGTGGCGATCAGGTTGGCGCTCGATGGCGTAAAGCCGGCCGTGGTGCTGCGGAAGATGTCGTAGACCACGCCCGTCGCCGACGAGCCCGGCCAGCTGAGATTGATCTGGCTGGTGGACACCGCCGTCGCCGTGATGCTGCCCGGTGCAGCGGGCGGCGGCGCGATCACTTCGATACCGTTGATCTCGGCATTGTCCGTGACGGTGGTGAACTGCAGCACGATCTTCCCTTGCGCATTCGCCGTTGCCGTGAAGGGTTCGACCACGGCAATGTCTTGCCCGCCCGCGGTCGCGACGATGTCGAAGTTGCTCAATACCTGCGTGCCGTTGATGCTCACGTTGAACACGCGCTGCCCGGCCTTGGTCCAGTAGAACTCGGCGAAGTGCAAGCGCACCGTGTAGCTGATACCAGCGGTCAAGCCCGGCAGCGTGTAGCTGAAGGTGTTGCCGACGCGCTGGTGCTGATAGACCGACTGCGGCGCAGGATTGCTCACACCGGCGACGTTGATGGTCGAACCCGTGCCGGATGCCGCGCCGCCGTTGAAATCTTCATCGGCCACGTAATCGCCTGAGGCGGTACCGCCGGCGCTGATCGCCAGCACATCCGCACCGCAACCGGTCACGCAATCCACATTGAACGTGGTGGCGGTAGCGGTATTGGAAGACATCGACGTACCGACCGAATCCACCGCCACGACCGTGTAGGAGTACGTGGTCGACGACGTCAAACCGCTGTCGTTATAGCTGCTGGCAGACAGATTCTGCGCCACCGCCGTGCCGTTGCGGTACACCGAGTACGTTACGCCCGAGGTCAGCGAGGGCGTCCAGCGCAAGTTGATCTGGCTGGACGAAGCCACCGTTGCCGATAGATTCGACGGTGCATTGGGCGGCGTGTTGCTTGCCGTTGCGTTTTCGACTTCGATACCGCTGACTTCGGCGTTGTCCTTGATCGTGCTGAACTGAATCACGATCTGGCCTTGCGCATTCGCGGTGGCCGCGAACTGCTCGACCACGGCGATGTCCTGCCCACCGGCCGCCGCCACTACGTCGAAGTTGGTCAACACCTGCGTGCCGTTGATGCTGACGTTGAACACGCGCTGCCCGGCCTGCGTCCAGTAGGTCTCCGCGAAATGCAGGCGCACCACATAGCTGGTACCCGCCGTCAGGCCCGGCAACGTATAGCTGAAGTTGCCGAAGCGCTGATGCTGGTACACCGACTGCGGCGCAGGATTGCTCACGCCGTTGATGTTCACCGCCGCATTGCTGCCGGAGGCCGTGCCGCCGTTGAAATCTTCATCGGCCGCGAAATAACCGGCGCCGGGGCCGCCTGCGCTGATCGCAATCGCATCCGGACTGGTGCAATTGCTGGTGCAGGTGGAAACGGACGTGGTTGCAGTAGCCGTGTTGGAAGCCGCCGAAGCGCCCGTCGCATCCGTGGCTTCAACGATGTAGTAGTACGTCGCCGCCGCAGCCACGCTGGCATCCGCATAGGTGGTGCCGGAGGTCGTGGCGATCTGGTTGGCGACCGATGGCGTAAAGCCGGCGTTGCCACTGCGATACACGTTGTAGCTGATGGTGCAGGCGCTACCCGCGGTGCTCGCACCCCACGCCAGGTTCACCTGGCTGGAGCCATTCGCCGTGGCGGCCAAGGTTCCCGGCGCGCTCGGCGCGGCGGTGCAACTGTTCTGTTGCACGACAAGCGTGGCGGTATTGCTGTTGATGGTGCCAAACACGTCGCCCACCGCCACGCTGAACACCGCGCCGTTGTCGGCGGCTACGGTGAGCGGCGTGGTGTAGCTGGCGGAGGTTGCGCCGGCGATCGCGATGCCATTCCTGGACCACTGATAACTCAACGTGCCAAGGCCGGTTGCCACCACGCTGAAGGTGGCCGGCTGCCCAAGCGTCACGGCCTGATTGGCCGGCTGCGTGGTGATGGTGGGCGCTGCGCCGGCATCGGTGCCGGACGCGCACAGCGTGGCACCCGGATAGTTGTTGGTGACCTGATACGCCGAGCTGCCGTCGAAATTCACCACGGCGGTCTTGCTGGCATCGTTCGGATCGACCGTCGATGTCCACGTGCTCCACGTGCCGGAGAACGCACAGGTGGCATTGTTCACGCCGCTGATGGTTTGCGCTTCCGACTGCGTCGGCACGCGCATGTTGATGCCCGCGCAATAGTTCTGCGCGCTCACGCCGGTGAACTGCGAACCGGGCGTGGTATCCGTCTTCACGGTGCGCGTCCAGGTAAGGCCGGTGAGGTTGTCCTTCACCAGGCTGGCGTTGGATGCATTGACGGTATAGCGCTCCGACGCGCCACCGCATTGCGGCACGTTGTAGACCTGGAATTCATACACCGAATAACCGTATTGCGTGGCGCGCTGCGTGCCGTTCAAGCGCACATAGCGTGCCGCCACGGTCGGAAAGCTGAGCGTTTCCGTGCCGCCTGCGCCATTGGTGGTGCTGTATGCGGTCTTCCAGGAAGTCGGGTCGTTCGGATCGCCGTTGCTGTAGAGAATCTGATACTGCGTGGCGTATGCGTTTTCCCAATTGATCACCACGGTATTGAACGGTTGCGTCGAGCCCAGGTCGACCTGCAACCACGACGGATCGACGCCCGGCACGGCGGGTGTCGGCGGCGCACCGGCGGTGGCCGAACCCCAGCGCGTAGCGAGATTGCCGTCGACGGCGTTCCCTGCACCCAGGCAATTGGCGCCCGAATAGGCCGGCGTGGTGGTCGCATCGTTGCACGGGTTCTGCGAACTGCTGCTGGTGGCGAGCGCATTCAAGGCAAGGTTGACGCCTGGCGGCGCCAGCGTGATGTTCGCCGCGTTGCTGATGGCAAGCGTGCCCGCCGCGTTGGTCACCGTTACCGTGTACGCGCCCACGTTCGCCACGCTTACCGCGGGAATCGTATAGCTGAGCGTGCTCGACTGCTGCGTGCCGCTGGTAAGAATGGTCGGCGAGCCGCCCGGCGGCGTGAACTGCCATTGATAGGTATAGGGCGCTGAACCGGCAACGACCGCTGTGAACTGCACCGGCTCATTCACCGGCACGATGGTGCTGGCCGGTTGCGTGGTAAAGGACACCGGCGTTGCCGCATCGATCGTCACCACCGCATTGGACGATTGCACCGAGCCGAGATCGTTACTGACCACCACATAGAACGTTGCGTTGCCCGCCGCGGTAAAGATCGGCGTGGTGTACGACGCGCTGGTGGCACCGGCAATCGCACCGGAACCCACCTGATACCACTGATAAGTAATCGCGGGCGAACCGGTTGCTGCAACCGTGAGCGTGGCCGACTCGCCATCCACCACCGCTTGCGACGCCGGCTGCGTGATAATCACCACGTTGGCCGGCGCATCGACGCTGAGCGTCACCGGCGTCGACGTCACCGTGCCGTTGCTGCTGGCGATCGTCACCGTGAACGTGTCGCCGTTGTCGGCGGCGGTGGTTGCGGGTGTGGTGTACGTGGCACTGGTGGTGCCCTTGATCGGGCCGTTCCGGTCGGACCACTGATAGCTCAGCGTGCCCGAACCGGATGCCACCACGGTGAACGTCGCCGGGAAGCCGGAGGTGGTCGCTTCGTCCACCGGCGGCACGATGATCACCGGCGCCTGCGTTTGCGACGGCGCCACCGGCGCGACCGAATTCAACGTTACGCTGCCGCTTTGCAAGCCCGGTGCGCTGGCCGTCACCGTGACCGTGCCGGGCATAAAGGTGCTGCGCAGTGCGATCTTCTGCAAGCCGCCTTCGAAGTTCAGCTCCGGATCGCCGGGCGAATGGAAGAAGGCATACGGCACGCCCTGGATCACCGTGCTATGCGCTTGCGAATAAGCATCCTGGTAGTAGTTGGTCCACGACGGATCGGCCACCAACTGCTGCGTGCCGCCCATGTACGCGGCTGGCCCCGTTACCGAGAACGTCACGTTGTCCGCCGCCGTGGGCACCAGGTTGCCATTGGCGTCTTGCACTTCGGCCACGACGAACGCGGCATCCGAACCGTTCGCCGTCCACTGGAAGGCCGAGCCATCCGGCTTGGTCAAATTCGGTACCACGCTCAACACGATCTTCGCTTCCGCACCAGCCGTGGCGCGCGTATCGCTTACGCCGGCCACCGGATTGCCGTTGGCATCCAGGCACTGCGCCGTCACCGTGCCCGGCGCCCAGTTCACCATCCAGTGCACCTGCCCCGGCATCACCGTGGTGTTCTGCGCCAGGTTGGCGCTGGAGTTGATGTTCCACGGATTGGGCACCTGGTCCGCCAGCAAGGCGCCGGTGACCGGATCGTTCGGCTGGCCGTTGATCAGCAAGCGCACCGACGGGCAGTTGCTGAAGGCGTTCTCCTGAATCGGCGTGCCTGCGGTGTATTCGTAGGCGCGATTCCAGTGATGCGCCAGATGCACCACCGGCTGCACCGTGTACGGGATCCAGTTGGCCTGATAGATGTAGTAGAGCAAGCGCGGAAAGCGATTGGCGTCGGTATCGGAATAACCGAGCGAACGCACGAAGTTCACCATGTCGGGCTGGTTCTGGTACTCCGCCCACAAGCTCACTTCACCCGGCGATTCGGCGAAATACCACTGCGCCATGCCAAAGGTGTTGGCCGCCCTGCCCTTGCGCCAGTCGTCCAGATACGGCGCGGCAAAGGCCAGCTCATAGTCGTAGGCCAGGCCGCGGCCGGTACCCATGTTGTCCCAATACTCGGCGCCGAACGCTGGGTTGTTCGGGTTCTGCTGCTTGTTGCCGGCTTCGCAACCGGCGCCGTCGCACTCATCGATGTAACCGAAGGAAGGGCCGAAGGTGCGGTCGGCGCTTTCGCGCGGATTGATGTTGTCCCAGGTCGTCTCGATGGTGCCCAGTTGCGTGGCAAGCGTGGTGTTCATGCCGCCGTTGTCGCGTTCCCAATCGAGAATCGACGGATGGCTGCGATCGCGAATGATCATGTCGCGATGCAGTTCCTGTTTCAGCTGCTGATCGTCCGCGCTCGGATTGGAGCTGGCATTCCAGTAGCCTTCGCCATCACCGCTGGGCTGGTCGATCATGATGCCGTAGGCATCGGCGGCCGCCACCAGCTCTTCGCTGCTGGTCGAATGCCCCGGGCGATAGACATTGCCGCCCTGCGCCGCAAGTTGCGCCATGTCGCGCCACACTTGTTCGTCCGGCACCGACGAGCCAAGCCCCGGATAGTCGTAACGGCCCGAGCCGCCCCACATGTACACGGCATGGCCATTGAAATACGGGAAGTTCGCATCCCACGTGATGGTGCGAATGCCGAGCGTATCCTGCGTGGAATCGACCACCACGCCGTTGACGCTGACGATGTGATAAACCTTGTACAGATACGGCGAACCGCACAGCACCGCGGGCGTACCGCAGGTGGCGTTGTTCGGATACCACAAGGTGGGATTGGGCACGGTGATCTTCTGATCGAACATTGGCGTGGCGCCGGACGGAAACGTGCTGGCTGTCATCGCCGGCACCGTCTGCGTTACCGGCGGCGCGGTCACCACCACATTGCCCTTGGCATCCACGATCTGCGTGGTCAGCGTGACTTGCTGCGCCGTGGATGTCTCGTTCACCACGTTGGTCTGCACGTCGACGACCGCCGAGGCGGCGGTGGCAGTGCCTTGCGCAGCGGGAACCTCGGAAACCGTGCCGACGTAGGTACCCCAGGTTTTCTGGTTCGAATAAACGTTCGGCGGAATATGGATGGGGTTGGTCACGTACAGCTTCACGTTGCGAAACAAGCCCGCCATCGCCTGGCCGAAGCGGAACGCGCCGGAGAAATTGGGTTGCTCATACCACGGCGCACCACGCGACACGTCGATGGCGATGACGTTGTCCGTTTTGCCATCGGCCGTGATGTACGGCGTCAAGTCGACGATCACCGGCACAAAGCCCACCACGTGGGTCGCCTGCGAATCGGCCGCCACCGCGCTGGCACCCTTGAGCAGCGTGCCGTTGATAAAGACCTGCACGCCGGTATGCGAGCCTTCCAGCTCCAGCAGGAACTTCTTCCCGGCGTATGTCGGATCCACCTTGAAATGCAGGCGATACCAGTTGAAGTTGCCCGTCAGCGAACCCTGCCCGCCACCGGACGCCTGGTTGATGAAGGTGCGGGGGATATTGGCGTCGTAGGGCAAACCCACCTGCATCCAGTTGCCGGTGGTGTCGGCGCTTTCGTTGAAGCTCGGTGTTGCATAAGCCGTCGAATTGTTCGAGTTCTCGAACCACCAGTTGCTTTGCGGCGCATTCGACGTCGAGCTGGCATCGCCGATGTACTGCGGAATACCCGCCGCAAGATTGATCGTCTGCCGCTGCGAACTCGGCAAGGTCGGCTCCACTTGCTGGGCGGTAGCGTAACCGCCGCCCAGCGAAGCCAGCAGCACCAGCAGCATGCCGACCAGCGTCCGCGCCTGACGCGCGCCGCGCTGCCAAATCGCGTCTTTCCAACTACCGTAACGATGCAGTTCCACTGTCGCCCCCTGTAGACAACTAGCGCATTGAAATAAAAGCCGCCACAACCGGCCACGCCGGCATACGGCAACACGCCACCCTCCCTCCATATGGAAGGGCTTCGATGAAAGTCATTACTGCGTGACACGTTTAAAAAAGAGAGGTGCGAACATGCCTCCCTACGCAAAAAAACACGCGCCATAACGCATGTTTTCTCGTCCATCGGTAGCAATCCTGGTCACGATGACACTTGTCCCAAGAACTTGTCCGGAGCGACCCCGGCCAAGGTGGCGGAATCATCCGCGCTGTTCAGGAACATCGCAATGCACAAAAGGAGATTTTTGCAGGCTCATTCGTCCAATTGTTCGCGGATTGCGATGCGCAACTGCACATCAGGACATGTCGCCGCTTCCCAAAGTGAAGCGCGTACTGCATCGGTGTCCATGTCTTCGAGCTCGAGAATAGCAGCCAGATCATCCGGTCGAACTTCAAGGAGTTCGCATGGTTCAAACCATGCCGGGGGAGTGACTGGAAAATATCCCTTCGTTGACCAGACGATGATCGACGGAGCGTGTTTCCTATTCGCCAGAAACGGCAACTCATGACGTCCACGGTGGATTCGTTGGTACCCGTCAATCACGATCGTTTGAGCGCGAATTCCTCGATCTAAAATAAGACGTGCACCGCTAAGCGACGGCACCACCAAAACAAGCGCCCCGCGCATTTCGATATCATTGGACGCTTCGCCTACAAAACGTACGATCCCATGATCGAGCAGCTTTACGCCATTTGAATGGACACCTTCAAACAAACTCATCACACGATGACGTGAGGCAACCAGAATTAATTGGCTTGAGATGGAGGCGGACCCGACTGCTGTTCCCCAGTCGAAAAACCTTTGTATGGGATCGGCATTTTTCAAATTTGTTTGCGAAGAGAATTCCTCCATCCAGGAAAGACGTCGTGCGCCAACCGGTACCATACGGTCCGCCAATCCCGGCGGATGGTATATGACACCGTCTCTCATTCTTAGACGTAGCCATCCATCATCGGGCGGCCCAGAAATCCCCTCAAACTGCGCTACCACATTGTCAAATTCGTATGTCTGTCCATCACGCAGTGCCTGCGCTTTGCTTTTGGAAGAGGTCACCGCATCGAAAACAAGAAGACCTATGAGGGTGACAATTACATGGAGTGGCGAACAAACTACCGAAGGTTGAAGAAGTACCAGTGGGGACGGCTCACCTTTCATTACATGGGAATACGATACGTAAGAATTTACACGATCTAACCAAGTCGTCGAAATCGGATTTTCGCCGTGACTTAAATTAACTCCCTGAAGAAATGGAAGTTCGTCCCAAAGTGAAGCCGTTCTTTCCGACCAATGTAGGTGCGCGCCACCCGAAGTTCCGTTTATCTGATCCAAGACAATAAGGAGCGCATAATCGTCGTCGATAATTCCGATCACCCCGAGTGAATCAGGAATAATGTCTTTGTTCTGGTTAACGTAGAGCACGGCGGCTGCGGCACGGATACGATCACCTACTGAACGGTCGGCATCTTCCAAAATGGAGACGACGCTTTCGAAGCGATATCGAGTTCCCAGGGATGACTTTGTGTTTCTCACCTTACACAGACGCTCCCGCGCGTCTGGCAGAACACGTAACCCGGGCACGCCGACTGTGGCGTATGTGGGCGAAATAGCGATCGGCCTAGCGGTCCTGGAAATGTCCGACAGCGTGCTGATGCGTCACGTAGGCGGAAAGTACATACCGGACGCTGAATATGTCCCACCAAAGTCATCACGAAATTATGTTGACCATACATGGACAACAACAAAGGATCTTCCGATAGGGAGGCTACGACTTATTGCTTACTCGCCATACCACCACGTTACATGGTCAAAAATTTGGCAGGAAAGCAAGACATCTCTTTTAAAAGAAGCGATTCCTTCGATTGTTAAAGCGATGGAGATTGCTTCGATTGAACTAATTGCTAAAAAGCAGGAAGCAGATCGCCAATCAGAGCTTGCTCGATTGAAATGGGAAAAAGAATATGAAAGCAGTCTCCAAAAAGAAGACCGCCACAAAGTTCATGAAGCCGTCAAAGCCAGTCGCCAACAACTAGATCAAATAATTCAGGCATGGTCCGAAGCGGTAGCCGTTGGGAGGTTTTTACAAGGCATTGAAGAGCACGCCCACAAGCTACCGGATGAAAAGCGTTGTGAGGTTCTCGAACGACTTGAACTAGCGCGAAAATTCATTGGAAAACAAAATCCTTTGGATTTTTTCTTGGCCTGGAAAACACCTACTGAGAGGTATCTTCCAAAATATCCGGATTCGAAATTTGAGGCCGATGAAAGCACGTCCTAACTGAAGAATCTGGTGGTGACCAACCAGGGCCAGTCACCACTCAAGCCTCTATAGCGGGCATCAAGGCGTAGTTTCCTTGGCCTCTACATTTCTGTTCAGGATGCCCCAGTGCCTCTTAATTTGGCGAAAAATCGCCTTACTTTGTGTCTTCTTCGCTGCTGACAGCGCATAGGACACAAAATTTCGTCTGCCCAGATAGCTAAATTTCTGATTTATCTTCTTTCGATGAATCCTTATAGAAGTTACCGAGACCCCTGCTTCAATAGCCGCCTTATTTCTCGCCCCTTTTGCAGCCCGAACTCCCGAACGCATCTTGTTGTAATACCTACCGAACCCTGTTGACCTAAGCCGAATGTCGACGCCATCATAGGTCAACCCTAAATACTGAAGGGGTTTTACTGATTTAGCGACGCCTAAGGAATACAGATGAATAGAGAACTTTTCATCCTGCTGCTCAAGTTTGATCTCTCCAAGCGCAGTGTCCACCGCGACACGCACCTCGTCCACGCAATCTGGCGGGACAACGCAGAGGATGTCGTCACAATAGCGCCGATAGAGACCGCCCTTAGATGAAATCAATGCGGCGACATTTTTGTCAAAATCAAGCATATAAATGTTCGACAACGCAGCACTGATGGGTGTGCCCTGCGGAATTCCCTTCGAGTCGTTATGAACCCTAATTAGTGGCCTCACGAGCTTTCGGAATTCCTCTTCAGTACAAAGACGCTTCCTGTGGTTTGCCCGAGGGTTATACACACTTACACCCAGCGTCTTGTAGACCTCATCTCGATCGACATAAGCATATCGGGCTAGCGACCTGAAGATTGCGAAATGATCGGCCGGGAGCTTCGTCTCTCCTAGAACCGTTGCCCACATTTTCTTCAAAATAATGTGATCGAGCGAATCGAAAAATCCCTTCACGTCGAATGCCATCGCGACACATGGTCGATGGGATTCAATCCAGTCGAATGCATCCTTAGCGAAATCGATGTTGGACTTACCAAGAGAACGAAATGCGGTAGCACACTCTTCCAAACCGAGACCAGCCAATCTCTCCTCGTAAACATCTGTAAGCTTCTTCGCGTAGTAGGCGTACAACGAAGAGTCACTGTGCCCCGCAGCACATATAGGCCTTGTCTTAGGCTTAATAATGGGCTTGGCCGACGCCACAGGCCGATGCACTTTCGAGCGGTCAGCTTCTTTTTTTATTAAAGGATAAAAGCGCCAACTCGCGACGGTAGATGGATTCTTAATCCGCGCTTTCAACTTCTTCCGCTTCATGGGCGCGTCGAAGTGCATGTAACGTCTCGGCTCAAAGAGCTTGTCTTCAGGCGTAGGCATAGTCGCCTGAAACTGTTAACTGAGGGGGGCGGGACTGCGGCAATCCATTTTATCCCCCCTCAGCTCGTGACCCCGAAGGTGTCATTCAGTCGAAAACGTGGAAATTCTTGACTGGCCGCGTGCAATCGAACAACTGATACAGTTGAACCCTGGAAGAATAACCATGCTAAATATCATTACAGCTATCATTCTGTGGATCGCTCATGCCTGGGCGGCGGAGATCATCTCCGGCGCCCTTGACACGGCAACTGCATAACCGCTCTCTATTTCAAGCGGGCGAGCTAAGCATATGTGACTGGCTGCTGCAATTTCAATGAGGCCTGGGGCCTTAGTAGATAATCGTTGCACTTGGCGTTGTCGCTCGACGCACAAAGCGGTATCAGCAAACCACCGTTATCGATTTTCACACGAAGCCCAGCGCCCACGCTGTTGAACCTGTTGCTCAGCCATAAAAAACCCGCCAACCGGCGGGTTTCTTCTTTCCACTACCGAAATCCTGTACCAGAACTTCGATAACCTTCGATTGGTGCCCAAGGGGGGACTCGAACCCCCACGACTTGCGTCGCTACCACCTCAAGGTAGTGCGTCTACCAATTCCGCCACCTGGGCTTGTGTTTCGATTGTTACTTCTTGCTCGTGGATGCTGCTGCCGGGGCCGTGGGGGCGGGTACTTCGCCCTGCTGTGCCTTGGCCGGGGCCGGCTGGGCCGCGGGGACTTCGCCGTTTCCTGCCGGGGCCGGCACCGCTGCCTGCGGCTGGGCCGGGGCGGCGGGCTGCGCATTTTGCGGTTTGGCGGGCTTGTTGCCAAGTCCTGCCATCACGCCGAGATCGTTGTTGGCCTGCTGCTGGCGGATGGCGCCGCCGTTGACCTTCAAATAAATGCCCATGCCGAGGCTGAGCGCGAAGAACAGCGCGGCGAGCACGGCGGTGGAGCGCGATAGGAAGTTGGCCGAGCCACGGGCGCCGAACACGGTGGCCGATGCGCCGGCGCCAAAGCCGGAACCTGCCTCGGCGCCTGAGCCGCGCTGCATGAGGATCAGCACGATCATCGCTGCAGCGATCAGGATGTAGAACACGCTGAAGATGACGAACATGAGGTCTCGCGTAGGGTTCGGTGTGCTTAACGGGCTGCGTTGCAGATGGCGAGGAATTCGGGTGCCACCAGCGAGGCGCCGCCGATCAACCCCCCATCCACGTCCGGCTGCGCAAACAACTCTGCTGCGTTGGCCGCCTTGACGCTGCCGCCGTAAAGCAGTCGGGTCAGACGGGCGATCATAGCATCCTCCCGCGCCAATTGGCTACGGATGAACGCGTGCACTTCCTGGGCCTGCTCGGGGGTGGCGGTCTTGCCGGTGCCGATGGCCCAGACCGGTTCGTAGGAGATCACGGCGGTATCGAAGCTGCCGATGCCGTTGAGCGTCAGCACGGCGTGCAGCTGCTGCTGGATCACCTCCATGGTCTCCCCGGCTTCGCGCTGGTGCAGGGTCTCGCCCACGCACAGGATGGGGGTGAGCCCGGCGGCGCGTACCGCGGCGAACTTGCGCGCCACCTTCTCGTTGCTTTCGGTGTGATGGTGGCGGCGCTCGGAATGGCCGACCAGGGCCCAGCGGCAGCCGAGGTCGGCGATCATGGTGGCGGACACTTCGCCGGTGAAGGCGCCCTGCCCCTGGTGCTCGCTGACGTCCTGCGCACCGAAACCCACGCCAGACGTGCCGTATTTATCGGTAAGCGGGGCGAGGTAGGGATACGGCGGCAGCACCAGCACATCGATATCGTTGAGCGGCGCGGCGCTGGCGATCTCCTGCACCAAGCCTTCAGCCATCGAACGGCTGCCATGCATTTTCCAGTTACCGGCGACGAGTTTCTTACGCATGCCCGCATCCGTTACAAATGAAAGCTGGCAAGCTTAACCACCGTCCACAGGCACGGCAACGCGTGTGCTGAGGGATTTGTCGTTTATATCGATCCAGGAAAAACCCTTTATGACGAAAGCCCGCCCGCTCAGCCTGATCACCGGCGCATCCGCCGGCATCGGCGCTGCCTTTGCCCGTGCGCTTGCCGCACGCGGACACGATCTGGTGCTGACCGCGCGGCGCACCGATCGCCTGGATGCGCTGGCGGCCGAGCTGTATGGTCAACACGGCGTCAACGCCACGGTGTTGACCTGCGATCTGGCCGATCCGCATGCGGTGGAGCAGCTTTGCGCAGCGCTCGATCAACGCGGCTTGCAGGTGGATTGGCTGATCAACAATGCCGGCTACGGCGTACCGGGCCGGTTCGATCAGAACGAATGGCCGGTGCATGCGGATTTTCTGCGCGTGTTGGTGACGGCGCCGACTGAATTGGCGTGGCAGTTGGTTCGCGGCATGCGCATGCGGGGTTATGGGCGCATCGTGAATGTGGCGTCGCTGGCGGGGCATGTGCCGGGTTCGGCGGGGCATACGCTGTATGCGGCGAGCAAGGCGTACATGATCAAGTTTTCGCAGTCGTTGGCGCTGGAAAACCTGGGCACAGGCGTGAATGTGTGCGCGCTTTGTCCAGGGTTTACGTATTCGGAGTTTCACGATGTCACGGGCACGCGTCCGCTGGTTAGCAAGATGCCGAGCTTTATGTGGCAGCGTGCGGAAGATGTGGTGCAGGAAGGCATCGATGCGGTGGAGCGTGGTGAAGCGGTGCATGTGACGGGGCGGTTCAATCGCACGGTCAAAGGCTTGTTCAAGCTGATGCCGGATCGGATGGCGTTGAAGATGTCGGCGAAGCAGTCGAAGCGGTATCGGGCGCAGGATGCGGGGTGATTGAAACTAGAAGCGGATATTTGCCTTACCGTCATTCCGGCGAACGCCGGAATCCAGTCTAAATACACGTGCGAAGCACACAAAACTGAAGTGATGTTGAGTGCTTCGCACGGCATGTTTGTACTGGATTCCGGCGTTCGCCGGAATGACGACCGGGCGAGTTTGCTGTTGCGAAGATCAGGAACCGCCGATCCAATGCGCAAGCAGAAATGCTGTCGCTGACGCCAGGCCGCCAATCAAAACCGTTTGCAATGCGCTGCGCCATATACTCACGCCGGTGAAGCGGCTCTTTGCAGCACCAAACAGCGCCAATGCGATACCGGTGCAGAGAATGGATACCAGCAGCGCCGGCTTCAATTGCGCAATCAACATGTACGGTGCGAGCGGCACCAGGCCGCCAACGATGTAAGCGCCGCCGATGGTGATCGCGCTGCGTAACGCGCGCCTGGGGTCCGGCGTTTCCAACCCCAGTTCGAAGCGCATCATGAAATCGACCCAGGCGTCGTGATCCTTGCGGAAGTGCGTCAGGATCGGTTCGCAGGCGGCGCGGTCCAGGCCGTATTGCTTGAAGATGTCGACGATCTCGCGTTCTTCCTCACGCTGCAGTTCGCGGATTTCGCGAAATTCGCGGCTGCGCTCGGAGTGGTAGTGATCGATATCGCCGCGCGCGGCGAGGTAGCCGCCCAGGCCCATGGCGATGGCGCCCGCCGCGATTTCCGCAACGCCGGCTACCACCACCACGCGGCTGGCGACGTTGGCGGCGGAAAGACCGGCCGCGAGTGCGAACGGCACGGTGAGGCCATCGGCCATGCCCAGCACAATGTCGCGCACGGTGTCGGATGCGGCGAAGTGGCGTTCTTTGTGCGGGTGGCGATGTGTGGCGGACATGCGGCGAAGCTCCGGGGTTGCCTTGGGGACTTTAACGCAAGCCGGGGGCCTCAGTAGGTTGGGTAGAGCCCTCCAGGGCGAAACCCAACGTTGCCATCTCGAACATGGCGATGTTGGGTTTCGGCTGGCGCCTCTACCCAACCTACGGGGAGGGTGAGGCGAGAGTGAAGTTCGTCAGATCAACTTGATCTCGCGCAGGCGTTGCATCAAGTAGTCGTGCGAGGTGATCGAGGTGTCGTAGCGGCGCGGATTGTCCGGCGTTATGCATTGCGGCAGTGGATCGAGCACCACGTCCGGATTTGGATGCAGGAAGTACGGCACGGAATAGCGTGGCTTTCGTGCATTGGCGTTTTGCGGATTCACCACGCGATGCGTGGTGGAGGGATACACGTGGTTGGTCAGGCGTTGCAGCATGTCGCCGATGTTCACCACGATGGCGTCGCCTTCGGTGGTGATGGGCAGCCACTCGCCTTCGCGCGTGAGCACTTCCAGTCCTTCGGCGCTGGCGCCCACCAGCAAAGTGATGAAGTTGATGTCTTCGTGTGCGCCAGCGCGTACGTTCGGAATGTTTTCCTGTGTGATCGGCGGGTAATGGATCGGGCGCAGGATGGAGTTGCCCTGGTCGACCTTGTCTTCGAAGTAATCCTCCGGCAGGTCGATATGCAGGGCCAGCGCGCGCAGCACGCGGCTGCCGAGCAGGTCCAGCGCCTGAAAAAGCTCATAGCCGTATTCGCGA
>CBJMMB010000063.1:0-21758 GCA_966430775.1 uncultured Dyella sp. | reverse complement strand
TGCTGGTGCATGCGCCGGATCCGTGGCGCATGCTGTTCGTGGCGACCATCGTGTCCCTGGCCACCAGCCTGGCAGCGCTTGCACTGCACCTGATCGGCCCGGAAGGCGCTGCCGGCCGCACCATCGTCAATCTTGTGGTGGTGTTGGGCACCATGGCCGTGTATTGGGGCGGCTATTGGCTGGTGGGCGAAGCCGGCTATGCGCTCGGCGGCGGCGTGCTTGCGCTGGTTGCGCTAGGGTTTGGCGCGGGAGTGTGGTTTGCCGCGCAGCGCGAATATGTGTCGCGTGCGCCGCGTTTCGACGCACCTGTCATGTAGGTTGGGTTAGCGCAGCGTAACCCAACATATTCGGGCGATATTGTTGGGTTACGCTGCGCTAACCCAACCTACGTGGCCAGCGCTTCGACAAAGCGGCGCGGAGCGTTCTCGAAGCCGCCGTTGGACATGAACACCACGTGGTCGCCGGCACGCGTTTGCGATTTCAGCGATGCAAGCAATGCATCGACGGTCGGCGCGGTGCTGGCGCGTCCATGCAGGGCGTCGGTCACGCGCCGCGCGTCCCACGGCAATTCGGGGCGATGCAGGAAAACCACGGCATCCGCATCGCCGAGCGACGGCGCAAGCGCTTCGGCGTGCGCGCCCAGGCGCATGGAATTGGAGCGCGGTTCCAGCGCCACCAAAATACGCGCGCTACCCACTTTGGCGCGCAGGCCCGCCAGCGTGGTGGCGATCGCGGTCGGGTGATGCGCGAAATCGTCATAGACGCGCACGCCTTGCACCTCGCCCACCACTTCCATGCGCCGCTTTACGCTTTCGAAGCTGGCGAAGGCCGGCAGCAAGGCGCGTGGATCGGCGCCGGCCGCCGTAGCCGCCGCCAATGCGGCCAGCGCGTTCATCACGCTGTGATCGCCAAGCAGCGGCCAGCGGATCTCGCCGACGGATTCGCCGCGATACTGCACGGAAAAATGCGAACCGTCGGCCGCGATCAAGGTGGCTTGCCAATCGCCCTTGCCGATACCGAAGGTCTCCACCGGCGTCCAGCAACCCATCGCCAGCACCTCGGCCAGATACTGATCGTGCGCATTGACGATCAGCCTGCCATTGCCCGGCACAGTGCGCACCAGATGATGGAACTGGCGCTGGATTGCGGCGACATCCGGAAAGATATCCGCGTGGTCGTATTCGAGGTTGTTGAGGATGGCGATGCGCGGGCGGTAATGCACGAACTTGGAGCGCTTGTCGAAGAACGCGCTGTCGTATTCGTCGGCCTCGATCACGAAATGCCGGCCCTGCCCCAGCCGCGCGGAAATACCGAAATTGCCCGGCACGCCGCCGATCAGGAAACCCGGTGCCAGTCCCGCGCTGTCGAGCAGGTGCGCAAGCAGGCTGGTGGTGGTGGTCTTGCCATGCGTGCCGGCCACCGCCAGCACTTCACGTTCGACCAGCAGGAGCTCGCCCAGCCATTGCGGGCCGGACACGTAGCGCAAGCGCTGGTCGAGCATGTATTCGACCGCCGGATTGCCGCGCGTCATCGCGTTGCCGACGATCACCAGGTCCGGCGCAGGCTGCAGGTATTGCGCCTTATAGCCCTGCATCAGTTCGATGCCGAGCGCTTCGAGCTGGGTGCTCATCGGCGGGTAGACGTTGGCGTCGGAGCCTTCCACCGTTTCGCCAAGTTCGCGCGCGAGGGCGGCGACGCCGCCCATGAAGGTGCCGCAGATGCCGAGGATGTGCAGACGCATGAATAGCTCGTGTGCTTTTTTTAGCCCCTCTCCCTTCGGGAGAGGGGTTGGGGTGAGGGTACGATCAGGGCCGGATGATCCAACCTGGCATAAGTATTCGACAATGCGCTTTGCCCGAACCCTCATCCCGTCCCCTCTCCCGGAGGGAGAGGGCCATTGGGTTATAGCTCAGCCGTGCGCGGCCGCCTTCTCATTGGCCAGCGCACGCTTTACGCGCGCCGTGATTTCATCCAGCTCGCCCACGCCATCCACCACCTGCAACTTGCCGCGGCGTGCGTAGAAATCGGCCACCGGCGCGGTCTGTTCGGCGTAGACCTTCAGGCGATCACGCACCACCACCGGGTCGTCGTCCTTGCGGTGTTCGGCGGCGAAGCGGATTTCGCAGCGCTTGATGATCACTTCGCTGGGCACGTCCAGCTTCACCACGGCATCCAGCGGCTGGCTGATCTTGGTGAGCAGGTGGTCGAGTGCATCGGCTTGCGCAAGATTGCGCGGGTAGCCGTCGAGGATGAAACCGGGACGCGTGTCGGGTTCGGCCAGGCGCTCTTCGAGCATGCCGAGCAGGAGATCGTCGGAGACCAGTTGGCCGGCGTCCATCACGGCCTTGGCTTTCATGCCCAGCGGGGTGCCCGCTTTCACCGCGGCGCGCAGCATGTCGCCGGTGGAAATGTGCGGCACGCCAAGATCGGCCTTCAGCCGGGCTGCCTGGGTACCCTTGCCCGAGCCGGGCGCGCCAAGGAGGACAAGTCGCATAGAACTCCACAGATCCTTGCGTTCTGCCGCACACTGCGACAGTTACCAAGGATTCCTTAGATGAATGCCGGTCAAGGTAGCGTCTGCGGGGGGTGGCGTCAAACGACGCACGCCTCGAATTCACGCCAAGTGGCTGATAAATATGTGATCCGTGATCGACGTCGAATTGTCATATGCCTATGGAGCGCAGCACATGAAGTCCAAAGCCCGTCCTGCCACCGGTCGCCTGTTGTACGCCCAATCCGGCGGCGTCACCGCCGTGATCAATGCCACCGCCGCCGGTGTGATCCAGACGGCCCGCGCCCATCGCGTTCCGGTGTATGCGGCGCGCAACGGCATCCTGGGCGCGCTGCGCGAGGAACTGATCGACACCACCAAGGAATCGGCTTCCGCCATCGTGGCGCTCAGGCACACGCCGGGCGGTGCCTTCGGTTCCTGCCGGTACAAGCTGAAATCGCTGGACGCCAACCGCGCCGAGTACGAGCGGCTGATCGAAGTGCTGCGTGCGCATGACATCCGCTGGTTCCTCTACAACGGCGGCAACGATTCGGCCGATACCGCGCTGAAGATTTCCCAGATCGGCAAGGCGATGGATTACGACATCCGCTGCATCGGCGTGCCCAAGACGGTCGACAACGACCTGATGATCACCGACTGCTGCCCGGGCTTCGGCTCGGTGGCCAAATACACCGCGGTTTCCACGCTGGAAGCGAGCCTGGACGTCGCCTCCATGGCCGACACCTCCACCAAGGTGTTCATTCTGGAAGTGATGGGCCGTCATGCAGGCTGGATCGCCGCGGCATCCGGCCTGGCCGGCGAAGGGCCGGACGCGGCGCCGCACATCATCCTGTTTCCGGAACGCGTGTTCGACCCGGCTGCCTTCCTCGACAAGGTAAAGGCCACGGTGGAGCGCGTGGGCTGGTGCACGGTAGTGGCGTCCGAAGGCATCCGCGGCGCCGATGGCGAATTCCTTTCGGCCGGTTCCACCGATTCGTTCGGCCACGCGCAGCTCGGCGGCGTGGCGCCGGTGCTGGCCGCGCTGGTGAAGGAGAAGCTCGGCTACAAGTACCACTGGGCGCTACCCGATTACCTGCAGCGTTCCGCGCGCCACATGGCTTCGAAGACCGACGCCGATCAGGCCTTCGCCGTTGGCAAGGCCGCGGTGGATTACGCGCTGGCCGGCATGAATGCGGTGATGCCGGTGATCGTGCGCACGTCCGATGCGCCGTATCGCTGGAAGATCGAATCGGCGCCGCTGGAGAAGATCGCCAATCACGAGAAGAAAATGCCGGCGAGCTTCATCACGCGCGACGGCTTCGGCATCACGGCTGCGGCGCGACGTTATCTCTCGCCGCTGATCCGCGGCGAAGCGCCACCGCCGTATGGGCGCGAGGGTTTGCCGAAGTACGTGCAGTTGAAGAATGTGGCGGTGGCGAAGAAGTTGGCCGAATTTGCGCGTTGAGCATTGAAGCCCCTCGCCCACCGGGAGAGGGGTTGGGGTGAGGTTGCGATCAGCGCGCGATAACGAAACGCGCGCAAGAATCCATCATTGCGCTTCGCCCGAACCCTCACCCCCGGCCCCTCTCCCGATGGCAGAGGGGAGACAAGCTGCCGCGCCGCACAACGTTTCATCACACAAGCTCTGCCTATACTCGACCCGACCGTTCCATCCTGGACGGCCGACACCACTGATGGGGAGGCACCGATGCTGCAGCAGTATGGCTTGTGGATCGCGTTGGCTTGCGCGGTCGTGGCGATTTTGTACGGGGCGTTTTCCGTGCGCTGGATCCTGGCCAAATCACCAGGCAACCCGCGCATGCAGGAAATCGCCGCGGCTATCCAGGAAGGCGCGCGCGCCTACCTCAACCGCCAGTACCGCACGATCGCGCTTGTGGGCGTGGTGCTGCTGGTGATCATCGGGTTCGCCCTGGATTGGGGCACGGCGATCGGTTTTGCGATCGGTGCGGTGTTGTCCGGCGCTACCGGCTACATCGGCATGAACGTCTCGGTGCGCGCCAATGTGCGCACGGCCGAAGCGGCACGTGGCGGGCTTGCTGCCGCACTGAACGTGGCGTTCCGCGGCGGCGCCATCACCGGCATGCTGGTGGTGGGCCTGGCTTTGCTTGGCGTGGCCGGCTATTTCGCGGTGCTCACGCACATGGGCTACGACAACGGCCGCGCGTTGCATGCGATGGTGGGTCTCGCGTTCGGCTCCTCACTGATCTCGATCTTCGCGCGCCTGGGCGGCGGCATCTTCACCAAGGGTGCGGACGTGGGTGCGGACCTGGTCGGCAAGGTGGAAGCGGGCATTCCGGAAGACGATCCGCGCAATCCCGCGGTAATCGCCGACAACGTGGGCGACAACGTCGGCGACTGCGCCGGCATGGCCGCCGACCTGTTCGAAACCTACGCGGTAACGCTGATCGCCAGCATGCTGCTCGGCGGCGTGGTCGGCGAGCAGGCGGGCGTGAATGCGGTGCTGTATCCGCTCTTGCTCGGTGGCGCATCGATCATCGCCTCGGTGATCGGCACCTTCTTCGTGCGCGCACGCGGCGGCGCGAAGATCATGAGCGCGCTGTACATGGGGGTGATGGTGTCCGCCGTGCTGGCGGCGATCGCGTTCTGGCCGATCACCAAGGCGTTGATGGCCGACGCCACGTTGGGCGTCACGCGCCTGTACGGCAGCGCGCTGATCGGGCTGGTGCTGACCGGCGTGATCGTGGTGATCACCGAGTACTACACCGCCACCGAATACGCGCCGGTGCGGCATGTGGCCAAATCGTCCACCACCGGTCACGCCACCAACATCATCGCCGGCCTAGGCGTGTCGATGAAGTCGACCACCTTGCCGGTGCTGGCGGTGTGCGCGGCGATCTGGGGCGCCTACGCGCTGGCGGGCCTATACGGCATCGCCGTGGCCGCCACCGCGATGTTGTCGATGACCGGCATGGTAGTCGCGCTCGACGCCTATGGTCCGATCACCGACAACGCCGGTGGCATCGCCGAAATGGCCGATCTGCCGCCGGACGTGCGCGGCGTCACCGATCCGCTCGATGCGGTCGGCAACACCACCAAAGCGGTCACCAAGGGTTATGCGATCGGTTCGGCCGGCCTGGCTGCGTTGGTGCTGTTCGCCGACTACACGCATCGTCTCTCGCTGGATCATGCGGGCACGGTGTTCGCCTTCGATCTGTCCGATCATCGCGTGATCGTCGGCCTCCTGATCGGCGGCCTGATCCCGTACCTGTTCGGTGCGATGGCGATGGAAGCGGTCGGTCGCGCTGCCGGTGCGGTGGTGGAAGAAGTGCGCCGCCAGTTCCGCGAAATCAGCGGCATCATGGAAGGCACCACCAAGCCGGATTACTCGCGCGCGGTGGACATGCTGACCAAGTCGGCCATCAACGAGATGCTGATTCCCTCGTTGCTGCCGGTGCTGGTGCCGATCATCGTCGGCTTCGCGCTCGGGCCCATCGCGCTGGGCGGCCTGCTCATCGGCACCATCGTCACCGGCTTGTTCGTCGCCATCTCGATGACCACCGGCGGCGGCGCCTGGGACAACGCGAAGAAATACATCGAGGATGGCAACTTCGGCGGCAAGGGTTCGGATGCGCACAAGGCCGCCGTCACCGGCGATACCGTGGGCGATCCGTACAAAGATACCGCCGGGCCGGCGGTGAATCCGTTGATCAAGATCATCAACATCGTGGCCTTGTTGCTGATCCCCTTGTTGTAAACGCATGTGCCCTCCTCTGCTGCCTGCAGGGGAGGGCACGCATCTCAGCGTCGATCCGGTACGGCCAGGAAGGCCGAGCTGATCGTTCCGTTGGTCGCTCCGCCGGTGATTTCGTCCGCATCGTTGATGTCATTGGCGAACACCAGTCGATCGGTGTATCCGGGCGCAACCCGGGTATTGAGATCCACCATGTGGCCGTCGCGCCGCCACAGCACAGCACGGCAACCGGTCGCTCCGCATGATTCGCCTACGATCACGCCCTTGTCGTTGATGCCCAGCGCCTGGCTGGTGCTGTCGCCAGGCAACGTTCCGAGATCGCGCATGCCGGTGGCGGCGGTCCACACGAACGCATGCTCATGAAAACTTGCGGGGCTTTTGCCGCCCGGCACGTTCGCAAAGCCCACCACCACGCCGAACTCGTTGATCGCCATCGGCGTGTTCCATGCCACGCCGCCAAGGTTGCCCAGATCGATCGCGCGATGGTCTTGCCACAGCACCGCATGGATCGCCGAATTGCGCCCGACCGCCTGATCGCACAAACCGGAAATGCCGACGATCTGGCCGCGATCGTTGATGGCGGTGGCAGCGCCGGAGGTATCCGTGCCGATCAATGGCAAGGCCTGGATGTCGTCATCATCCGGCCCCCACACCACCGGCTTGAACTGCAGCACCTGCTTGGACGCGGGATCGCAGGTGGGATCGCGCACGGTGTTCTCGGCCCAACCGACGACCTGGCCGAGATTGTTCGCACCAGCGGCAAAGCCGTTGTTGCCGCCCAGGGTCGGCAAGGCATGCATATGGCCCCAACGCCACACGAAGCCGCGGCAGACATGGCCGGTGACGGTCGGGAAAAAGGCCGAACAGCTCCAGTTTTCGCCGAGCGGATCGAGCTGCGCCGTTTCGGCGATGCCGGCCAGCACGCCGTAATCATTTTTCACCGGCCAGGTGATGCCGCTGTTGGGGCCGCCCAGCGTACCCAGATCGAGCGGCTTGCCATTCAACCAGAGCGTCGCGTGCATGCTCTGGTCGCCCGGTAGGTTGGCGTAACCGCTTACCAGGCCCAGCCGATTGATGCTGATGCCCGCGGTGTAACTGCCACCCAGCGAACCGAGATTGCGTACCTGGTACCTGCCGGCCATCGCCGCCGACGTCGTCATCACGCACAAAGCCGCCACTATCACGCTCGTTGACCGACGCATGGGATGCTCCTTTTACGTTGTAGAGGTTGGAATCAACCGTGGGGACGAACGACCCAAGCGTGGCCGGTCCGGCAATCGACTGAAAGCGCCACTTTTGCGATACCGGCTAGTCCGGTCCGCGCTATAGTCCCCGCCATGCGCCGTTGGGGACTGACCATTGCGCTCGATCCGCACCGCGAACTGCCGATCTTTCTGCAGCTCGCGCAGGCGATTGCCGACGCCATCCGGCGTGGCCGATTGAAGCCCAGCGAAGCATTGCCCGGCACGCGCGAACTGGCCGAACAGCTTGGCTTGAATCGCAACACCGTGGTCGCCGCTTACGAGGAACTTGCCGCGGAAGGCCTGGTGCATACGCGCGTCGGTGGCGGCACTTTCGTGGCGCCATCGCTGCCCGCATCAGCGCACGTGGCGCCAGCAGCGAACGATGCACCCACGTTCGCACTCGCCGAACGCATGCATGCCGCTCCCGCCGTGCAGCTGCCGCCACCGGGCAGCTTGATGATCGCGCACAGCCTGCCGGACACACGCCTGTTTCCCGCCGAAGCGCTTACCCGCGCATTCCGCCGCGCGATCGTGCAACGCGGCCGTTCGTTGATCGGCTATGCGGAACCGTGCGGCCATCCGCGCCTGCGCGAGGAGTTGGCGAAGATGTTGCGCAGCACGCGCGCGCTGCCCGCTACGGCGGAGTGTTTGATGGTGACGCGCAGCCTCGAGCAAGGCATCGACCTGGTCGCGCGCATGCTGCTCAAGGCCGGCGATGTGGTGGCGGTGGAAAGCTTCGGTTATCCGCCTGCATGGAACGTGCTTCGGCTCGCCGGTGCGCGGTTGCTGCCGGTGCCGGTGGATGACGAAGGCATGGACGTGAGCGCGCTGGAAGATGCATTGAAGCACCAGCGCATCCGCGCCGTGTTCCTCACGCCGCATCATCAGTTTCCGACCGCCTGCGTGATGTCGGCCGCGCGTCGCGAGCGGTTGGCGGCGCTGGCGACGCAACATCATTTCGCCATCATCGAAGACGACTACGACCACGAATTCCATTACGCCGGCAAACCGATCCTACCGATCGCCGCGGGACCGGGCCGCAGCAACGT
Organism: uncultured Dyella sp.; assembly: GCA_966430775.1. Lineage (GTDB taxonomy): Bacteria > Pseudomonadota > Gammaproteobacteria > Xanthomonadales > Rhodanobacteraceae > Dyella_B. The sequence continues at coordinate 13,241 of CBJMMB010000063.1, read as the reverse complement.
GATCTATATCGGCTCGCTGTCCAACCTGCTTGCGCCAGGCATCAGCACCGGCTTTATCCATGCGCCGCCGGCAGTGTTCGGTCATCTTGCAGGCTTGCGTGCGGCCAGCGATCCACGCACCGATGTGGCGATGGAATGCGCCGTCGCCGAGCTGTTCGAAGACGGTGAATGGCTGCGGCATATGCGCCGCATGCGACGCACCTACGCCGCGCGCCGCGATGTGCTCGCCGATGCATTGCAACGCCATCTGGGCGGCGCCGTGCAGTTCCGCATTCCTGACGGCGGCCTGGGGTTATGGGCGCGCGTGGACGAGGCTATCGATATCGATCGCTGGAGCGCGGAAGGCGAACGCGAGGGCGTACAGTTCTTTGGCGCCAGACGCTACGATTTCCACCAGCGCGAACAGCCGTATCTGCGCCTGGGTTTCAGCTATCTGGATGAAATCGAACTGGAAGAAGCGGTGCGGCGCATGACCCGCGCCCTGGCGCGAGCGGCAACGCAACGGCCGTTAAAGACAGCCCGAACGGCAGCAGCCAGTTCGATCGAATACGCCACCGGCACCACCGCACAAACCTGACTTTCCCCACTGGCGTTTTCGCCATGAACATGCATGCTGATGGCTTCGCGCGAGGGCTCGCCTTGCGCCTCACCACGGAGCGGAAGCATGCGCTTGAAGGCACCCATACAACTGGTTCTGGCGTTGGCCGTCATAATGGGCGGCATGACCCAAGCCCATGACACCTTGCCCCCCGACGTGACCGCAAACGTCGACGATCCTTACCTCTGGCTGGAAGACATCCACGGCGCACGCGCGATGGATTGGGTGAACGCCCAGAACGCCATCACCGAGAAGCAGTACGCCGCCAGCCCCGACTTCACACGCACGCGCGACCGCATCCTGGAAGTGCTCGATTCGGACGCACGTATTCCCTACGTCGAGCGCCGCGGCGACTACCTCTACAACTTCTGGCAGGACAAGGCCCATCCGCGCGGACTCTGGCGCCGCACCACGCTGGAGGAATACCGCAAGGCCGAGCCCAAGTGGGATGTGCTGCTGGATATCGACGCGCTCAACAAGGCCGAAGGCAAGCGCTGGGTGTTCAAGGGCAGCGACTGCCTGAAACCCGATTACCAGCGCTGCCTGCTGAATCTCTCGCCCGACGGCGGCGACGCGGTGGAAGTGCGCGAGTTCGATATTCCGAGCAAGTCCTTCGTCAAGGACGGCTTCGTGGTGCCGGTGGCCAAGACACAAGTCGGCTGGATCGACGAAAACCACATCTACGTCGGCACCGATTTCGGCCCAGGCTCGATGACTACCTCCAGTTATCCGCGCATCGCCAAGGTGTGGACGCGCGGCACGCCGCTCAGCGCCGCCACCACCGTCTACGAAGGCAAGATGGAAGACCTCACGGCGAGCGCGTTCCACGATCGCACGCCGGGCTTCGAACGCGACTTCGTCACCGTCGCCCACGATTTCTTCCATAGCGACATGTATCAGCTCAAGGACGGCAAGCTGATCCATCTGGACGTACCGGCCGATGCCGCGAACGTGGATGCGCATCGCGAATGGCTGCTGGTGCAGTTGCGCAACGCATGGACGGTGGGCGGCGCGACGTATCCGTCCGGCGCGCTGATCGCCATCAAGTACGACGACTTCCTCGCCGGGAAGCGCAAGTTCACCACCTTGTTCGCGCCGGACGAACACACGGCGCTGTCCGGCTATGCGTGGACGCGACATCACTTGATCCTCGATGTGATGCAGGATGTGAAAAGCCGCCTCGACGTGCTTAGCCCCAAGGACGACGGCGACTGGGCACGCGAAGACATGCCCGGCGCACCGACCTTCAGCACCGTTTCCGTGATCGATACCGATCCGGATCACAGCGACGAATACTGGCTGAGCGTGGCCGGTTTTCTCTCGCCCTCCTCCCTGCAGCGCGGTGTGCTGGGCGAAGGCAAGGCGCAGCTGATCAAGCAGAGCCCGGCGTTCTTCGATGCGTCGAAGTTCGAAGTAAGCCAGCACTTCGTCACCTCCAAGGACGGCACGCAGGTGCCGTATTTCGAGATCGCGCCGAAGAATCTGAAACTGGACGGCAGCCATCGCACCCTGCTGTACGGCTACGGTGGTTTTGAAATATCGCTGCAGCCGCACTACAGCGGCAGCATCGGCCGCGCCTGGCTGGAACGCGGCGGCGTGTACGTCATCGCCAATATCCGCGGCGGCGGCGAATACGGTCCGCGTTGGCATCAGGCCGCATTGCAGGCGAACCGCTTGCGCGCGTACGAGGATTTCGCGGCCGTGGCCAGCGACCTGATCAAGCGCGGCGTCACTTCGCCCAAGCACCTGGGCGCCGAAGGCGGCAGCAACGGCGGCCTGCTGATGGGCAACATGCTCACGCTGTATCCGCAACTGTTCGGCGCGATCGCCTGCGAAGTGCCGCTGCTGGATATGAAGCGCTACGTGCATCTTTCCGCCGGCACATCGTGGATCGCCGAATACGGCAATCCGGACGACCCCAAACAGTGGGCGTTCATCAAGACGTTCTCGCCCTACCAGAACGTGAAGCCCGATACGGCCTATCCCGCCGTGCTGTTCTACACCGCCACCAGCGACGACCGCGTCGGTCCGGTGCAGGCACGCAAGATGGCGGCGAAGATGCAGGGCATGGGCTACAAGAACGTGTGGTTCTACGAAAATACCGAAGGCGGCCACGGCGCCGGCGCCGACAACAAGCAGTCGGCGCATATGCATGCCCTGGCGTATGAGTTCTTGTGGGATCGCTTGAAGTAACGCATCGCCATGCCCTCTTCCGGCCGGGAGAGGGCATGGAACGCAGCACGCGGTAAACTCGTCGCATGAAATCGCAGCTTCCCATACGCCCCGAACTCCGCGAATGGATCTTGAGCACCACGCGCGACGGCCACAGCGTCGACACCGTGCTCAAGATGATGCAGGACACCGGCTACGACCCACGGCAGAGCCGCAGCATCGTCGCCACCGTGCTGAACATGCCCATTTCGGCGCTGGACGCGCACACCCAGCCGGCCAGAACACAGGGCCGCCGTACGCGGCATCCGGAAGCGCCGCAGGTCGTGGTGGGCGAGCGCACCATCCACGTGGGCTTGAGCATGGAGTCGCCCGCGTTGCGGGTGCTCAACGATTTTCTTTCGGCCGATGAGTGCGCCACGCTGATCGAACAGGCCAGGCCGCGCCTGCAGCGCGCCAAGACGGTCGACAGCGCGGGCAAGCAGCAGATCGATGCGCGCCGCACCAGCGAAGGCATGTTCTTCACGATCGGCGAAACGCCGCTGATCAAACAGATCGAACAGCGCATCGCGTCGATGCTCGGCATGCCGGTCGATCATGGCGAAGGCCTGCAGGTGCTGCATTACCTGCCCGGCCAGCAATACGAACCGCACTACGACTGGTTCAATCCGGAGCAACCCGGTTTCGCCGCCATCACCGCCAAAGGCGGCCAACGCATCGCCAGCCTGGTGATGTACCTCAACACACCGGAAGCCGGCGGCGGCACGGCGTTTCCGGAAGTCGGCGTGACGGTGACGGCGCTGCGCGGCTCGGCCGTCTATTTCGCGTACGACACCGGCGACATGGCGTCGCTGCATGCAGGGTTGCCGGTGCAGAAAGGCGAGAAGTGGATTGCGACGAAATGGTTGCGGGAGCGGCCGTTTCAAAAGGCGTCACGCTGAAAGAATCTTCCTTACGTTGGGTTATCCCGCGCTCGATCCGGGGTAACCCAAACTATGGGAAACGCGTCGTGCGCTGAATGCGATGGCTATACCGATGATCAAGTGCAGCACGATGCTGCTTACAATCCAGCTCACGACCACCGGTGGTTTCGGCACCGCCGACAAAGGCACCACGATCAGGTTCATCACTATATAGAGCGTCGCGCCATAAAGCGCGCCGCACAACCACGGCCGCTGGACCAGCGCAGCAACTCGCCTGGCGACTACGTAATACACGCTCACCATCACTGCCATGATCCCGTAATTCAACAGCACGCCCATGGCTACAGTGTTGCCACCACCAAGAAACGCACGCTTACCCAGCAAACCCGCGGCAACGTTCTGCATGACACGCGACGCTGGCACGCCGAACAGCGTGTGCCAATAGCTGCAGGCGAACAGCAGATCCACCGTGGCCAGCAGTAACGTCGCGACTGCCACGGAAATCACCAACTGATGGTTGTGCACATAGTGCGGCGCGCCGGATTCAACAGGTACGGACATGATGTCTACTCGATAAGGAAAGGTCCCGCGGAGCAGCAGTGGGGGCACTGCTCCGCGGGGACGCGAGGGAGATACCGTCGCCGCCGGGTTCGCCTGCCTGGGGAGGGTCGGACGAAAAGGTTTCGCTATCTGGCCCCGCGACCGAAGTGAGACTAGGCAGGTCGGCACATTCCCTCCATAGCCAATTGCCCGTATTTTCTTAGAGCCATTGGGAGGGCACCGGGTGTATCTAGAACTCGACGGCCGTGGGCCGCTCTACGATCAGCTGACGCGCGCGTTGAAGGCATCCATACTCGATGGTCGCATTGCGGCCGGCACGCAATTGCCGCCTACCCGCGAACTGGCGCAGGAACTGGAGATTTCACGCACCACGGTGCTGGCCGCCTACGAACAGCTGCGCGCCGAAGGCTTCATCGACGGACGGGTGGGATCGGGCAGTTTCGTCAGCCAGCTGCAAACCAGGCCATCGGTGCATTCCAGCCGCGGCCCCATCGATGCGCCTTCACGCTATGCGCAGCGGGCGCGCGCCGCGTGCAACTGGGAGATCCCGCGCCTGCACCGCGGACTGCGCTACAACCTGGAATACGGCTATCCGATGATCAACCCCGCGCTGCATAACGCGTGGGGCCGCGAGCTTGCCCGCGCGGCGGCGTATACGCGCCTCAACGCCATCGAGGCGGCCGGATTGGGCGTGCTGCGCAAGCAGACGTGCGATTACCTGGCGCGCCGGCGCGGCATACAGGCACAGCCCGAAGACATCTTGATCGTCAGCGGCACGCAGCAGGCGATCAATCTTGTCGCGCGTGTGCTGGTGAACGAAGGCGATCCGGTGGTGCTGGAGGAGCCGCATTATTTCCTGGCGCACCAGGCGCTGATCGCGCACGGCGCCGAACTGGTCGCGGTGAGCACGGACGAGCACGGACTGGTCTGCGACGAACTGCCCGCGCAAGCGCCACGCCTAATCTACGTGACGCCCTCGCATCATTTTCCTTCCGGCGCCGTGCTCTCGATGCAGCGCCGCCTCGACCTGCTGCATTACGCCGAGCGGCAGCAATGCTGGATCCTGGAAGACGACTACGACGGCGAATTCCGCTACGACGCGCATCCGCTGGCGGCCTTGCGCTCGCTCGACGAACAGGATCGCGTGATCTATGTGGGTACCTTCTCCAAGGTGATGTTCGGCGGCCTGCGTCTCGCGTACATGGTGATGCCCGCGGCGCTGCGTGCGGATCTGATCGCCGCGAAATACCTGGGCGACATGGCCTGCCCGGTGATCGAACAGGCCGCCTTGGCGCGCTTCATGGAAGACGGCGGCTTCGAGCGGCATCTGCGCGCGTCGCGCAAGGAGCTCAAGGCGCGCCGCGAAGCCTTGATCGCCGGGCTGAAAGAACATGCGCGCGAGCGTGTCGAGATCGTCGATACACCGGCTGGCATGCATCTTTTGGTATGGCTGCGCGACTACGATGCGGCGCGGCGCGAAGCCCTGGTCGCGTATGCGCATGACCATGGCCTGGGCCTGCATCCGGTCAGCCCGCTGTATCTCCATGCACCGGAACGGCAAGGCCTGTTGCTGGGCTATTGCAGCCTGTCCGTCAACGAGTTGCGTGAGGCGACACGGTTGTTCGGGCAGTGCCTGGATCATATGGAAGCCACTTGAAACATGGCGATCGGGCGCGGCCCGGCAACGAAAAGTCATGAGCCCGCGTGGTGCGTCGCGGCATGCTTTGCCTTATGCTGAGCGGCTTTCCCCGCTTTGGCTAGAAGTTAAGGAGTGCCCCATGGGCCTGGATATGGTTAGCGCCGGCCGCGACGTGCCGAACGAGATCAACGTCGTCATCGAGATCCCCAAGGACGCCGAACCCGTCAAGTACGAGGTGGACAAGGAAAGCGGAGCGATTTTCGTCGATCGCATTCTCTCCACCCCGATGCGCTATCCGTGCAACTACGGCTATGTGCCGGGCACCCTGGGTGGTGACGGCGACCCGCTGGACGCGCTGGTGATCCTGCCGCTGCCGCTGGTGCCGGGCTCGGTGATCCGCTGCCATCCGGTCGGCATGCTGAAGATGACCGACGAAGCCGGCTCCGACGAGAAGCTGGTGGTGATCCCGTCCAAGAAGATCTTTCCCGGCTACGCGCACATCGAGGACATCCAGGGCGTGTCCGGTCACTGGCTGGAACGCATCGGCCACTTCTTCGAGCACTACAAGGATCTGGAGAAGGGCAAGTGGGTGAAGGTCGAGGGCTGGGTCGGCGCCGCCGAAGCCAAGGCCGAGATCATTGCCGGCGTGCAGCGCAGCAAAGGCAAGGCCTGATTGCAGGCTTCCCCTCTCCCCTTCGGGGAGAGGGCCGGGGTGAGGGGGCAATCTTGCGAGAATGTCTTTTCCTCGCCCAGGCCATACAGATGATTTGTTTGAAACGATATTGAGGGTCACCGCAAGGTTGGCCCCTCACCCCAACCCTCTCCCCGGAGGGGAGAGGGAGCTGAAATCCAGTCCTCTTTCCCACGGCGGCACCTCGCCAAACTGTTCCGCCAGAAAATCCACGAACGCCCGCACCCGCAACGGCACCAGCCGACGCTGCGGCGTTACCGCGTAGATGCCGGTATCGGCGATCGCATAGTCGGGCAGCACCACTTTCAATCTCCCCGCGCGCAGATCCTCGCAAATGTGCCAGGTGGAATGCTGCGCAATGCCCAGCCCCGCCAATGCCGCATCACGCAGCAATTCGCCGAGCGTGGATTCCAGCCGGCCGTTCACTCGCACGGTATGCAGCTCGCCTTGCGCGTCGTGCAGGCGCCAGATGTCCTGGCGGCCGTGGGTTCCCACCAGCATCACGCATTCATGCCGGGTCAGATCATCCGGCGTCTTCGGCGTACCGAAGCGGCGCAGGTAATCCGGCGACGCGCATAGCACGCGCCGGTTCGGGGCCAGCTTGCGCGCCACCAGCCGCGAGTCGTGCAAGGCGCCGATGCGGATAGCCAGGTCGAAGCCGGCGCTGATCAGGTCCTGCAGTTCGTCGGCAAGGTGCACGCTCAATCGCACGCGCGGGTAGCGTGCCATGAAGGCCGGCAGCAGCGGCGAGACGTATTGACGTCCAAACGATGCGGAAGCGGTCACGCGCAAGGTGCCCGTCACATCGGCCGCACCCTGGCGCAGGCCCGACGTGAGCGCTTCCAGATCCTCCACCAGCGTGCGTCCCTGCTCGGCCAGCGCCAGCCCTTCCGGCGTGGGATGCAAGCGGCGCGTGGTCCGATGCAGCAAGCGCACGCCCAGGTGCTGTTCCAACCGCTTGAGGCGCTGGCTGGCGACGGCCACGGAAAGATCGAGGCTGCGCGCCGCGGCGCTGATGGAACCTTGATCCAGCACGCGCATGAACAGGATGAGGTCGCCGACGCGATCCATTTTCAATGATCCATTGAAAGTGATTCGCCATCTTGGCGGTTTTTGAAAAGGATGCAAGCGCCTAGGCTGCGCTCCATCGCTGATATCACGGAGCCCCCGCATGACTTCCCCTTCCCGCGCCATGCCGGCGGCGCTGTACGCGCTGGCTGCCGGCGCCTTCGGCATCGGCACTACCGAGTTCGTGATCATGGGTCTGCTGATCCAGGTGGCGGCCGATTTGAAAGTGACCATCGCCACCGCCGGCCTGCTGATTTCCGGCTATGCGCTGGGCGTGTTCTTGGGTGCGCCGGTACTGACCGTCGCCACCAGCCGCTGGCCGCGCAAAACGGTGCTGACCGGGCTGATGGCGATCTTCACGCTCGGCAATCTGTGCTGCGCGATGGCGCCCAATTACACGCTGCTGTTGCTGGCGCGCGTGGTCACCTCGCTCGCGCACGGCACCTTCTTCGGCGTGGGTTCGGTGGTGGCGACCAGCTTGGTGCCGGCGGATCGTCGCGCCTCGGCCATCTCGATCATGTTCACCGGCCTGACCATCGCCACGTTGCTCGGCGTGCCGGCGGGCGCGTGGCTGGGCCTGCATTTCGGCTGGCGCTCGACGTTCTGGGCGGTGGCGGCGATCGGCGTGCTGGCGATGCTGGTGATCGCCGCGCTGGTGCCTGCCGATCACGAACACGGCAAGCGCATCGCCGTGCGTGATGAACTACGCGCCATCGGCCAGCCTTCCGTGCTGCTCGGCCTGCTGATGACGGTGCTGGGCTTTGCCGGCGTGTTTACCGTGTTCACCTATATCCAGCCGATCCTGACCGAAGTGACCGGCTTCGCGCAGGGCGCGGTGTCGCCGATCCTCCTGGTGTTCGGCGTCGGACTGATCGCCGGCAACCTGCTTGGCGGCAAGCTGGCCGATCGGCATCTCACGCGCGCGCTGTGGTCGACCTTGGTGGCGTTGATCGTGGTGCTCGGCGCGATGAGCTTTGCGCTGCACAGCAAGGTGCTGGCGGTGCTGTTCGTCGGCCTGCTTGGCGTCGCTGCATTCGCGACAGTGCCGCCGCTGCAACTGTGGGTGCTGCACAAGGCCAACGATGCGAAAAGCCTTGCTTCGAGCTTGAACATCGGCGCATTCAATCTGGGCAATGCGCTGGGTGCCTGGCTGGGTGGCGTGGTGGTGGCGCGCGGTCCCGGGCTCGGCGCGCTGACCTGGGTCGCGGCGCTGGTCACGTTCTCGGGCTTGCTGATTGCACTGTGGGCGCAGCAACGCGAAAGCGCGCTTGCACGGCTGCCGGCCAACGCCTGCCCAGGTAGTGGCGCGTAATCGATTTTTCGCTCATTCAAAGGAAAACGACCATGGAATACCGATTTCTCGGCGCCTCCGGCTTCAAAGTCCCCGCGCTCGGTTTCGGCGCCGGCACCTTCGGCGGCAAAGGTCCGCTGTTCAGCGCCTGGGGCAATGCCGATGCGGCCGAGGCGCGGCGCCTGCTCGATATCTGCCTGGACGCCGGCGTGAACCTGTTCGACACGGCGGACGTCTATTCGGATGGCGCTTCCGAAAGCATCCTCGGCGACGCGCTCAAGGGACGCCGCGACCAGGCGATCATCTCCACCAAGCTCAGCTTGCGCAGCGGCGATGGACCGAATGACATAGGCGCATCGCGGCATCATCTGGTGACCGGCGTCGAGCGCGCGCTCAAGCGGCTCAACACCGATTACATCGACCTGCTGCAACTGCATCACTTCGACGCGATGACGCCGGTGGAAAGCGTGATGCGCACGCTCGACGACCTGGTACGCGACGGCAAGCTGCGCTACCTGGGCGCGTCGAACTTCTCCGGCTGGCAGCTGATGAAGTCGCAGGCGGTCGCCGATCGGCATGGCTACACGCGCTTTGTCGCCAACCAGACGTACTATTCGCTGATCGGCCGCGATTACGAGTGGGAGCTGATGCCGTTGGGCCTGGATCAGGGAATCGGCGCGCTGGTGTGGAGCCCGCTTGGCTGGGGCCGTCTCACCGGCAAGATCCGCCGCGGCCAACCGCTACCGGAAGGCAGCAGGCTGCACGAGACGGCGGGTTTCGCACCGCCGGTGGAGGAAGAACGGCTGTTCCGCGTGATCGACGCGCTGGACGAGATCGCCGCGGAAACCGGCAAGAGCGTGCCGCAGATCGCGCTGAACTGGCTGCTGCAGCGCCCCATCGTGTCGAGCATCCTGATCGGCGCGCGCAACGAGCAGCAACTGCGGCAAAACCTGGGCGCGATCGGCTGGACGCTGACGCGCGAGCAGATCGCGCGACTGGACGCCGCCAGCGCCGTCACGCCGCCTTATCCCTATTACCCGTATTGGAACGGGCAGTTCGCCGAACGCAATCCACCCGCTGTGCCGATCGCATGATCTCTCGACCAGGAGCTCGCACGATGAAAGCCGTCGCCCTCACCCGTTACTTGCCCATCGACGATCCGCAAGCGCTGGTCGATGTTGAACTGCCTACGCCGCAGATCGGCGCGCACGATCTGCTGGTGCGCGTGGAGGCGGTATCCGTCAATCCCGTCGATACCAAGCTGCGTTCGCCCAAGCCGAACGTGGAAGCGCAACCGCGCGTGCTCGGCTTCGACGCCGCCGGCACGGTGGAAGCGATCGGCGCCGAGGTCAGCGGCTTCAAGCCGGGCGATGAGGTGTATTACGCCGGCGACGTCACTCGGCCCGGCAGCAATGCGCAGTATCAGGCAGTGGACGCGCGACTGGTTGCCCATCGTCCGCGCCGCCTGGACGCCGCTGCAGCCGCGGCTTTGCCGCTGGTCACCATCACGGCGTGGGAGCTGCTGTTCCATCGCATGCCGTATCAGCCCGAGCGCAGTGGTGACGGCAAATCGCTATTGGTGATCGCGGGTGCCGGCGGCGTAGGCTCGATGGCGATCCAGCTTGCGCGCCGCGCCGGCTTCACCGTGATCGCTACGGCTTCAAGGCCGGAAACGCAGGCATGGTGCCGTGCGATGGGCGCGCAGCATGTCATCGATCATCGTCAGTCGCTAACGGCACAACTGAAAGCGCTGGGCTTCAATGAGATTGACGCCGCACTCAATTTGACCGACACCTCGCATTACTGGACCGAGCTCGGTGAATTGCTGGCGCCACAAGGCCATGTCGGCTTGATCGTGGAACCGAAGTCACCCGTGCACATCGGCGACCCGTACAAAGCCAAGTGCATCGGCATTCACTGGGAAATGATGTTTGCGCGCTCGCGCTTCAAAACCGCCGACATGGGCGAACAAGGACGCATCCTGGCGCGCGTGGCGGCGCTGATCGATGAAGGTGAGTTGCGTGGCATTCAACGCGAGACGCTGAGTCCGATCAATGCCGAAAACCTGCGCGAGGCGCATCGGCGTTTGGAGTCGGAAAGCACGATCGGCAAGCTGGTGCTTGCGGGTTGGTGATTATTGCCTGCCATAAGGCCGTCAACCCCAGTTTCGCGCAGCGCTAATTTACGCACCCTCAAGGCCGTCATTCCCGCGAAAGCGGGAATCCACCTTGCTCTGATACATCCGGCAAATGGATTCCCGCTTTCGCGGGAATGACGACCTTATGGCGTTTACGAATCACATCGTGGACCAGTGGCCAAATACCCGCTGGTCGGCAATTTATTGCAGGTACGCAACGCGCCTGCCGGACAGCCCGGCACTTTCGCGAGAATAACGGCCAATATGGACGGCTAATGATGCACCACAGGCTTGGCCGGCTCGCCCTTCTTGCCAAGTTCCTCGAGCAACGTCGACAGATCCTCGGCGTGCTCTTCCTCCTTCGCCAGGATTTCTTCCATCACACGGCGTGAGGTCGGGTCATCGTTGCCAAGGTATTGTGCGATGTCGCGGTAGCTATCGATGGCGATGCGCTCGGCAATCAAATCTTCCTTGAGCATGTCTACCAGATCTGCGCCCTCGGCGTAATCGGAATGGCTGCGCGTCAGCAAGCCATCCGGATTGAAATTGGGCGCGCCTTCGAGCTGCGTGATGCGGCGCGCGAGCATGTCAGCATGCTGCTCTTCTTCCCGCGCGTGCTCCAGGAATTCTTCCGCCACGCTCTTGGCGTGAATGCCCGAGGCCATGTAGTAGTGCCGCTTGTAGCGCAGCGTGCATACGATTTCGGTGGCGAGCGCTTCATTGAGGAGTTTGACCACGGTATCGCGATCGGCTTTGTAGCCCTCGGTTATCGCACCTTTTTCGATATGTTCCCGCGCACGCTTGCGGATGGTCTGGATATCGGTGAGAAAGGGCTTGGACGCCATGGCTCTCTCCTGCATTGGCCGTTCGATTGCCCACCATCCTGTCTTCACCGCTGCGAAGCATGGGTGAAAATAAGGTCGCGAAGGTGTTCCGTTCAGCCTGACTGCTTAAGGCAGTTCGTAATCGAAGACGTAGAAATGTTTGCCCTGTTCGATCTGGATTTGCATCGAGCCCGTTAAACCAGTCAATGCCTCCGTGCCCGAATCCGGCACCACCATCACCGACAACTCCGGCACGCCACGATCCATGATGCCGTAATGCTGCAACACGAAGCTGCCCTGCCTGCCGTGCAAGGCGCCGGTCACGCGTTCGATCGCCACATAACCCGCCGAGCCTTGCACCTGTCCCATCGCCGAGAGCATTTCGCCCAGGCTGGTGGCCTCAAGATCGCCATGGAACTGCTTGTCGATGATCATCCGCCCCAGGTTCGCCGGCTCGATACCGGGCGCCGCGGGTTGCGGGGTCAGCTTTACTTCGAAAGGTCCGTTTGCCTGCATGATAGGTTCCGATTCGTTTGGCGTTTCGAAGGTGAACACAGCGAGCAGATGTTCGCCCCTCATCGTCATTCCAGCGAAGGCCGTAATCCATGCTTCGTAATGACGATAGATTCCGGCCTTCGCCGGAATGACGATGAGGTGATCTGAAATTTACATGTAGTGCGTGCGAGCCCCTGATTTTTGCTGATCAGGAGCCGTAAGCTCCGACAATCATGCCTTGTGATAGACCTCCGCACCCTGCGCGCGGAATTCGGCCGCCTTCTCCGCCATGCCTTCGTCCAGCGCAGCGGTTTCTTCAACGCCGTGTTCGGCGGCGTAATCGCGCACGTCCTGCGTGATCTTCATCGAGCAGAACTTCGGACCGCACATCGAGCAGAAGTGCGCGGACTTGTGCGCATCCTTCGGCAGGGTCTCGTCATGGAATTCCTTCGCCTTTTCCGGATCGAGGCCGAGGTTGAACTGGTCGTCCCAACGGAATTCGAAGCGCGCCTTGCTCAGCGCGTTGTCGCGCACCTGCGCACCGGGATGGCCCTTGGCGAGATCGGCGGCATGCGCAGCGATCTTGTAGGCGATGATGCCGTCGCGCACGTCCTGCTTGTTCGGCAGGCCCAGATGCTCCTTCGGCGTGACGTAGCAGAGCATGGCGGTGCCGAACCAGCCGATCATCGCCGCGCCGATCGCGCTGGTGATGTGGTCGTAGCCGGGCGCTATGTCGGTGGTCAGCGGCCCCAGCGTATAGAACGGCGCCTCGTGGCACTTCTCCAGCTGACGCTCCATGTTTTCCTTGATCAACTGCATCGGCACGTGGCCGGGGCCTTCGATCA
>CBJMMB010000062.1:0-21851 GCA_966430775.1 uncultured Dyella sp. | reverse complement strand
TGACGAACGTTTTAGCCATTTTTGCAAGACGTGCAGACACTTTCCCCGGACAGCAGTGGGCGAAGGCCGGAATCCATCGCCAGCACGGAGCATGGATTCCGGCCTTCGCCGGAATGACGATGTGGCTTTTTTTAGCAATACGCCGGCATGGAATTCTTCGTTTTTGCTGAGAAAAAAGAGAATAAAACGCGGAGATATTTCAGGGTCTGTACCCAACGCACAAAAAACAAAACGGCCACCCTTGCGGATGGCCGTTTTGTTTCTTGCAGCAAAAGACGCGTCTTACTTCTTCGCAAACAGATGCTCGACGCCAGCGCGCTCTTCGCGCAGTTCCTTGTCGGTCGCGTCCATACGTGCACGCGAGAAGTCATTGACTTCCAGGCCCTGCACGATCTCGTACTTGCCGCCCTTCACCGTCACCGGATAGCCGTAGATCACGCCCGGCTGGATGCCGTAGGAACCGTCGGACGGAATGCCCATCGACACCCAGTCACCTTCGGCCGTACCCAGCGCCCAGGTGCGCATGTGATCGATCGCCGCCGATGCAGCCGAAGCAGCCGACGAAGCGCCGCGCGCCTTGATGATGGCCGCGCCGCGCTGCTGCACGGTGGGGATGAAATCCTTCTCGTACCAGGTCTGGTCGACTAGGCTCAGCGCCGGCTTGCCGCCCACGGTGGCGTGGTGCAGGTCCGGATACTGGGTGGAGCTGTGGTTGCCCCAGATGGTGACTTTCTTGATTTCGGTGGTGTGCTTGCCGGTCTTCTCGGCCAGCTGCGACAGCGCGCGATTGTGGTCCAGGCGCACCATCGCGGTGAAGCACTTCGGATCGAGATCGGGCGCGTTCTGCTGCGCGATCAGCGCATTGGTGTTGGCCGGATTGCCCACCACCAGCACGCGCACGTCGCGCTTGGCGTGATCGTTCAGCGCCTTGCCCTGCGGCGCGAAGATGGCGCCGTTGGCTTCGAGCAGATCCTTGCGCTCCATGCCCGGGCCACGCGGACGCGCGCCGACCAGCAGCGCGTAATCGACGTCCTTGAAAGCGACGTTGACGTCGTCGGTGGCGACCACGCCGGCCAGGGTCGGGAAGGCGCAATCGTTGAGTTCCATCACTACGCCCTGCAGCGCGGGCAGCGCGGGCGTGATTTCGAGCAGGTGCAGGATCACCGGCTGATCCGGACCGAGCATGTCGCCGGCGGCGATGCGGAACAGCAGGGCGTAACCGATCTGGCCGGCTGCGCCGGTCACGGCAACACGAACGGGGGCTTTCATCGTGGCAACTCCTTCAGGTGCATAAAACGACAAGGCCCGCATCGTAACGACGCGGGCCGTAAAGAAATCAAGTCAACTCGGCGAAGAACTCGGCAATACGTGCAAGGCCGGGTTCCAACTGTGCGGTGGGGCAGGTGTAGGAAATGCGCATGGCGCGCGCCTCGCCGAAGGCCGAGCCCGGCACGCAGGCCACGCCCTTGGCGCCCAGCAGAGCGGCGCAGAAATCCACGTCGTTCTCGATGCGCGTGCCGTTGTGGCTCTTGCCGAACGCCACCGAGATGTCCGGAAACGCATAGAACGCGCCTTGCGGACGCGGGCACACCACGCCAGGAATCTTCGCCAGCGCGGCCAACACTACATCGCGCTTTTGTGCGAACTCCTTGCACTTGGCCTGCGGCACGTCCTGCGGACCGCTGAACGCGGCAATCGCCGCGGCGGCGATCACTTCCGGCACGCTGGTGATGTGGTTGGAGTTGAGCGTGGTCACCGCCTTGGCGACGTTCTCCGGTCCGGCGATCAAACCGACGCGCCAGCCCGGCATGCCGTAGGTCTTGGAAATCGAATCGACGAAGATCAAGCGCTCACGCAATTCCGGCCGCGCGAACACGAAGTTGTGATAGCCCAGCCCATCGAACACCATCGTGTTGTAGATGTCGTCGGTGACGATCCAGGTATCCGGATACTGCACCAGCACGTCGGCCAGCGCGGCGATTTCCTCGCGCGTGTAGACCATGCCGGTGGGATTGGACGGATTGTTGAACAGGAACACCTTCGGCTTGCGCGCCAGCGCCGTTTCCAACTGCTGCGGCGTGAGCTTGTAATTCTGGTCAGGACCACAATGCAGCACGTTGGCTTTCGCGCCGACGATATCGGCGATGTCGCGATAGGTGGTCCAGTACGGCGCGGGGAAGCAGATTTCGTCGCCGTCGTTGAGCAGCGCCTCGGCCAGGTTGTACAGGATCTGCTTGGCGCCGATGCCCACCGACAGATTCAAGCGCCCGTAGCCGGTAAAGCCCAGCGCCTCGATGTGCTTGAGAAAGGCATCCAGCAATGCATCCGAACCGCGGTTGCTGCCGTACTGGCCGCTGTCGTGCGACAGCGCTTCGCGCGCGGCGGCGTATACGTGTTCGCCCGGCAGGAAGTTCGGCACGCCGATGGAGAAGCTGATGATGTCGCGGCCGGAGGCTTTCAGTTGCCTGGCCGTTTCGGCGATGACCATGATCGCGCTGGGCTTGGCGCGGCCGATACGCTGGGCGAGCTGGGGCATGGCTTCCTCGTGGGGGCGGGACAGCAAACCGGGCGATTTTAGCATGCGGCGCCGCGTCAACCGGAGCGCCTGGGATCCAACCCAGAAAATTCCTATTGCCCTGCCCTACGCCCCTGGCATGATGGCGCCGGCCGCTGCAGAACCGGGCGGAGGGGTGTCTTGTAGTCATCAATCATCACTGCCCAAGACAAGGGGATGTCCATGTTCCATATCATCTGGTCGATCATCGTCGGCTTCATCATTGGCGTCATCGCTCGCTGGATCGTGCCGGGCGCCGAGCATTACGGATTCATCATGACCACGATCGTGGGTATTGTCGGCTCCGTCATCGGCGGCTTCATCGGCAGCCTGTTCAAGAAGCCGGAGCCGGGCCAGAAATTCCATACGGCAGGCTTTTTGATGTCGATCGTCGGCGCGGTGGTCCTGCTGTATCTGCTGCGCTTCATCCAGCATTGATATGCACGCAGGTTGGGGTGCAAACCCCAACACCGGGACGCAAAAAAAAGCACGGTGGAGTAATCCACCGTGCTTTTTTTCATATGCGCTGCGCTCAGGCCGGCTTTGCCGCGAGCAGCTTTTCGGCCAGGCCGCTCAGCATCGACAGATCGAAACCGCTGCCGCCGCCGGACGGCACTTCACCGTTGGGCGTGGCGTGATCCACCGCATGCGGCAATACCTGCGCGAGCTGGCCGAGCAACTGGCCAGGATCCACGCCAAGCTTGCTGGCCGCATTGTTCACCACCGAATCCAGGCCGGCCTTCTGCAGCACGTTATTGAGC
Organism: uncultured Dyella sp.; assembly: GCA_966430775.1. Lineage (GTDB taxonomy): Bacteria > Pseudomonadota > Gammaproteobacteria > Xanthomonadales > Rhodanobacteraceae > Dyella_B. The sequence continues at coordinate 18,536 of CBJMMB010000062.1, read as the reverse complement.
TGATCGCCGGAAATGGCCTGGTTGGCGCCGGTGCCGATCCACGATTGCACCGCATCGCCCAGTCCGTGCTGCTGCAGCTTTTCGGCCAGGCCCTGCACGCCGCCAGCCTGCTGAATCAACTGGCCGGCGATCGATACCAGCGAATTGCCGCCCTCGCCTTGATTGCCGCCCAGCAAACTGCCCAAACTATCGAGTAACGACATGGCTGTACTCCTTTGAGAAAGATCCAAGCCCGGCGATTCTATGTCGACGTCGGCTACACAATCGTAACCGTGGCGTGAAAGCGCGCGATCAACCGCGCTGGTCGAGCACCTCGTTCCACTCCTTCACGCGCTCCGCCTGCGCGGCCAACAGCGCATCCACGTCGCCTTCCACCGTGACCTTCTCGATGGCGTCGCCCTGCTTGATCGCGTCCACCACTTTCTGGTCTTCCGCGCTGACCACTTCGCCGAACACGCTGTGCTTGCCATCCAGCCACGGCGTGGGGCCGTGCGTGATGAAGAACTGGCTGCCGTTGGTGCGCGGGCCGGCGTTGGCCATGGACAGCACGCCCGGCTTGTCGTGCTTCAGCGAGGGATTGAATTCGTCTTCGAAACGGTAGCCTGGACCGCCACGGCCGCTGCCTTCGGGGCAACCGCCCTGGATCATGAAATCGTTGATCACGCGATGGAAGGACAGGCCATCGTAATAGCCGCGACGCGCCAGGTTGACGAAGCTCGCCACCGTCACCGGGGTCTTGTCGTCATGCAGGCGCAGGTGGATCGGGCCGCGGTTGGTGGTGATCGTGACTTGGATGGCCATGGATATTCCTTGTGGTATTGAACGAACACACGCCCGGAACGGCAGGGCGCCGAACGCGCAAGAATACCTCCAGAAGGCGTAGGTTGGGATGCGAACCCCGACATCGTCACACCGTGGATAGGGAATGTTGGGGTTTGCACCCTGATACATCCCCGCATTTTTGCTCTGCGCTTTTTCTCCGAAAAAACGAAGGCCTTCATGCTACGAGCCGCTAAAAATAGGCCAAAACGTCATTCCGGCGAAGGCCGGAATCTATGCTTCGTGCTGGCGATAGATTCCGGCCTTCGCCGGAATGACGGTGAGGAAATATGAGCATTCGGGCACAGGCCAGCTAACTTGCTCATTCCGCTCAACATATCAGGCCAAAAATGCGGGGACATTTCAGGGTTTGCGCCCCAACCTACATGCCGAGCATGCTCGCTTGCAGGGCTCCGGCGCCACGCGCGGTTCCCGCCGGCGTCGGCAGTTCATCCGGCCATGGCTGCGCCTGGAACAGATGCGCCCACAGCCGATCGAGCGCCACGTAGCCATACGGCAGCAGCGGCAGATGCCTGTCGCCGAAACCGGGCAGCGCGAGGAAGGCGTCGAAATGCTGGGCGTGCGGCAGCTTCCAATACAGCGGCCGGCGGCCTTCGGCACACAGCCAGGCGATATACGGCTCGGAGGTGAAGGCCGTCGGCAGCAGGCCATCGTCCGCGCCGTGCAGCACCCACAGCGGCAGCTCCATGCGCGGCAAGCGCGCCGCCAGTGCGCGCACCGATGCCTGCAAGGCGCGCGCATCGGCATCCTCGCCCGTCCATAACTTGCGCAAGCCGTTGATGCCGGCAAGCTGCGGATCGGCGCTGTCGTCCGTACCACCCAGCAGGCCGATGCCGATGTCAGGCGGAATGCCCGAACCATCCGTCCACCAACGTGCGCGCGTGGCGTCGTCGACCACGCCCGGCTTGCCGTTGACCAGCGTGGCGTAGCGATAGCCGCACGGCATGGCGTTCGCATCGCGGCGCAGATACGCCGATGCGTATGCGACGGCGATTACGCGCCACACATCCAGCATCGTCGACGAGGCGGCCGTCGCCATCACCTGGTCGGTCCAGCCGCTGCTGCGCAGATGGTCGTAAGCCTCGGTCGCCTGGTGTTCGAGCTCGGTCGCTTTCAGCAGACCTTGCGCATGCAGGCTTGCGCAACGCGCCATCCATGCTGCGTGCGGCGCGCCGTTTGCATCGCGCGCAAACGGCGCGGAAGCGAAGCGTGCATCCGTCAATGCGCATGGCAGCCAGAGCGCCGCTTCGGTCGCGTAGTCGTACAGCGCGCGGCCGTGATCAGCCACATGCACGTTCGGTTCCAGCGCCACCACGCCGGCCAGCACGTGCTGCTCGTCCAACCCGGCTGCCTGCAAGACCGCGCCACCACCGTTGGACAGGCCGGTTGCGATGATCTTCGTATTCTGCGGCGTAAACGGCGCCTGCTCCGGAAACGCGCGATCCAGCATCGCCAGCCCAAACCACGCCGCCTGCAACACATGGCGCCCCCAGTCGGCTTCCGGATGATCGCCGGAATGCGCATGCTTGAAGGCGATGCCCTCGCCTTTCGCCGCAGGCTCGAATTCCAGCATCGCCGTGCCGCGCTTCGCACGTTCGCCGCTTAGCGTCACGCCACTGTCGTCGGCGTAGTCGAAATAACCGGAACCCGCGCCCTTGTCCGTGTACGCCACCGCGCAACCGCGCGGCAAACCCCAGGCGCCCGCCAAGGCGATCGCACCATAGATGCCACGCGAACCGGACGATGCCGTCACCACCAGGCAACGATGCGCATGATCGAAACCATCGGGCACCTGCACCAGCACGCGATGCGGTTGCTGCGCGCCGGGCAGCTTCGCGAACGCCTGATATTCGCGTCCCGGCACCGCAGGAACCGCGCCATACACCGTGCCGTATCCACCCAGCGGACCGAGATCGGCGATGCCTTTCCAGCTTGTCTGGATCGCGCGCCGGCGCAGTTCCTGCTCGGTGGGATGCGCGGGATTCGCGAATGGCGCCAACGCTCCCTTCAAGCCATGGAGGCCGAGTCCCGCGCTGAGCAGGTCGTCATGATCGCGATGCGTGGTGACGCGCAGTTCGCCCTGTACGAAATCGATCCCTTGCATCGAAGGCTCCTTCGCAAAACGCCTGTGTACGAAAGTACACCCACGACCACACAGCCGTCCGGCATCGATCGAATGATCCGCTTGCGATCGTCATGCACGCCGGGCAAGCTTGCGCGTTTTCACCACGCGGAACCGCCATGTCCAAGCAAACGAATATCCTGCAGATCCTTCCCGCCAACGGCTGGGTGGCCGTGTACGACGAAAGCGGCGACGAAAGCGCCTCGACCCTGGTGTGCTTCGCCCTGGTGGAAACGCTCGACAACGGCGCGCGCCAACAGGACGTGCGCCCGATGTGCGCCGACGGCAAGCGCATCGTGTTCGCCGATGAGATCGCCAACTTCCTGCGCGTGGAAGAACTGGCCGAATTCTCCGAGGACGAAGAAGACGAGGAAGAAGACGTCGAGGACGAAGGCTGATCAGCAACCTGCTGTAGCGATGCCAGGTTGGGGATCAGCCCCAACCTGGCATCACGCGATTATGACGCAGTGCAACATGATGACCTATAATGGCCGTCATTGTCCGGCAGTCCTGTAAGAACCCCATGGCCGATGCCTCCCATTCCGCGACCGTCGAAGGTCGCCCCGCCGGCGTGCTGCTGTCGATCCTCAGCACCGTCGCCTTTACCTTCATCGCCTATCTGACCATTGGCCTGTCGCTGGCGGTGCTGCCCGGTTTCGTGAACACCAACCTCGGTTTCGGCGCGATGCTGGCGGGGCTGGCGATCAGCATGCAATACGTGGCCACCTTGATCAGCCGCCCGCAAGCCGGACGCATGGCCGACGGCAAAGGCCCCAAGCGCACAGTGATGATCGGGCTTGCGATGTGCGCGGCCAGCGGCGTGCTGCTGTTGATCGCCGCACTGGCCAGCGGCCTGCCCTGGCTCAGCCTGGGCCTGATCTTCATTGCGCGCCTCGCGCTCGGTTGTGCGGAAAGCTGCGTGGGCACCGGCGCCATCACATGGGGCATGGGCCAGGTCGGCCATCGCCATACGGCGCGCGTGATTTCCTGGAACGGCGTGGCCACCTATGGCGCGCTGGCCGCGGGCGCGCCGCTCGGTGTGGTGCTCGATCATCGTTTCGGTTTTGCCGCGATCGGCTTGACCACCTTGCTGCTGCCGCTGGCCGCGCTGCCGCTGGCGCGATTGAAGCGCGCCACCACCGTGGTGTCCGGCGAGCGCGCGCCCTTGCGCACCGTGGCCGCGCGCGTGGTGCCGTATGGCATCGGGCTGGCGCTGGGCTCGATCGGATTCGGCTGCATCGCCACCTTCATCACCTTGTTCTACGCCGCGCACGGCTGGACGAACGCGGCGCTCGCGCTCACCGTCTTCGGCGTGGTCTTCGTCGGCGTGCGCTTCGTGTTCGCGCGCACCATTCCCCGGCTCGGCGGCTATCGCGTGGCGATGGCTTCGCTGTCCGTCGAGGCGATCGGTTTGATTGTTCTATGCCTGGCCAGCAGCCCCACCATGGCGGGCATCGGCGCCGCCATCGCCGGCTTCGGCTTTTCGCTGGTGTTCCCCGCGCTCGGCGTGGAAGCCGTGCAACGCGTGCCCGCGCACAGCAGCGGCGCGGCGCTGGGCGTGTATTCGGTCTTCATGGACGTGGCGATGGCGCTCACCGGCCCGCTCGGCGGCTGGGTGGCCGGCGGCATGGGCTACAACGCGATCTATGGTTTTGCCGCACTCGCCGCGATGGCTTCGGTGGTGCTGGCGCTCGTGTTGCAAGCGCAGGCGATGCGGGAGAAAACGCCGGTGCATGCAGGGGCCAAAGGCGGTTGACGGCAGGCCATGCGGTCGCCGCTGCATGACGCTCAGGCCAACTGCAACATCTCTGTCAAACGGCTGAAATGTAATATTTTTTACGATTTCCTGGGCTCAAGTCGAAGCATTGCCCGCCGAATAGCAAAGTAGTCCCGCCTTTCAAGGTGCATCGTGCTTCACCCCTCTGCCGCCCATTCCCGCTTCGAGCCACGCGCGCCCGCTCGTCCAAGGCCGGCCTGACTGCATGATCCTGTTTCGCGACCAGGCTCGCTTCACCTCGCTGCTCGATCGCGCGCAAAGCGGGCTGACGGCGGTGTTCCAGCCGCTGATCCGGCTGGACACCATGGACGTGGTGGCGCATGAGGGCCTGGCTCGCTCCACCGAAACGCTCGGCAACATCAGCACGCCGGAGTTACTCAACCTGGCGCGGGCGGAAGGCCGGCTGGGCGAATTCGAGCTGACCGCCGCGCGCACGGTATGCGGCGCCTTTGCTGCGCAGAAAACCGCCGGCCGCCTGCTGGTGAACCTGAGCGCGCAAGCCTTCATGCAGGAATCGATCAAGCCCGACGACCTGCTTGCCGCACTCGGTGCGGGCGGCATGGACTTGAGCCGCATCACCATCGAGCTGACCGAGCGCGACATCGTCGAGGAACCGGCGCGCCTTGCGCATGCGCTCGGTTACCTGCGCGCGCATGGCGTGCGCTTCGCGCTGGACGATTTCGGCAACGGCCATTCCAACTTCGAGATGTGGAACGAGATTCATCCGGAAGTGGTGAAGATCGACCGCTATCTCATTCACGGCCTGTCCAAGAGCGCCGAGCGCCTCGCCATCGTGCGTGCGCTATGCCAGGTGGCCGAAACGCTGGGCGCCGACCTGGTCGGCGAAGGCGTGGAAGAACTCGACGACCTGCACATGCTGCGCGAACTGGGCATTCCGTTCGCGCAAGGTTTCCTGCTCGGCCGGCCGGTGCCGCACACCATCGAGACGATCGACGACGGCGTGCGCGCCGCCCTGCACGGCACCGTGATCGCCGTGCCGCCGCGTCCGCGCGGACCGGTGACGCAGCGGCCGATGCACCTGGGCCATCTGGTGATCGAAGCGCCCGCGCTGACCGCGCGTCACACCAATCACGAAGTCGGCGCGATCTTCGCGCTGCAGTCGGAGCTGCACGCGCTGGCCGTAGTAGACGAAGAAAGCCGACCGATCGGCTTGATCAACCGCCGCGTCTTCAGCGAGCGCATGGCGCAACCGTACACGCGCGAGCTTTACGGCCGCAAAAGCTGCACCGCCTTCATGCACGAGGCGCCGCTGCTGTGCGAGGTGCGCCAGTCGCTGGAAAGCATGGCCGACATCCTGCGCGGGCAGGACCAGCGTTATCTCAGCGATGGTTTCGTGATCACGCGCGAAGGTTTGTACCTGGGCCTGGGCACCGGCGAATCGCTGGTGCGGCGCGTAACCGAACTGCGCATCGAAGCGGCGCGCTACGCCAATCCGTTGACCTTCCTGCCCGGGAACATTCCGGTCACCGAGCACGTTGCGCGCCTGCTGCGGGCCGAGGTGCCGTTCACCGTGGCGTATGTGGATCTGAATCACTTCAAGCCGTTCAACGATCAATACGGCTACTTCCGCGGCGACGAAATGATCCGGCTGCTGGCCAACACGCTGACGACGCAGGTGAACCCGCGCTGCGATTTCGTCGGCCATATCGGCGGCGATGATTTTCTGCTGGTGCTGCAGAGCGACGACTGGGAAGCGCGCTGTCGCCATATGGTGGCTTTGTTCAATCAACGCTCGCGCGGTCTGTTCGCCGAAGAGGACATCGCGCGGCAAGGCATCGCGGGCGAGGATCGGCACGGCAACACGCAGTTCTTTCCGCTTACCACGGTAGCGATTGGCGCGGTACGCGTAGCGCCGCCGTTTCCCGGACATCCCGAAACCCTGGCCACTTTGGCCGCGCGCGCGAAACGACATGCGAAGCGGGCGCAAGTAGGCTTCTATCTGCTGGCCGGCGAATCGTAGGCTGGGTTACCTCGGACTTAGATCCGGGGGTAACCCAGCTCATTCAAGACGCACGGTAGAGCGCCAACCCATCCGGCACCTTCAACTCATGTGCAGCCAATGCACATATACGCCGTTCTGCTTGTCTTCTTCCCGAAATCCTTCGCGCCCATCGGCCACCACCGCCCACACGGTGCGCATGCCATCGCCATAGAGCCGATCCACGCGCACATGCTCGCCGTGTGGAATCAGGAACTGGCTGGCAAGCACCATGACGCGATCGCTTTCCCATACCAGCGTCGCCTTGCGCGGCGCACCGGCGCCCCAGCCGATATGCACGTGCACCTGCTGCTCGGGAAAGGCGCCGCGGTTGTCGAGCTTCCAGTCCTCGGATTTGCGCAGCAGCGCTTCCAGCCGCGGATCGCTCCAGTCCACCTGGTTGCTGGTTATCTTGGACGTAGGCTTGAAGTGGCTCATGCGGCTCGGTTCCCGTAGGCGGCGCAGCCGCACAGCCGTTTTGCCGCGTCGGCAAATGCATGCGCTGTTGACTGACTGGCGCGCCTCAGGCCCTGTATCGGCCGGCGCCAGGATTTCTTTAGCGGTGCTTGTTCAAAACCTGCAGCCAATAGATATGGATGCCGTTCTGGCGGTCTTCCTCACGAATGCCTTCGCGCCCATCCACCACCACGCCCCACAGCGTGCGGATGCGGTCGCCCAGGTGCTTGTCCACGCGTACCTGCTCGCCCTGCCCGATCGGATAAGTGGTTTCCAGCACCACCGCGTTTTCGCGTTCCCACACCAGGGTGGCGGTTTTGCCGACCGAGCCGCTCCAGCCGAAATAGACCTGCACGCTCTGGGGTGAAAAGCCGCCGCGGTTGTCGATGCTCCATTGCTCGCTCCGCTGCAACAGAGACACCAGTTTCGGATCGTCCCAGTCGATCTGGGTATTGCTGGCGAGCGAGGTCTCTTTACGGCGCATGAGGGGTTTCTTCCTGGGCAGGCAGGTGAAGAAAGATGGCTCCGGTTTGGCACGTCCGTCGTGAAGGAGTAGTGGAAATATTGTGTTGTTTTCGTTCGCCGATGTAAGGCGTACCGGCGATGGCATTTCCGCTTTACCGAACGTGGCAAGGCGAAGATCGCCCGTTGTGAAGGCCTTCGCCCACCGCTTGTCGTCGAATGCCTCGCTGCATCGCACAAAACGACCCCGCTTTGGCGTGCGATACCGCGGCAGAACAGCGCTGCGGCCGAATGCCGCGCTGCACGCTGATCTCCTGAACTGTCCGCGCTAAGGTCGATCAGCGGTTCGGAAGCAGCGTTCACAGCTCGGGGGAGTTGATGGCGAAGCACAGAACACATCGCCTCGAACATCTGGTTCGGGTGCATTGGCCAGCCGGTTTACTGCTCGGCGTGAGCGCGTGTGTGGGCGTTCATTACGCGCGCGGCACGCACAGCGCCAATGTCATGGTGCTGGTATGGATGGCCTTGATCGCCTGCGTCGGCTGCGCGTTTTCCACCTGCCTGGGTTATCGCAAGCGCATGCGCCGCCTGCTGGTTCGCGACGAGCTGGCGCAATTGTGCAAACTGCATTGGCGCACGTTCGAAGAGCGCGTGGCGCAGGCGTTCCGCTTTCGCGGTTACACCGTGGAGCGCGCGGCGCAGGCGGATGCCGACGCCGGCCTGGATCTGCTTCTGCACAAGCACGGCATGACCACGCTGGTGCAGTGCCGGCATTGGCAGCATCGCAACGTGGAAGTGAAAGACGTGCGCGAGATGTACAACCTGATGAAGTTCCATCACGCGTCGGCGGTAAAGATCGTCGCGTGCGGCGACTACACGGACGACGCCTGGAAGTTTGTCGCCGGCAAGCCGTTCGAGCTGATCTATGGCGAAACCCTGCTGGCGATGCTGAGCGATTCGCAGTTGCCGATCGATCCCGGCGTGGTTCCGTTCCGGGCGCCGTCCTCGCCACCACCGATGCATCACCGGGCGCGTACGGCGGCGCAGACTTGAAAAAAAGCCGCGCGATGCGCGGTTTTTTCACGCATGCGTGAGGAAGCCATGCTCCCTCACTGCGCATCGTGAAAGATAATCCCCAACATATGCCGCCGCCCGCTGCGGATACGGCTCACCCCATGCCGCATCATCACCCGGTAGACACCCCGCGTGCCCTGCACCGGTCGATGGTGGACCGCAAAAACCACCGCATCGCCCTGCTCCAGCGGCACCACTTCCACGCGCGACTGCATGCGCGGGCGCTGTTCGGTCAGCACGAACTCGCCGCCGGTGAAATCCTTGCCGGGCTGCGATAGCAGGATCGCCATCTGCAGTGGAAACACGTGTTCGCCATACAGATCCTGGTGCAGGCAGTTGTAATCGCCGGCGCCGTACTGCAGCAGCAAAGGCGTGGGGCGCAACTGGCCGGCCGCGTGGCAGCGCTCGAGATATTCCGCATGTGTCTGCGGATAACGCACGTCGATGGCCATCGCCTGGTTCCAGCGATTGGCGATCTCGGCCAGGTGCGGATAGAAACGGGTACGTAGCTCTTGAACGGCGTCGGGCAGCGGATAGGCGAAATACTTGTATTCGCCGCTACCGAATCCATGCCGCGCCATCACCACGCGGCTGCGGAAGCGATGATCGTCCTGGTACAGCGCAGCCAATGCACGGCATTCGTCGGCGCGCAGCAGACCGGATACGCGAGCGACGCCGTAGCGATCCAGCGCATCACCCAGCTTGAACGCATCCCCATCCGCATCGAGTGCGCGTTGCACTGCCGTCTTCATCATCGTCTCCCACGTTGTTTCGTAAAAACGCCACGTTACCCGACGCACGCATTTGCGACACTCCGCTTATTGCGCAACACGCCTGTGTGTACGTCCTGACCAGATCGTTTTCACGCCGCGTTTGCGTTCTGCGTAAGCTTCGCGAAAACGACGTCGCCGCTATTTCGGCCTTTCATTCGAGATTTATTTTGCCGATTGCGCAGGCCCGACAAGCGTTTGCGTGTCAACGCTGAGGTGAGCACCGGCTGCGTGCATTAATTGAACGAAAACAGCCAACACTCCGCAGTGTGTTTCATCGCACGGCATGCGTTACGGTCCTTGCACGACGTTTGTCAGGCGAGGGAACTCTTCATGAAATGCCATGTTTTCTTGCGAAAGGCCGCAACGCGCTGCAGCGCATGGGCGCTCGGCGCGTGCGTGCTCTTCGCTGCGGTGTTCGCATTCACCGCGGTGCCGGCGCAAGCGCAGGTTTCCGTCGGCGTATCCATTACGGTCGGCTCGCCGCCGCCACCGCTACCGGTGTATGACCAGCCGCCGATTCCCGCGCCCGGCTATATCTGGGTGCCGGGTTATTGGGCATGGGATGGCTCGGAGTATTACTGGGTGCCGGGCACCTGGGTGGAAGCGCCCTTCACCGGCGCGCTGTGGACGCCGCCTTATTGGGGCTGGAACGACGGCGTGTACGGATTCCATGAAGGCTATTGGGGCACCGAGGTCGGCTTCTACGGCGGCATCAACTACGGTTACGGCTATACCGGCGAAGGCTACGAAGGCGGTCGCTGGGATCACGGCGGTTTCTATTACAACCGCACGGTGAACAACATCAGCAACGTGCACATCACCAATGTGTACAACAAGACCGTCATCAACAACGTCACCGAGAATCGCGTCAGCTACAACGGCGGCAACGGTGGCGTGCGCGCCCAGCCGACGCCGCAGCAGGTGGCTTTCGCGCATGCGCAACACACGCCGCCGGTGGCCGCGCAACAGCAACACCTGGCCATGGCGCGGCAGAATCCGGAGTTGCGTGTAACGAACAACCATGGCGCGCCGCCGATTGCCGCCACCGCACGGCCTGCGGCGTTTACCGGCGCCGCGGTAGTGCACGCCCGTGGCGCACCGGCGGCCGGCGAAGGCCCGCGTCCTGGCCCTGGCGAGCATCCGCAACCGGCGGAACGTCAGCCCGAGCATCAACCCTTGCGTTCTTCCGGTTTCGCACCGCATCCGAATGCGAACCCGAACGAGGCGCCCGCGCGCGAACCGGCGAACCGTCCGTTCAACCGATCCGAAAACGCGCCGGAAAATGTCGCACCACATAGGCCGCATCCGGAAGTCGCACCTGCGCCACGCGAAGAACCGGCGCCGCGTCCTCGCGAGGAACCCGCTCCACGCGAAATGGCGCCGCAGCAGGAACATCCCGCCGCGCCGCACGAGCCGGCTTTCCGAAGCGCGCCACCTCCGCAGGAAGCCCATCCGATGACGCCACACCCTGCGCCGGCTGAGCATCCTGTCGAAAGACCGCATCAGGCACCGCCGCAGGAAAATCGCAAGAAGCCGGAGGAACAACATCCTCCGGGTGGTGGCTGAGATTCCGCGACAAAAAAGCCCTGGCCATATGCCAGGGCTTTTTTTGGGCGACGGCTTGTTGATCACATCGCTTCGCGCGGTTTCGCCAGCAGCGCCAGCAACGTCAGCACCGCGGCAGCGGAAAGGTAATAGCCCACGTACGCCAAGCCATACGTCTTGGCCAGCCACGTCGCCAGGTACGGCGCCAGCGATGCGCCGAAGATGCCGGCCAGGTTGAACGCCAGCGACGCGCCCGTGTAGCGCACGGCAGTGGGGAAGATCTGCGCCAGCACGGTACCCAGCGGCCCGTACGTAATGCCGACCACGCACATGCCCACCACCATGAACAGCATGCCGCTATGCGCGAGCAAGGGCGCGTACGCGATGCCGAACGCAAAAATCAGCACGGTCGCCAGCAGCATGGTGAAGCGTCCGCCGCGGCGATCGGCCAGCCAGGCCGACACCGGAATGAACAGGGCGAAGAACAGCACGCCCACCATCTGCACGATCAGGAACGATTCGCGCGAGTAACCCAGCCTGGAGGTGGCCCAGCTCAACGCGAACACCGTCATCAGGTAGAAGATGACGAAGGTGGCGAGCGCGGCGAACGTGCCGGAGATCAATGCGCGCGGATGACGCGAGAACACATCGAACATCGGCACCTTCACCCGTTCGTGCTGCGCCATGGCGCGTGCGAACGCAGGGGTTTCGTTGAGGCGCAGGCGCATCCACAAACCCATCAGCACCAGCGCCGAACTGGCCAGGAATGGTACGCGCCAGCCCCAGGCATAGAACGCGGCATCGCCCATTTTTTCGGTGAGGAACAGGAACAAGCCGGTCGCGGCGAGAAAGCCGAGCGGCGCGCCGAGCTGCGGAAACATGCCGTACCACGCGCGCTTGCCCGGCGGTGCGTTTTCGATCGCCAGCAACACCGCGCCGCCCCATTCGCCGCCAAGCCCAAGCCCCTGCCCCAGCCGGCAAAGCGCCAGCAGCGCCGGCGCGACCAGGCCGATCTGTGCATAGGTGGGAAGCACGCCGATCACCACCGTGGAAATGCCCATGGTGAGCAAGGCCGCCACCAGCGTCGCCTTGCGGCCGATGCGGTCGCCGAAGTGTCCGAACAACGCCGAGCCGATCGGACGCGCGATAAACGCCAGCGCGAACGTGGCGAACGATTGCAGCGTCGCCGTGGCCGGATCGCCCGCCGGAAAGAACAGCTTGGGAAACACCAGCACCGCCGCGGTGGCGTAGATATAGAAATCGAAGAACTCGATGGTGGTGCCGATCAGGCTGGCGAACAAAACCCGGCCTGGCGAATTGACCGGGGTGGTGACTGCATCACGCATGCACAGGCTTCCGAGGGGTGCGGGAGTCCGGATTCTGCCAGATGCGGGGGGTTTGCGTGGATTTGATCCGGGGATAACCCAACGTCTTCGAAGCGGCATCGTTGGGTTACGCTGCGCTAACCCAACCTACGGGAGCTTCTCGCTGCGATTTCTTCCTGGCGGCGCTGCAAAAAACGTCGTACGGCCGGATCGCGCGCCAGGCCGATCGCCATCTCGTAGGCGTGCATCGCCTCCTGGTCATTGCCCACGCGTGCAAACAACGCCGCGCGCGCCGCCCAGTACGGCTGGTATTCGGCAAGACGTTTGTCGGCGGCCAGTTCGCGTATCTCGGCGATCGCCGCCTCGATGCCCTGCACTTCCGCGATCGCCAGTGCGCGATTGAGCGCGACCACGGGCGAGCGGGTCAACGCGTATAAGGCATCGTAAAGCTGCACTTCCGGCGTCCAGTCGCTGCGATAGGAACGCCGCCGTTCGACGTGCGCCGACTGCAGCGCGGCTTCGAGCTGATAGCGGCCTATACGGCCAAAAGCGCCGGCGCGCCGCAGCAGTGCTTCGGCTTCCTCGATCATGCGCTCATCCCACAGGCGCATATCCTGTTCGTCGAACGGCACGTATTCGCCCTGCGCATTGCGTCGCGCGCGCCGGCGCGCTTCGGCGTACAGCATGCCGGCAAGCAGGCCGAGGGTTTCCGGTTCTTGCGGCAGCAGTTCCACCAGCAGGCGGGCGAGAAAAATCGCTTCCTCGACCAGGTCGCGATGAAGCAGGTCGGCATCGTCCGGATCGCTCCAGCCTTCGGCGTACGCGGCGTAGACGGCGGCGAGCACGCCATCCAGGCGTTCGCGCCATGCGTCGCGCTCGGGGATGGCGAAGGGAATGCGCGCTTCGCGGATTTTCTGCTTGGCGCGGCCCAGCCGCTTGCACATCGCCTCGGGCGAAACCAGAAAGGCCGAAGCGATGACCTTGGCATCCAGGCCCAATACCGTCTGCAACATCAGCGGCGCGCGTATGCCCACATCGATGGCTGGATGCGCGCAGGCAAACAGCAAGGCGAGACGGCGATCGGGAAAAGATTCCGCATCGTCCGTCTCGACGCATTCGGCGTGCATCTGCGCCATTGTTTCCAACTGCATCGCGGCGGCCTCACCGCTGCGACGACGACGCACGCCGTCGATGCCTTTGCGGCGCGCCACCGTCATCAGCCACGACTCCGGATTGTCCGGGCATCCATGCACCGGCCAATCCGCGAGCCCGGCGGCGAAGGCTTCGGCCAGGGCGTCCTCCGCCGCCGACACGTCGTGCATGTCGGCGGCGAGATAGGCCAGCAGCTTGCCGTAGCTGCGGCGCGCCACCGCGCTGGCGATGTCGCGGGCGGAAGCCTGCCGGTTCACGCGGCGGTCGCAGCCGCCGCCGGGGAGCCGGATGTCGCGCCGTAGGTGGGCCATACCGGACGCACCTCGATGGTGCCGTGGCTGGCGCCGGGGCAGCGCGCGGCCCAGCCGAGCGCGGCGTCGAGATCGGCCGCTTCGATCAGGTAATAGCCGGCGAGCTGTTCCTTGGAATCGGCATACGGGCCGTCGAGCACCTGCGATTTGCCGTCGACCACGCGCACGGTGGTGGCCGTGTTGGTGTTTTGCAGCCGGTTGGAGCCCACCCAGGCGCCGGCCTCCTTCAAGGCTTCGGTGTACGCCTGGTAGGCGGCCACGCCGCGTTGCTGTTCGTCGCTGGACATGCGGTGCCAGGCGGTTTCGTCGGCAAAGAGCATCAGTAGGTATTGCATAGGGAATTCTCCGTAAGGTCGAGGCGGGCAGGATGCGCCGCCCATATCGATGACGCGCGAGCCACCGTCCATCGGACATCTGCCTGCGCGAGCATAGCGTTCCGCGCAAGCGCAACCAAATGGTTGCATGACTCCTTCTGCAGGACTAATATGCAACCAGGAGGTTGCCCATGAACACATCGACTGACCGTATCGAGCGTCATATCCATATCAAGGCCTCGCGCGCGAAAGTGTGGCGTGCGCTGGCGGATGCCGAATCCTTCGGCGAATGGTTCGGCGTGGCGCTAAAAGGCAAACGCTTCGTCGCCGGCGAGCCCTGCGAGGGCAACATCACCTATCCGGGCTATGAACATCTGACGTGGAACGTGACGGTGGAGCGCGTCGAGCCCGAACGCCTGCTTTCGTTCCGCTGGCACCCTTACGCGGTGGACCCCAAGGTGGACTATTCCAACGAACCGACCACGCTGGTGTCGTTCGAGCTGGAAGAAACCGCCGACGGCACCCTGCTGCGCCTGGTGGAATCGGGTTTCGACGCGATTCCCGCGCATCGCCGCGCCGAAGCCTTCCGTATGAACAGCGGCGGCTGGGACGAGCAGATGAAGAACATCGACCGCTATGTCGCCACGCACTAGTCCGGCGCGCAACGCCAGCAGATATCCGTTGTTGCGCAAAGCGGTGCCGGTGTTCGCGGCGCTGGGCGATGAAACGCGCCTGCGCCTGGTCGCCCTGCTCTGCGCCGGTGGTGCGCTGTCGATCGCGCAGCTCACCGCCGACACCGACATCACGCGGCAGGCCGTCACCAAGCATTTGCAGGTGCTGGCCGAGGCAGGATTGGTGCGCGATGTTCGGCAAGGACGCGAACGCCTGTGGGAATTTGAACCGTCGCGGCTGGAGGAAGCACGGCGCTCGCTGGATGCGATTGCAGAGCAGTGGGATCAAGCGTTGTTGCGGCTGAAAGCGCGTCTGGAGTAGGTTGGGTTACCGCAGCGTAACCCAACATGTTCGGCGGAAATTGTTGGGTTACGCTGCGCTAACCCAACCTACGAAACACGCGGGTTACATCCCACGCTCCACCACCTCCACCTGCCGCCGCGGCCGATGCGCCGGCCGCACCTTGGCATGCCGTCCAAAGGTCGCCTCCACCCAACTCTGGAATACCGGCGAACCCAGCGCACGCTGTTGCTGCACATAGGCACGGATGTCCCGCAGCACCACCGGATCGATATCCAAATCGAACAAAGCACGATACGCCTGCGCGCGCTGCTCCGAAGACTGCCCCAACGCCAGGTACTGCGCGTGCGGCACCACCACCGGATCGGACGCGCCCAGCGCATTGCTGCCGTAGCTCGACCATGGATACGCCAATGGCTCGGGCACCCAACCGCTGCGCACCGGATTGGACTCGATGTAGCGCTGGCAGGTGAGCACGTATTCGGCGCCGATCAGGCAGGATTTGTAGCGCCCTTCCCACAACGTGCCCGAGCGCCGGTACATGGTGTTGAAGTAGCTGACGTAGTTGCGCCCGATGGCTTGCATCATGCTGGCCAAAGCACCCACGCGCGAAGGCGTCACCAGCAGGTGCACGTGATTGCGCATCAGCACGTACGCATGCACGCTGCACTCCCAGCGCCGGCTGGCATGCAGCAGTTGCGCGAGATAGCAGCGGCAGTCGGCCGGTACGCGAAAACATTCCTCGCCGTCGTGTCCGCGCTGGATGATGTGCTGCGGCACATGGGCAAGATCGAACCGTGGCGATCGTGGCATCGTGTAGCCTCCCTGCGGCGATGCGTGATGCGGTCGATGTGTTGAAAATGCAGCCTGCTTGGATTCCAGACCGTGGCACGCCTAACGTCGCGTCATGCAGCGAATCTGCGTGGATCGAAATCGAATAGCCGCTCGTTCCCTTGATGTTCCCCTGGAACAAGCTCTCCTGGATGTTGCCCGACAAGCCTAGCCCCCGCCGCGGTGTAAAAACCGTGATGGAAGAATCACTGCGGCAGGCCGCAAAAACGGGGACAGATCGAACTAACGAAAACGTCCGTAGCGATCCCCATTGGGTAATATCCAGATCGGCACGGAAGATCCGATCGAGGCAACGCATGCATAAAACCCTGACGACAGTGCGCCCATGGGCCGGCTGGCTCACCGTCGCACTGTTCCTGCTGTTCGGCGCGCAATGGATCGATGGCTACGACCATCCCGCACTGATGCTCGTGCTGTTCGCGTGGCTGTTCCTGATGATCGTATGGGTCGCTTTCGGCGTGGTGCACGAAGCGGAAACGCTGGCGGACATGCTGGGCGAACCGCTGGGCACGCTGGTGCTCACGCTTTCCATCGTGGTGATCGAGGTAGCGCTGATCTCGGCGGCCATGCTCGGTTCGACCGGCAACGCCACGCTCGCGCGCGACACCATGTATGCGGTGTTCATGATCGTGCTCAACGGCGTGGTGGGACTGGGCCTGCTGATGGGCGGCATCCGCCACTACGAGCAGACGTACAACCTCAAGGGCGCGTCGGCATATCTGTCGGTGATCATCCCGCTCACCATCATTGCGCTGGTGCTGCCGAACTTCACCACCTCCACGCCCGACGGCTCGCTGGCGCCGCCGCAAGCGATCGCGTTTTCGCTGCTTACCATCGCCTTGTACGGCATTTTCCTGTGGCTGCAGACCGGACGGCATCGCGGCCATTTCGTCGCGCCCGACGCGCAGCCGGAAGAGCCGAAAGAAACGCGGCATGCCAAGGCGGCGATTGACAAGAAACAGCTGCTGCGGCACTTCGCGCTGCTGCTGGTGCATATCCTGCCGATCATCATTCTTTCCAAGAGTCTGGCGAAGCTGCTCGACCACGGCATCGAAACCACCGGCGCGCCCAAGGCGCTCGGCGGCGTGGTGATCGCCATGCTGGTGTTCGCGCCGGAAGGCATTTCCGCCCTGAACGCGGCGCGCACCGACCGCCTGACGCGCGCCATCAATCTTTGCCTGGGCTCGGTGGCTTCCACGCTGGGACTGACGGTACCCGCGGTGCTCGCCATCAGCCTTTACACCGGACAATCGGTGCTGCTCGGCCTGCCACCGTCGAGCATGGTGATGCTGGTCGCCACGCTGATCCTGGGCGGCATGACCTTCTCCAGCTCGCGCACCACCATGCTCGACGGCGCGGTGCATTTGTCGCTGTTCGCGGTGTTCGTGGTGTTGATCTTCAGCCCTTGAGGCGGCATTGAGCCGCCGCGATGACGAGGCTCACCCGCGGAAAAACAGATAAACCGCACTGTACGGCACACGCGTTTCCGCCCCAGCATGGCCGGCATCGCAACCCTTGGCCGGCGCTACGCCGCCTTCCGTGCGCGTGCGCACGATGTACTGCACGTTGGCCATCGAGCCTGCGCCCGTGTGCGATTTCGCATGCAACACGAGCCACGGAATCGCACCCGCGTCGGGCGACGGCGAAGCCTGCACAAGCTCGCCCACCACGACACTGCCATCTTCGGCCTGCCAGCTCGGCCCAGCGAAATGCTTGGCGATCGCATGCCCTTTGGCATCGCTCAAGCGGGCATCCGGCGCTTTCAAGGTCCATGCGTAGCCGCCGTTGGCGGCGTTGCAAGTGTAGATCTGGACGCCTTTGGCGAACGCTTCGATGGCGGCCGGCTTGGCCGCGGGGGCTTGCGCATGCACCGCGCCCGTGATGGCGACCAGCGCGAAAAACCAGGGCAGCCGTGATATCCGCATGATGTTCTCCGTGGCAGGTTGGGAACCATCAGGCTGCTCGCCGCAGCGGGCGGCGTCAATCGGTCCAGCCGAACCACCGAATGGCCGGCGCTATAATGCGCCATGCAAAATCGCATCGCTTCACCCGTTCCCGCACTGTTCGACGCCCTCACGCGCGAAGGCTTCTCCTTCGTCACCGCGGATGTCATGCAGCCGTTGCTGCAATCATCGGGCGAACTGTCCGACTGGGATGCGTTTGTCGAAAGCTGGAACCACTTAGGTCCCGATCCGTATCTTGCCGCCACCGGGCGCTTGCGTCGGCGCCGCCACGCTACCTACGACGCCGCGCCACAAGACGGCGTCGAACTCATGCCGCATCAGCCGCATTACCAGGCGCTGCAATACAACCGGCTGCAGGGCGATATCGAGCGCTGGTTCGAGCCCATCGACGCGCATGTGGCGAACGGCGCCAGCCTGCGCGCCATCCTCGGCTTCTGCAACGATTTCTTCAGCTCACTGTCGCCCGCCGTCGCGCGCTGGCACGTGGAAGTGCATCAGTTCCGTATCGAAGCAAGCTCCGACGCGGCGGGCGAACCCACGCCTGAAGGCAGTCATCGCGATGGCGTGGATTTCGTGCTGGTCCTGCTGATCGACCGCC
>CBJMMB010000061.1:0-22082 GCA_966430775.1 uncultured Dyella sp. | reverse complement strand
TGGTTTCGTCGCCGAGAAGACTGCGCCATGCGTGCACTTCCTTGCAATCTCGATGCGTGAGCTAACTTATTGAGCTAGCGAGAGGAAACGTGGGGAAACCTCAGACTCAGAGCCACCGCCTACTGTATTTCCGCTTCCATTATTAACCACATTGTTACTGGTGTTGGAGTAGCGGTTCGATTGAACGTTCGTACCCGTTGCTCCGCTCTGAAGAATGACGCCAGAAACCATGTTGTCGAATACATTGCCAGTGATCACGCCGCCACCTGCGCTCGAATTGATCACAATACCTACCGGATAGGTAGCACCTTTTGAACCATTAATGTTGAAGGAATTCCCCAGGAAACTGAACAAATAACTCTGATTGAGCATGACACCAACACCAGTATTGGGCACAATGAAGAGATTATTGTCGAACATCGAGTTCGGCACACTAGTCTGTTCATACACACCCTCATTCGTGCAATTGAACTGACTTCCTGTCACGACAAGTTGATCGAGTCCGCTTAAGTTGCTTGGTGTCCATATGCCATAGGCATCCCCCGTGAACTGGGTCTGGGCCACAGACATGCCTTGTACGTAATTGCCATAGACGATGCCAGTAACCAGCCACTGGAAATAGGAATTCGTCACATTGAACACAACGGGAGGCAAAGAAGCGCTGCCCTGCACGTATATTCCGTAGCCACTCGTGGCGGCCTGGCTATGTCCGGTTACAGATACGCCAGAAAAATTAACGTTGGACACACCATAGATGTAAATCCCGTTTGCCCAGTAATTACTGGCCGCATAACCATCGACGCCATGCAGGGATACGTTGATGATATCCGACACGGCAGAATTTGCTGGATTCGGAATGCTGCTTGCTGTCTCATTGAGCGTAATTCCAGACCCAGTGCCATTGGCGCCAGTGAGGATTGACATCTCTCGAATGTGCACCGAATTGGTTTGACTAAGATAGTTGAAGGTCAACCCGTCGCCGTTAGCCCAAACCAGTTGAGTCACGTCCGCCCCGGCACCCTTGAGCATGATGGACGAACTGTTATTTGGAAGGGTGTACGCATAGTTCGCGCTGAATTTGAATGTTCCTGGCGGAATGTAGACGCACTTGCTAGGCCCCGGCGATGCAGCCAGAGCCGCGGTTAAGGCGCTCGAATTATCACTCAGAGTTGGTGAGCCACCGTAGGCTTCTAGATCCGCACATCCCCCGGATACCGCAGCCGGCGTGGCAAGATTCGTTGATCCGGCTACTACAATATTTTGAAACGTGGTCGTTTGCGCCAAAAGAGACGGGCCGACGCTGACCGCGATCAATGCAAAGATTAAACTTACTCGAATTTTCATATCTCGTCCTAAGCCATGAGAAAACGTTGAAAGTTAGGAATACTGCGTTTCAAATGAGATTTCTCTCCATTGTGCCGAGCACCAAGCAGAGATTCTGGCTTCACGCCAACGATCGGGCTCGACAGCCCCGAATCCGTAGATATCGGCTTGTGTAGAAAGCCGATGTGAAGGTATCAACATATAGCGCCTTTGGCTCATACAAGAGCCAAAGGCGATATCCCCATACAATGCAACACAGCTCAACGTGACGAAAACAATCAGGGAATGGCAAGGTTGCCTGAATTACCGATCTGGTTGTTATTGCCGTTGTATGTAGCTATGCCATACATGTAAATCTTCTTGCCAGCATACTGAGTTGTTGTAGCCGCGCTTAGATTGACAGTGAATCGATAGTTACCGGATGCAACATGGCACAAAGTGGCCACTGCTGGTTCACTGGCTTGATTAGCCAGATAGCGGCCAATCATGATGCCACCGCTGCCATAGGGCGCTCCGACGTAAAGATCCACATTCGTCGATTGCGGAACGCCAGCAGTGCATGTCCAGTTTTTGATGACGGTGCCACCAGGGTGGTTCTGAGGTCCGTTGTAGGCGTCCGTCGCTGTGGCAGCGATGCTATTGGTACGGTTGTGATCGTCACCCAGCGTGAAAAACACAAGCCTCATGTTCGCGCTCCCCTAAACATCCATGCATTCACCTACAGCCCCGGTGCGCTGGCTCGACTGATGAAGAGAACCCCTGCCCTCGGTTTGACGATATTAAGCCCCCTACGTGTTAGCCGGTCGTGGATAGGACAATACCTGATGGAGTGCCGCCTCCAGCAAGGTTGGTTACAAGCTGCACTTATGCGGTTGTTTGGAGGCACAACTAGAAATAATATCCGAAAAATTATATAAATATCATGTTGTTATGTGACATTTAGCTCCTATTTCCACACCATTAATTTCAACGAAAAGGTTGTCCCAAGGGATGGCCTTTTCGTTGCAAGTACAAGAGTGATGGGACAAGACGCTCGGAGGCGAGAGAACGTTAACTAGCGCTCTATCTTGGTTTCGTTTCCGTTGTTTTCACCTAAAAAACAATCATCTTGAGACGTGGACACAGGTCGAGAAATGTACAAGCATCGCAATGAAGTGGAGCGTCCGTTCCGAAGCTTGAAGGGTTTTCGTCGCGTCTTTTCCTGATTCGATAAGCTGCATGTCGTATATCCTGGCTGCGTCCACTTCACGCTCATCATCGATGGCTCAAATGGTGGGTGTTAACATGCCCTAACTCAGTGCCCGGGCAGGTAGCGCAGATCATCCGATGCCGTAGCATCAACCTCGCGGAAACTGTCCCCATGAGCGACACAGTCGAGCACATTTTGCAACGAGCGCTGGCCGCAGTGCTGGCGGGCGACCAGGTGCTGCGCGATGCGCTGGATAAGCTTCCCGCAGCGATTTATGTCACCGACGCCGACGGCGTGATCACCTATTTCAATCCTGCATGCCTCGATTTCACGGGCCGCCGGCCGGAGGTCGGCGCGGACCGGTGGTGCGTGACGTGGCGCCTCTACACGAACGCCGGTGAGTTCCTGCCGCATGACGCATGCCCCATGGCGGTAGCGATCAATACGCAAAAACCCATCCGTGGTGTGATAGCGGTTGCCGAGCGGCCGGACGGAACGCGCGTCACCTTCCGTCCCTATCCGACCCCGATTTTCGACAAGGACGGAAAATTCGCCGGCGCGGTCAATCTTCTGGAAGACGTCACTGACGAAGTCCGCGCGGATGACCTGTGCGCCCAGGCGCGGCGATGTCGCCGACTGGCCAGCGCGATTGAAGGGGATATCGCGGCGGTGACGCTGCACCGCATGGCCGACGAATACGAAGCAAAGGCCGCAGATCTACGAAGCCGCATGGGTGAACGGATGGAGATCAACTCCTCCCGGCGCTGAGCCTTTGGCTGCACGGAGCGCAGGTCCTGTCTCGCCATTGAGCATGTTTGAAAATCAACCAGCCAACGGAAACCGCAATTCGAACAACGCACCACCTTGCGGCGCATCGACCACCCGAATATCCCCACGATGCGCCCTGACGATTTCCGCCACGATCGCCAACCCCAAGCCAGCGCCATGACTGCGTGGACCATGACCGCGCCAGAAACGCTCGAAGATATGTGGCAGGTCTTCTTCCCGCACGCCCGGGCCTTGGTCGGACACGCTTAGCGTTCCGTCGGGCGCAACCGTTACGGTCACTTCGGTCCCCGGCGGCGTGTGGTGCACGGCGTTTTCCACCAGGTTGCGGAGTGCATCCGCGACGGCGTCGGCATTGCCGTGAATCCATACCGGTGCCGCCGTCGCTTCGAAGCCGAGCGAGCGCTGCTGGCGTACGGCCCAAGGGCTCATGTATTCCACCACCTTGGCGGCGATGTCGCGCAGGTCCATTTGCGCTGACGTATCCATCGGAATGGAATCCAGTCGGGCGACGTGCAGCAGTTGCACGACCAGGCGGTTCATGCGCGCCACGTCCTCGCGCAGTTTTTTGATCTCCGCTGTGTCGCTCAAACCATCCAGGCCGGCGGTGAGGATCGCCAAAGGTGTGCGCAGTTCGTGCGCGGCGTTGGCAGTGAACTGGCGCTGGACGTGAAAGCCTTGCTCGAGGCGGTCGAGCGCGCCGTTCACTGCGCTTACCAATGGAGACAGCTCGGCGGGCAGTCTTTCGGTCTGCAGGCGCACGCCGATCGCGCTCGGGCTGATCGATGCGGCTTGCTCGGATGCGGCAAGCACCGGGCGCAGGCCGCGGCGGATGCTCCAGATGGCCACGGCCAGCATGACGCCCATGAACGCGGGCAATGCCCAGGCGACGACGCGCATGAGATGTTTCACCAGGCCATCCGCCAGGGCTTCGGCATCGGAGGCGGCGGCGACCGAGACGGACAGCGGACCGACAGCGCTTGCGACGCGCACGGTGATGCCGTTGTAGTCCTCGCTGGCCGGGCCCAGCTCGTCCAGGCGAAACGGATGCCGCTGGTTGCTGCTGGCCGGCCAACTGCGTATCGCTTCGGCGAACAGCGGATCGGACGTGGCGATCAGCGTGCCATCCAAAGCGCGCACCGCCAGCAACCGGGTACGCGCCGACGAACGATAAAGCCGGTCCAGCTTGGGCGGCAGTTGCAGACGAACGGCGCCGTTCGGATCGCGCACGACATAGTGCGCAATCTGTTCCGCGCGACGCTGCAGTTCGTCATCGCCCAAGGTGTTGGCGGCCTGGGCGCCGGCATAGATCAAGGCGCATACGCCGAGCAAGGTGGCCGCCACGAACACCGTCGACAGCCGCAAAACCAGTTGGCCCTGCAGCGATTGCAGCCAGCGCGTCATTCCGGCTTCTCGATCAGCAGATAGCCGATGCCGCGCACGGTGTGGATGGCGGGTATGGAACCGGCCTCGGCAAGCTTGCGGCGGAGATGATGGACATGCACAGGAATGGCGTTGGATTCCAGCTCGTCGTCCATGCCGTACAACTTTTCCTCCAGCACCGCCCGCGGCACCACGCGGCCAAGCCGGCGCATGAGATGTTCGAGTATCGCCAGTTCCTGGCGCGCCAGCGCAATGGGCGTCATGCCGACGCGTACGTCGCGGCCGATCGTGTCGAAGACCAGGTTGCCAGCCTCCAACGTCATGCCCAGCGCATGACCGGGCCGGCGCAGCAATGCCTTGATGCGCGAGATCAGCTCGCTCATGGCGAATGGCTTGACCAGGTAATCGTCGGCGCCGGCGTCGAGTCCGGCGACGCGATCCTCCACGGCGTCGCGGGCGGTGAGCACCAGCACCGGCAGTGGATTGCCTTCGGCGCGCAAGTCGGTGAGCAGTTGCAGGCCGTCGCCATCCGGCAGCCCCAGGTCGAGAATCGCCGCGTCATAGGCGACCAGGGCCAGCGCCAGCCGGCCGGCCGCCGCGGTGTTGACCGCATCGACCACGAAACCGGCCTGCTCGAACGCCGAGCGGAGCAGTTCGATGATTCGCGCCTCGTCCTCGATTACCAGTAGCCGCACGCCGCCACCACCGATGCCGTCAAAGATTCGCCTCCAGCATAAGGAAGCACTCGCTGTTTAACGCAGCATTAAAGCGTTGGCGTCGCTCCATAATTCTGCGTTAAAGCAAGCCTGCCACCCTGCCGCCACAAAGCAAGAGGGTGGACGATGAATCGCAGCGGTCGCAGGCCCCGATGAACATTTCGGCTCCCTTTATCCGGCGCCCTGTCGCCACCGGACTGCTGATGACCGGGCTGGCGCTATTGGGCCTGGTGGCTTACGGGTTGTTGCCGATCGCCGCGCTGCCACAGATCGATTTTCCCACCATCCAGATCAACGCGAATTTGCCCGGCGCGAGCGCAGAGATCATGGCCACCTCGGTCGCCGCGCCGCTGGAGCGGCAGCTCTCGGCCATCTCCGGGGTGAGCGAGCTTGCCTCGACCAATTCGCCGGGCTCGACCCTGATCACGGTCCAGTTCGGCCTCGATCGCGACATCAACGTGGCGACGCAGGACGTGCAAGCGGCGATCAATGCGGCCGCGGGAACGTTGCCGAAAGATCTGCCGAATCCGCCGCGCTACCGTAAGGTGAACCCCGCTGATTTCACCATCCTCTCCTTGGCGGTCACCTCCGACACCTTGCCGATTTCCAAGGTCGACGATTACGCCGACAACTACATCGCGCAGCAGTTGTCGCGCATCAGCGGCGTCGGGCTGGTGGATTTGAATGGCGAGCAGAAGCCCGCGGTACGCGTGCAGATCAATCCTGCCGCGATTGCCTCGCTCGGCATCAGCCTGGAAGAGATTCGCCAGGTGCTGGCGCGGTCGACGCCGAACGCCCCCAAGGGCACGCTCGACGGCCCGCGGCGTTCGGTGATGGTGGACACCACCGATCAGCTGTTGAAAGCCGATGCCTACCGCTCGCTGGTGGTGGCTTATCGCAACGGCGCGCCTGTACGCATTGCCGATATCGGCACCGCCATCGACAGCGTGGAAGACGTCAACCGCGCTGCCTGGGTGCAGGGCAAGCCCACCGTCATCGTCGACGTGCACAAGGAGCCGGGCTTCAACGTGGTGGATACGGTCGAGCGGATCAAGGCCAGACTGCCGCAGATCATCCAGACGCTGCCGCCATCCGTGCACGTCGCCATCGTCGGCGATCGCACCCAGGTCATCCGCGCATCCGTGGCGGATATCGAATACACGCTGCTGCTGACCGTTGCGCTGGTCGTACTGGTGGTATTCGTGTTTCTGCGCAGTTTCTGGGCGACCTTGATCCCCAGCATCGCCATTCCGCTGTCGATCATCGGTACGTTCGGCGTGATGTATCTATGCGGCTATAGCCTGGACAATCTTTCCCTGATGGGCCTGGCCATTGCGGTCGGTTTCGTGGTCGATGACGCGATCGTGATGATCGAGAACATCATGCGCCGGATCGAAGGCGGCGAAGCGCCACTCGTCGCCGCACTCAACGGCGCGCGCCAGATCGGCTTCACGGTGATTTCGATGACCGTGTCGCTGGTCGCCGTATTCATTCCCCTGCTGCTGATGAAAGGCGTGGTCGGCCGACTGTTGCAGGAGTTCGCCGTGACGGTAAGCGTTGCGGTGCTGGTTTCGGCCCTGGTTTCACTGACCTTGACGCCGACGATGTGCGCTTATTTCTTGCGCGCGCCGCAGGCTGCCGTGCATGGGCGCGTGTATCGGCTGTGCGAACGCGCCTTCGACGCCGTGCAGCGGTTTTATGCGCGTGGCTTGCAGCTTGCCCTGACGCATCGAGCCGTGACGCTGGCGATCACCTTTGCCACGCTCGGTCTTACGCTGTTTCTCTATGCGGTCATTCCCAAGGGCTTTTTTCCGCAGCAGGACACCGGCCTGATCATCGGCACGGTCGATGCGGCCGAAGACATTTCGTATCCGGCCATGGCGCAGAAAGCCCAGGCGCTGATGCGGATCGTGATGCAGGATCCGGATGTGGACAATGTCTACGGCTGGATCGGCCCGCCGCTGGAAAACAGCGGCCGCTTCATGATCAACCTCAAGCCGTTCGGGACACGCCATGCATCCGCTGCCGAGGTGATCGAACGCTTGCGCGCGGACACGGCGGCGTTTGGGGATATCCAGTTGCACATGCAATCGCGGCAGGACGTGCAGGTCGGCGGGCGAATCAGCCGCACGCAGTACCAGTACACCCTGGAAGACCCGGACATGGCGGAACTGGACCAATGGGCGCCGCGCATCACCGCCGAACTGCAAAAACTTCCGCAGCTCTCCGACGTCACCAGCGATCTGCAGGTCTCTGCACCGCAAGCGGTACTGGCGATCGACCGCGATAACGCCGCACGGCTGGGCGTGGATCCGCAAACGCTGGACGACACCTTGTACGACGCGCTGGGCCAACGCCAGGTGGCGACGCTGTATTCGCATCTCAGCCAGTATCACGTCGTGCTTGAAGTCAGCCCCGACTTCAAGCTCGATCCCGCGGCATTGGGCAAGATCTACGTACCCACGGCACTGGGCAAACCGATTCCCCTGAGCGCGTTCACCACGTTGCATACGGCGGTGGCGCCGCTATCGACCTCTCACCAGGACCAGTTTCCGGCGGTGACCATCTCGTTCAACTTGAGCGCAGGGACGGCGCTGGGCGATGCGGTCAACGCGATCCAGCGTGCCGAGCGCCGGATGAACAAACCAACCGCGCTGCAGGGCAATTTCCAGGGTTCCGCCCAAGCATTCCGCTCCGCGCTGGCCTCGCAACCTTATCTGGTCGCGGCGTCGGTCATCACCGTCTATATCGTGTTGGGCGTGCTGTACGAAAGCCTGATCCATCCCATCACCATTCTTTCCACACTGCCATCGGCGGGGCTGGGTGCGCTCGTCGCGCTGATCCTCTGCCATCAGGAGTTTTCGCTGATGGCCCTGGTCGGCATCGTGCTGTTGATCGGCATCGTGAAAAAGAACGCCATCATGATGGTCGACTTTGCGCTGGAATCCGAACGGCACGCCGGGAAGACGCCGACCGAGGCCATCTACGATGCCGCGGTGATCCGCCTGCGTCCCATCCTGATGACCACGCTGGCGGCGCTGCTCGGCGGCCTGCCGCTTGCGCTGGGCACCGGCGCGGGTGCGGAACTGCGCTCGCCGCTGGGCATTGCGATCGTCGGCGGCCTGCTGGTTTCGCAGGTGATGACCCTTTACACGACGCCGGTGATCTATCTGTACCTCGACCAGCTCCATCGGCGGATCGATCGCCGTGGTCGGGAAGCCACAGAGATGGCCTCTGAGCTGCGTTGAGCCATTTGTGACGTTCTGTGTCCCTAGCGGGAACAGCGCTGGATGGAACGGTTGAACGGTGTCGGTTGCAACAAACTGTCGCCAGCGCCAGAAGTAGGCGGATTCCTCTTTGCATACGCTGCCCGTGCAGATTTTTTCGAAGAACCGAAGCAAGCGCTTTCCCCGTGCGCCGAAGGATGTGACGCCGATCGCAAAAGTCGGTAGTTCGGTGGCCGTTGGCACCTTAAATGCTTCACTACCTATGAATGCGGCCACAAAGCGGTACGGCGCCCTATGAAAATCCAAAGCTTGACGCCAAAGGTGTACGTACCGCTGCTGCTGGTCCATCTGGTGGTGCTCGTCGCCGAACCGGCGCACGTGCTGGCGTGGAGCTACGCCTGCGTGCTGGCGATCCTGTGTTTCACGCTTTTCCTCAGCGGGCGGCGGTTGCGGATCAGCGTCGTTCACAATCATCCATTGTGGGCGTTGCTAACGCTGGCGCTGGTCATGCAGCTGGCCGCATTCGGGCTGTTGCTCGACGACGCCCTGTCGAACCCTCACGGCACCTTGGTAGCGTTTGATCCCACGCTCTACTTTTGCCTCAACAGCCTGCTGCTGACGATCGCGGCGGTGTACAGCCCGATCGGCGCGCTACGCCGCTGGACCAGTGTCCTGGACGGCATACTGGCGTGCGCCATCGCAGGCCTTTTCTACGGTTTTTTGCATCGACTCATCGGCCAGGGCACCTCGGACACCGGTACCGCCACGCTCGTCATGTGGACGTTCGATGCGATGGCCGTCTTCGTCTCGGCCTGCGCCACCCTGCGCTTTCTGGCGACCAAGCGCGCGGACGAGCGCCGGTTCTATTTCGTGCTGATGATTTTTTCCTGGGCGGAACTGCTTTTCCCCGCCATCCATAACCGCTTCATCCTATCCAGCGAATCCTATGTGCCGGAGCTGTGCCTGGATCTGCCGTTCGTGATGCTGGGCATGCTGCTGTGCCGGCGGCGGACGGTGTGGTTCCGTTGGTACCACCCCAGCCGAATCACCCGCATTGTGGTGGGCAGCGTGAGCCCGTTCGTGCTGAGCCTGGCCTTGTGCCTGCTCGCCTTCGCGCAATTCGGGCACAACGCGGCCGTTGCCATTGGCGCCATCATCCTCGGCATTACGTCCTACGCCGTGCGCGTCGCGGTGATGCTGGGCCATCACCTGCATCTGGAAGGCGAACTCAAGCATCTGCAGCGCGGCCTGCAGCAGATGGTGGTTCGCGATGATCTGACCCGCATGATGAATCGCCGCGGTTTCCATCGCATCTTCAAGCGGGAATGGGAAAGATTCAGCGTATCGGCGCAGCCGCTGACGGTAGCGATGGTCGATATCGACATGTTCAAGGTCTTCAACGACACCTACGGCCATCTGGCGGGTGACGATTGCCTGGCCGCGGTCGGGCATGCCTTGCAAAAAGAGGCCAGCCAGCATGGCGGCGTGACAGTTGCCCGGTACGGCGGCGAAGAGTTCGTCGTGCTGATCACCAATCGCGATCATTCGTCCGCGGAACGGGTGCTACAACGGCTGCGGCTGGCAGTCGAGGCGCTGCAGATCCAGAGTCGCCGCAGCCCCCACGGTGTCGTCACGGTCAGCGCCGGCCTGGCCACCACCGCCAACCACGAAAAGATCGAGCGGGAAAAACTGCTGGACGCCGCCGACAAGGCGCTCTACGCGGCAAAACGCGCAGGCAGGAATTGCGTCCGGTGGTTTTCGGCCGATTCGTCCATCGTCGAGTTGGGGCAGCGCGGTAAGCCGCTGGGCCCCGGCTTTCGCCGGGGCGACGATGCTTGAGCGGGTGTCAGTGCGCCAGCCAACGAGAAGATCAGGCGGTAACCGCCTCGTAATCGACCGGCTCCTCCGGCCAGCGTGGCACCACGATCCACAACACCAGGTAGATCAAGCCGCCGATGCCTGCGCCCAAAAACAACAAGAGCCACAGCGCCCGGATCAGCCAGGTGGGCGTGCCGAGGGCGTACGCAAGGCCAGCACACACGCCGCCGAGCCAGGCGGCCTTCTTTACGCGCTTGAACGGACGATCCATGAATGATGCTCCTGACGAGAGACGAGGTTGATCCTAAATCTCGTGCACGCGATCGCCAGTGCGGAAAGTCCTAAGAGGCGGATAGCCGATGGGCAATGATTGTTTTCAGGCCTCGATCTCCGCGGCTGCCAGGCGGTTTCTATATGCCAGCTCGGTTTCCACATAAAGACCCGACCAGGGTTCCAGCACATAGCCTTCCAGAGGCTCAGCGGAGGCGCGGCGGATTTCGGGGTCTTGCTCGGCGTTCGGGTCAAGAACGTGCGGGTTCATAACAACGCTCCTCGATGTTCGTCGCGGAAGTTCAGGCTACCGGTTGCGTTGTTCGTATCCGGTTAAAGAAGGTGACGGGGTGTGCACACGCGAAATTTATGAAGCGCGGGCACCTGCAGGCATCTATCTATAAGTGTTCCGCCTCCACGTATTCCAAGGGCACCGGCTTTATCTTGGCCGCCCACGCCACGCCCGCGATCAGCAACACGATGCCGAGCGTGGTCTGCGCATTCGGCCATGTTCCGCGCAAGGCGAACGCATAGCTCAATGCCGCCAGCGTCTCGAACACGATCAACTGCCCGGCGATGGCGGTAGGCAGCCGCTGGCTGGCTTCGTTCCAGCAGGTAGTGCCCAGCCAGGAGGCGAACAATCCGATCGCCGCCATCAGCGCAATGAATACCCACGGACGCGGACCGAACGGCATGGGGAAATGACGATTGCTCATACCCATGAAGACCCACAACAAGGCATAGCCGATCAACGCCAGCGGCAAGGTGGCCACGCCCTGCGCAGTGGCCCACGTACGCGGATTGCGACCCGGATGGTGACGCAGCCAGTCGGCATTGCGCAGCGGATACCACGTCCAGCACACGACGGCGCAGCACGCGAGCAACGCGCCGATCGCGTAGCGCATCGCATCCGCGTGCGCCTGCGCGCGCAGTGCAATCCATTCGGCCTCGTTCACGCAGGCGATGCCGGCGGCGATCAACAACAATGACGGCGCCAGGCGAGCCCATGGCAAGCGCCCATCCCGGCGCGCGTTGCGCAGATTGGCGGCGATCGCGATCACCACCGGCAAGGTGCCGATGATCATGGTCGGCACCGGTGCGCCTGCGCGCTGGATCGCACTGGCCAGGCACAGGTAATAAAGCAGGTTGCCGACGGCGGCGAGCTTCAGCGCTTCCAGCCAATCGGCGCGCCTGAGCTGGCGCAGCGCGTTGCGATCCAGCCAGGCCAGCGGCAGTGCGATCAGCCCGAAGGCGAGGTAGCGCCCGACCGACTGCATCGCAGCCGGATATTCGGGCACCAGCAAGGGGCCGATGAAAACCAGGCCCCACATCAGGCCGGCGACAAGTGCGTAGAGCGTTCCTATCCACATGGAACCAAGCATCGGCGCATGCGGAACGCCGGTCTTGTACCAGATTGCTATCGCAGCAGGCGGCGCTGATAACGCGCGGGCGTCAGGCCGTAGCGGCGCACGAAGGCGCGGGTGAGATGCGCCTGATCGGTCAAGCCGGTCGCGGCGGCGACCTGCGCCGGCGCCTCACCGGCGGCGAGCAAGCGCTTGGCTGCAGCCAGACGGAAGGCCATCAGCATCTGCTGCGGCGTGGCGTGATGGCTTGCCTGGAACTTGCGCAAGAAATGGAACGGGCTGAGCCCGGCCACTGCAGCAAGTTCGTCCAAGGTGATGCGCTCGGCCAGATGCGCGTGCAAATAATCGATCACCGCGGCGAAGCGCGCGTTCGCCTCGGTACGCGCCGCGCGCGGCACGCAGGCATGGCTACGGAATTCGCCGAGCAGTTGCAGCAGCAGGCTGTCGAACGCCAGCGGCTCGCGTGCTTGCCACAGCGCATCGAGCAGCATGGTGATGCGTCGCGCACTCGCCACGTCGGTCTGCACGGCGTCGCCGAACCACCAGCCGGACTCGCCGGTGATGGCGTCCACCGCCGCCTGCTCGATGTAGACCATGCGATAGCGCCAGCCGCCATCGGTTTCGGCGCGGCCGGTGTGCAGCTCGTCCGGATTCATCAGCACCAGCGAACCGGCCGGCGCGATGTGATCGGCGCCGCGGTAGCGAAAGCGTTCCACGCCCGACTCGATCGCGCCCAGGCCAAAGCCGTCATGCACGTGCGGGTCGAAGGCGTAGCGCACGATGTGCGCGCGGTACAGTTCGACGCCCGCGCGATGGGCCGGACAGCGGAATTCGGCCGTATCGGCCGGATGATCGAACAGATGGGGAACCCCTTGCATGCGTGCATGATGGCGCTTTCATGCGCGCCATGCCACCCAATCTCCGGGCCTGAGGATCTCGATGTCGACGTGACGCTGGCGAGCGAAATGACGTAGCTCGTCGACCGCGTGAAGGTCCTCGGCATAGCCTTCCGCGCCGACCACACCGTAATGGATAGGCACGACCAGCCGCGCGCCCACCACGACCGCCGCCGCGATGGCCTGCTCCGCCGTCATCACCGCAGGCACGTCGGTTACCGGTTTGCGCCAGCTGAACTTGGCGCCGTTGATCGGCAGGAATGCCGCATCGAACGGGCCGTACTGGCGGCCGATGTGCCACCACGCGCCATGCCATAGCGTGTCGCCGCAATGGATGATGCGGCGCCCGCCCGCGGTGACGATCCACGAAACCTGCGGATCACCATAACCATCGACGGCCGGCACGGCGGTGGCTGTGAAATCGCCAAGCAGCACCGGCTCGTACATCGCCGCCGCGCGCATCTTCACGCCCGACACGTTCGGTATGCCGGTTTCAGATGCATAGACCAGCGTGCCATCGCTTCCCAACGCCTGACGGATCGCTTCCGGATCGCAGTGATCCGGATGCCGGTGCGTGACCTGCACGAAGCGATCGCCGGACGCGCCGCCCACCGGAATCATCGGATCCTTGAGTCCGTCGCCCCAGACATCCTTGTTGATCAGCGGATCGAGGAACAGCGAACCGCTGTCGAGCTGCAGCCGAACGCCGGCCCAGGTGAGTTTCTGCGCGCGCAACGATGGTGCAGCGGCCGTCGACGATTGCGCCGCCAGCGCGCCGAACCGAGGCGCAAGCAACGCGCCGGCGCCGATCGCCAAGGTGGTGCGGAGAAAATCGCGGCGCGTTTTCAGGGTGAGTGTGTTCACTGGGTTAGGTTCCTTGATGCGACCGGCGCGACTCTAGTCTTCGCGCCATGCTTGACATAGAACGCCGATGCACAGCGAAATGTGCGTCCCATGCACAGCTCGATCTCCCTTCCACCCCTCGAAGCGCTGGCGGCAATGCTCGCAGCGGCGCGGCTGGGTTCGTTTTCGGCCGCCGCCGCGGATCTGGGCATTACGCATGGCTCGGTGAGCCGGCGCGTACATGCGGTGGAATCGTGGCTGGGCACACCGGTGTTCGTGCGCCACGGCCGCGGCGTGCGCCTGACGCCGGCCGGCGAACACTTTTCGCGGCAGGTCGAATCGGCGCTCGCGAAAATCGCCGACGTCGCCGTCGACCTGCGCGCCGCACGCGCCACGCCATCCCGCCTGCGCCTGAGCGTGCTGCCTTCGTTCGCGCGCCTGTGGCTGATGCCACGCCTTGCGGAACTGCAACGCGTGTGTCCCGGCTTGATGCTGCAGATCCTGCCCGAGCATGGCATGGCCAGCCTGGACAGCAGCGACGCCGACCTTGCCATCCGTTTCGGCGGCGGACGCTGGCCGGGTACGGACGCACAACTGCTGATGAAGGAGCGCCTGTTCGCGGTGGCGGCGCCAAAAGTCGCCAAGACTCTGCGCAACCAGCCGCTCGACGCCGTGCTCAACCAGACGCTGTTGCACGATTCGGATACCGAGCATTGGCGCAGCTGGTGCACACAAGCCGGCGTCGCCTATCGCCCACGCAACGGCGAGCGGCGTTTCGACGATTACGACCTGGTGCTGGCCACGGCCGAAACCGGCCTCGGCGTGGCGATCGGCCGCGGGCCGTTGGTGAAGGCAGCGCTGGATGCGGGACGGCTCGTTCGCCTGGCCGGGCCCG
Source organism: uncultured Dyella sp. (assembly GCA_966430775.1). Classification (GTDB taxonomy): domain Bacteria; phylum Pseudomonadota; class Gammaproteobacteria; order Xanthomonadales; family Rhodanobacteraceae; genus Dyella_B. The sequence goes on along the minus strand of CBJMMB010000061.1, from coordinate 7,372 downwards.
AATTCACCGGAAAGAAAGCCCATCATGTGGTTACGCGCACGGGCGAAACGCGCTTGGCGGTGAACCAGCTGAGGCGTGTATTAATGACGATGGCCGAGCAGTAAGGCGCCGGCACCTAGAGCAGCCCGCGCGTGCGGGCATAGTCGAACAATTGCTGATCGTTGCCGATACCGAGCTTGGCCATGGCGCTGTGCTTTTGCCAACTGACGGTCTTGACGCTGCGATGCGTGATACGGGCGACTTCCGACACGCTCAAGCCTTGCGCAAGCAGGCGTATCACCTCGGCTTCGCGCATCGACAGCGTCAGCGTCCGCTTGCCGCGCACCGGTGACGGAGGTTTGGTTGCACGCGAAACATCCACGCCCTGCTCGCGCAGCGGCTTGCCGACGTAAGTACCGCCGGCGCGAATCGTGCGCAGTGCGACGAGAAGCTCGTCGACCATGGAGGCTTTCTCCACCACCGCATCCACGCCTTCCCGATACATGGCGCGGCAGATCGTCGTGTTGTGCAAGGTGGTCAACACCACGATGCGCAGTACAGGGAAACGATGGCGCAATTCGCGCAGCAGCATCACGCCGGCCAGCGCGGCGGCGTCCTCCGGCATCTGGAAATCGACGATGACCAGGTCGCATGGCGTTTGCGCCAAGAGCTCGAGCAACTCGCTGCCGCTGGAACCCTCGCCGGCCAGCTCATAGCCCTCATCGCTCTGCTGCAAGACGGTGCGCAGACCGATCCGCACCACTTCATGTTCGTCCGCTATGACAACCCGCACGCTTTTTCCCGACAGCCCTGGGGATAGGTCCTGCGCCGCGTGCCATCTGCTACGCACGCGAAAACTGGTCGCTATCCGTGCGTTCTGCCTGCAACTACCGTGTTGTCATTTAGTATGACCATAGCCCAGTTCGTGAATGTCGAACAAGTGATTGATGTTGCGTGAAGTTTCCGTCGTCGATGCGCGTGTTGCGGGCACGCCTTAAAAGAGGGCTTTGACCCGCCGCCGCGCATAAAAAAAAGAGCGATCATCGCGCCCGATCAATCGTCATCGCCGTAGTAGCGCGTGGTGTAGACCACGGTGCGCGTGGTGACGACCGGCTGCGGAACGGTTTCATACACAACCGTCGGCTGGCGGTAGACCACCGTCGGCGCCGGTGCGTAGTAAGCCGGCTGCGGCGCGACCGCATTCTCGACCAGGCCCGCCACCGCGCCGGCAACGACCGCGCCGGCGATCCAGCGTCCACCGCTCCAGTAACCACCGCGGCGGTGCCAGTCGTCGCGATCGTGCCAACCGCGGTCATGCCAGTCGTCACGATCGTGCCAGCCGCGATCATGGTGCCAGCCGCCGCGATCCCAATCGCCGCGACCCCAACCATCGTGATCGTGTGCCGATGCGGCCAGCGGCATAGCCAACACAGCGGCAACTGCCAAACCCATCAACATTCGACTGCCTGCGACGCACTTGCTCATGACGCACCTCCGTTGGTGTCGGCTCGGATGCTCTGCTCGCTGCGCTTAATAAGTACTGAAGGTTTCCTTCTCCCTTATGCGACGCAGGTTTCACCGTCAGCTGGCGTTACGCGGCAAGATAGTCGGTGATGACAAGTGCGTGACGCACACCACCCTTCGCAATATTTTTTGCGCTTGTGGCGCATCATTTAGCGATGGCTCATGCATCATGTGGGCAGCGTTCAGCCGTGTCGCCATTCAATGACAGCCGTGGCATGCACGGGTGAACGTGATGTTAGATTTTACTGACCGATTGGGGGATTCAAGTATGAGCAAGTTGGTAGTCAAGGCGCTTTGCGCGGCAATGACGGTTGCGGCTGTCGGCCTGGCCGGTTGCGGCCACCAGGCTAACGCCGATCCGGCCCTGGAGGCACAGCAGCAACAACAGCAACAGCAAGCCGCGGGTCCGCAGTATGCGCAGGTGGTCAGCGTGACGCCGGTGCACTCCACGGTGAACAACCCCCATCAGGTCTGCCAGGATGTGGTGGTGAATCACACCGAGCCGCCGAAGGACCAGCACAACATCGCCGGCACGGCGATCGGCGCGGTGGCCGGTGGCCTGTTGGGACACATGGTGGGCCACGGCAAGGGCAACACCCTGGCCACGGTGGCCGGTGCCGCGGCCGGTGGCTACGCGGGTAACCGCATCGAGAACGCCCATCACCAGAGCCAGGTGACCTCCACCACCGAGCACGAGTGCAAGACGGTGAACGACACGTCCGACCGCATCGTCGGCTACGACGTGCAGTACGTCTATAACGGCGTAACGCGCACCACCCGCATGAATCACGATCCGGGCAACCGCGTGGAAGTGCAGGAAGGCGTGGTTTCGGTGTCCGACGCTCGCTAAAAAGTCCAGTAATTACAGAGAAGGTGGCGATCCAACGATCGCCACCTTTTTTATTGCCTGCTCGGCCGATTCCTTCTCTCCTGTGCATCCGGACCTGTCCTTTTCGTCCACGATGGCTCTGTCCAGATAATTGACAGCGCTGTCATATCGCCAGACTATTCGTCGCGACATCCACCCGAGGCCCCGCCGGCCCCGTCGACAAGGAACACGCATGCAACCTGTTCGAGGCGTTGGTTCGTCCCGCCCTTTTCTTGGTGTGCTGGTTTTCGCTGCGCTGGTCACTGCCCTGCCCGGCTTCGCCCTGGCCGAGGGCGAGGCGAGCGGCACGGCCGTGCACCCGGAAACCTGGCCCACGGCGCATTCGCCTTTTCCTCGCGACGCCAGGCTCGAACAGCGCATCCACGCGCTGGTGGCGTCCATGACGCTGGAAGAAAAAGTCGGCCAGATCATCCAGGCGGACATCAGCAGCGCGACGCCGGAAGACGCGCGCAACTTCCATCTGGGCTCGATCCTCGCAGGCGGCAATTCCAAACCCGGCGGCGGACGCCTCGCCGATGCGCAGCAATGGCTGGCGACGGCCGATGCCTATGATCGCGCCAATGCGAATGCGGCCAACGGCAAACCGGCCATTCCCCTGCTGCTCGGCCTGGATGCCGTGCACGGCAACAACGACGTGACCGGCGCCACCATCTTTCCGCACAACGTGGCGCTCGGCGCAACGCACGATCCGGAGCTGATCCGCAAGATCGGCGCGGCCACCGCCGAGGAAGTGCGCGCCATCGGCTGGAACTGGGCGTTTGCACCAACGCTCGCGGTGCCGCAGGACGTGCGCTGGGGCCGCAGCTACGAAGGGTATTCGTCGAACCCGAAACAGGTGGCCGAATACGCCACCGCCGCGGTAGAAGGCCTGCAAGGCAAGCCAGGAACGGCGCAATTTCTCGATGGCGCACACGTCATCGCCAGCGCCAAGCATTTCCTGGGCGACGGCGGCACGCACAACGGCGTGGACCAGGGCGATGCGCAGATCAGCGAGGCGACCCTGCGCGATATCCACGGCGCCGGTTATCCCCCCGCCATCGACGCCGGCGTGCAGAACGTGATGGCTTCGTTCTCCAGCTGGAACGGCGTGAAGATGAGCGGCAACAAAGGGCTGCTCACCGATGTGCTGAAAGATCGCATGCATTTCGACGGTTTCGTCGTCGGCGACTGGAATTCGCATGGGCAAGTCGCCGGTTGCAGCAACGACGATTGCCCAGCCGCGATCAACGCCGGCATGGACATGTTCATGGCGCCGGACAGCTGGCGCAGCCTCTACGATCACACGCTGCAGGAAGTACGCAACGGCACCATTCCGATGGCGCGGCTCGATGACGCCGTCACGCGCATCCTGCGCGTAAAGGCGCGGTTCGGCTTGCTGGATAAGAACGGCCGTGCCAAGCAACCGCTGCGCGGCAAACTGGACATTCTGGGTGATGCGGCCCATCGTGCGCTGGCGCGGCAAGCAGTGCGTGAATCACTGGTATTGCTGAAGAACGAACATCACGTGCTGCCGCTCGATCCGCGCAAGCACATCCTGGTGACGGGCGACGGCGCCGACAACATACCCAAGCAGAGCGGTGGCTGGACGCTCACCTGGCAAGGCGCGGGCACCACCAATGCCGACTTTCCGCGCGCGCAATCCATCTGGAGCGGTATCAACGAACAAGTGACGAAAGCCGGCGGCGTGGCGACGCTCTCGGCGGATGGCTCGTTTACGCAGAAACCCGACGCGGCCATCGTGGTATTCGGCGAAGACCCCTATGCCGAATTCCAGGGCGACATTCCCAATCTCGCCTACAAGCCCGGCGACGATAGCGATCTGCAACTGCTCAAGCGCCTGCATGCGCAAGGCGTGCCGGTGGTGGCGGTGTTCCTGTCCGGCCGCGTGTTGTGGACGAATCCGGAAATCAACGCCTCCGACGCGTTCGTGGCGGCCTGGCTGCCCGGCTCCGAAGGCGGCGGCATTGCCGACGTGCTGCTGCGCAAAGCCGACGGCAGCGTGCAATACGATTTCCATGGCAAGCTTTCCTATGCGTGGCCGCGCAACGCTGCGCAGACGAACCAGGCCGATCCGAATCCGCAGTTCCCGTACGGTTACGGCCTGCGCTATGCGGATAACGGCGACCTGGCGCAACTGTCGGAAAACCCCGGCATGTCCCTGGACAACGCGCAGAGCGGCGTATACTTCGCGCGCGGCAAGCCGGCGAAGGGCTATTCGTTGTTGCTGTCGGATGCGGGTGGCGAAACCAAGCCGATCACGGCCACGCCGGCCAGCAGCGACCAAGGCGATCTGCGCGTGACGGCAGTCGACTATCACGTGCAGGAAGATGCACGGCGGTTTGCATGGACGGGACAGCACGCTGCGCAGGTCGCCATCGCCGGCAGCGGTGCACAGGATCTCTCGCGCCAGGCCAACGGCGACATGCAGATCGTGGTCACTCTGCGCGTCGATCAGCTGGGTACTGGCAACGCCACCGTCGGCGTGACCTGCGGTTCCCATTGCCATGCGGAGGTGCCGGTGCAGGCTACGCTTGCGTCGTTGCAGCCGGGCCATTGGACGCGCCTTGGCATACCGCTGAAATGCCTGCAGAAGCACGGTGCGGACATGAGCAGGATCGATCGGCCGTTCGAGTTAAGCGCGGCACAAGGTACGAGCCTCTCGATCGCGTCGGTGACGCTGGCGGCGAATGCGGATCGCAGCGTGGCGTGTGCGGGGCCGTGATGTAAGTGGGGGTGCAAACCAATACCGCCATGTTAGGCATGGTGTTGGATTTGCACCCCCGACCTTCAGGCATCAACCCGCTACAGGCACCGCGCCACTGCGCTGCTGATACGCCCGGCACATCTGCTCCACCAGCTCGCGATGCTTCGGCAGATCGTTCATGGCGCGTGCCGATACCTGCTGGATCGCCGCGAATTCGCGCTGTGCTTCTTCCATGCGCGGATAGCTGCTGCGCATGGGCCCCAGATCCGTGCGGAACTCCATGCCGTAAAGCACGTATTGCCAGCTCGACGGCATGAACATTTCCAGGTCGGTGACGAAATCGAGCCGGTGCGGCGGACGATGCCGCCAGGCCGTCAGCCGTTCGCGCAAGCTTTCCGGAATGCTCGCCGCATCGGTGTTGTCGATCCAGAACTGCGTATCGGTGCGCTGGGTGAGGCAGTAATGCATCTTGATGAAATCCAGCACCCGCTCGTAACGCGCGCAGATCATGGCGTTGAAGTGTTTGGCGGCGCGGTCCATGTCGTCCAGCTCGGTCGGCAGCAGATGCGTGAGCAAGTAGGTGCCCAGCTCCACCAGCGCGATGCCGGTCGATTCCAACGGCTCGACGAACCCGCCGGCCAGGCCGATGCCCACGCAGTTGCCGCGCCAGTGTTCGGGCCGATAACCGGTTTCGAACTTGATGTGCAAGGCGTCCAGGCCATCGGCGGCCGAGCCGAGATGGCGCCGGATCACTTCCTCCGCGCGCGTCGCATCCGAGTGGCGCGACGAATACACATAGCCCACGCCGCGCCGCTGCTGCAGGCCGATATCCCAGGTCCAGCCCGACTCCTGTGCGGTGGCGATGGTGCAGCAGGCGATCGGTGTATCCGGACGCGGATAAGGCACCTGCATCGCCACCGCGCGATCCACGAACAACACGTCGGTGCGGCTGCGGAACGGTGACTTCATCGCGGTACTGATCAGGCGGCTGCGCAGCCCGGTGCAATCGACGTAGAGATCGGCTTTCAGCTCGCCCAGCTCCTGCGTGACCAGGCACGCGATGTTGCCGCGCTCATCCAGCTTCACCTGTTCCACCGTCGCTTCGTGGCGCTTTACGCCGAGCCTCTGCCCGTGTTCGGCCAGCACCACCGCCACACGCGCGGCGTCGAAGTGGTAGGCGTAATTCATCGGGCCCTGGTAATCCGGATCGCTCACGCGCTTGGGGCCATGGCCTTGCGCAACCAGGCGATATTGCATGCTGACCGCTTCGGCCAGTTGCATGCCCTGCGGTGCGCCGCCGAGCAGCCAGTACGGCAGCAGTTCCGGGCTGCCTGCACGCTGGCTGGGCAGGCTGAAAGGATGAAAGAAACTGGACGGCCCTTCGCTGCCGGGCGGCCGCACCCAATGGTCGTAACGAATGCCCTGCTTGAAAGTGGCGTTGGCGCCGGTCAGCAGTTTCCCTTCGTCCAGCCCGATAGCGGACAGGGTGCCGCGAATCGAGGGAAAGGTCGCCTCCCCCACGCCCAGCAGGCCGATACCGGGCGATTCCACCAGTTCCACCCGGATGCTGCCGGGCGCCGCCGCGTTCAAATGCCTGGCCAGATAGCAGGCCACCAGCCAGCCCGCTGCCCCGCCGCCTACCACCAGGATGTTCTGCATACGTGCCATGTGCTTGCCCCTCCCCGGGCCGTCGTCATGCTGCTATGCGTCAAGCTTCTGTACCGAAAGCTGCCTATTATTGCCATATGACAGCGCTGTCATAGCCAGACTACCAGCCCTGTCGTACCTGCGGATAGCCGGCATAGGAAAACGCCGACCCGCCCGACAACGCGAATTCATTTTTTCGGAGGGGAATGAAATGACGCTTCATCGTTCGGCCATGTACGTTGCGCTCGCTGCCGTGCTCGCCGCGAGCCCTGTCCTTGCCTTGGGACAGGACGCGGCGCCGCAGGCCACCACTGACAAGGGCAATGGATCGTCCAAGCAGAAAGTGCAAAACCTGGACGCCATCCAGGTCAGCGCCACCAAACGCGAAACCCCGCTGCAGCAGACCCCGGTTGCGGTGACCGCCATTACCGCCGATGCGCTCGACAAAGAGCGCGTGATGACCGTGCAGGACATCACCAAGCTGGTGCCGGGCCTGCAAGGCACGACCGAAGGCGACCATGGCGTGACGACGTTGACCATGCGCGGCATCGGCAACGACAGCGCCAAGACCGAGTACGCCGATCCGGAAGTGGCGCTGTTCATCGATGGCGTCTATTCGCCGCGCGCCG
>CBJMMB010000060.1:0-22212 GCA_966430775.1 uncultured Dyella sp. | reverse complement strand
CAATGCGCGCACCCGCAAGGGCCCGCGTCGCGCGATCAAGAAATAACTGGAATAAATCATGGCAAAGCCGGTTAAGACCAAGAAGAAAGTCAAGCGCGTCGTCACCGATGCGGTGGCCCACGTGCAGGCCTCCTTCAACAACACCATCGTCACCATCACCGATCGCCAGGGCAATGCCCTCTCGTGGGCGACCGCCGGTGGCGCGGGCTTCCGCGGTTCGCGCAAGTCCACTCCGTTCGCTGCCCAGGTCGCCGCCGAAAAGGCCGGTCGTGCCGCTGGCGAATACGGCGTGAAGACAGTGGAAGTGCGGATCAAGGGCCCAGGCCCGGGCCGCGAGTCGGCGGTGCGTTCGCTGAACGCCCTCGGCTACAAAGTTCTCAACATCATCGACGTAACGCCGATTCCGCATAACGGCTGCCGTCCCCCCAAGAAGCGTCGCGTCTAAGGAGCACAACCATGGCACGTTATCGTGGAGCTACCTGCAAACTCGCGCGCCGCGAAGGTTCGGATCTGAGCCTGAAGAGCCCGGCGCGCGCTATCGATTCCAAATGCAAGCTGGAGAACAAGCCCGGCCAGCACGGCGCCAACAAGCGCATGCGCATGTCCGACTACGCTGTCCAGCTGCGCGAAAAGCAGAAGGTCAAGCGCATCTACGGTGTGCTCGAGCGTCAGTTCAGCAACTACTACACCAAGGCGTCGACCCTCAAGGGCAACACCGGTGAGAACCTGCTGCGCCTGCTGGAAAGCCGTCTGGACAACGTCGTCTACCGCATGGGTTTTGCGGTGACCCGTTCGCAGGCTCGTCAGCTGGTGTCGCACAAGGCGGTGTTGGTGAACGGCAAGAAGGTCAACATCCCGTCCTACCAGGTTCGCCCGGGTGACGAGATCGCGCTGACCGAGCGCGCGCGCAATCAGCTGCGCGTGCAGGAAGCCGCCACCGTGTTCGACACGATGGACCTGCGCCCGCAGTGGGTCGAAGTCGACGCCAAGAAGTTCGCCGGCACGTTCAAGTCGGTTCCGGATCGCGCGGATCTGCCGACCGACATCAATGAAGCGCTGATCGTCGAGCTTTACTCGAAGTAATCAACCGGAGCCCTGCATGGCAGTTTCGTCAACTAGCGTGCTGCGGCCTCGCGGCCTCAGCGTTGAGCAGCTCGGACCGAATCGCGCCAAGGTGGTGGTGGAACCGCTTGAACGCGGTTTCGGCCACACCCTGGGCAATGCGTTGCGCCGTGTGCTGCTTTCCTCGATCCCTGGCAGTGCCATCGTCGAGGTTGAAATGGATGGCGTGCTGCACGAGTACACCACCCTGGAAGGTCTGCAGGAGGACGTCATTGAAGTCCTGCTCAACCTCAAGGAAGTGGCGATTCGTCAGCACACGGGTGACGAAGTCACCCTGACTTTGTCCAAAAAGGGCAAAGGCGTGGTCACGGCCGGTGACATCACCGTCGACCATTCGGTGGAGATCATCAATCCCGAACACGTGATCTGCCATCTCACCAAGGACATCACGCTCAACATGCGCCTGAAGGTGCGTCGTGGCGTCGGCTACCAGCCGGCCAGCGCGCGCCAGCATCCGGACGATGAAGCGCGTCCGATCGGTCGCCTGCAGCTGGATGCCTCGTTTGCGCCGGTATTGCGCGTGGCTTACGAAGTGGACGCGGCTCGCGTTGAGCAGCGCACCAACCTCGACAAGCTGATCCTCGACATCGAAACGAACGGCACCATCGGTGCGGAAGACGCGGTGCGCAAGGCCGCCGAAATCCTCAACGATCAGCTGTCGGTGTTCGGCGATTTCTCGCGCCGCGAGAGCGCCACGGACAAGGCGGAGAAGGGCGGTTTCGATCCGCTGCTGCTGCGTCCGATCGACGACCTGGAGCTCACCGTGCGTTCGGCGAACTGCCTGAAGGCCGAGAGCATCTACTACATCGGCGATCTGGTGCAGAAGACCGAAGTGGAGCTGCTGAAAACGCCGAACCTCGGCAAAAAGTCGCTCACCGAAATCAAGGACGTCCTTGGCGTGCGTGGTCTCGCCCTGGGCATGAAGCTGGAAAACTGGCCGCCGCCGGGCTTGTCGCACGGCATGCAGCTGGGTTGATGTAATCATTACAGCCGCAGTCGATGAGACTGCGGCTGTAGGTTTTATTGGTGCGATCGCTCTTGATCGCCGTAGTAGATAGATGATGACCCGCGTGTGTCTAACGCACCGGTTCAACACTGGAAGCGGCCATCCCTGGCCGCACTCTTATAAGAGCCCGTTTCAGCAAGGGCTTCAAAGCGGGTAACCCGCGGAAAGTCGGTCAATCGTGATCGGTTTTTCATAACAACAGACAAGAGAGTCTCATCATGCGTCACATGAAATCCGGGCGTAAGCTCAACCGCACCAGCAGCCATCGCGAAGCGATGTTCAAGAACATGGCGTCGTCGCTGATCAAGCATGAGCTGATCCGCACCACGCTGCCGAAGGCGAAGGAACTGCGCCGCGTCGCCGAGCCGCTGATCACGCTCGCCAAGAGCGACAGCGTGGCCAACCGCCGTCTCGCCTTCGCCCGTCTGCGCGACAAGCAGGCCGTGGGCAAGCTGTTCGTGGAAATCGGCCCGCGCTACCGCGAGCGTCCCGGCGGCTATCTGCGCATCCTCAAGTGCGGCTTCCGCCCCGGCGACAACGCGCCGATGGCGTACGTCGAGCTGGTGGATCGTCCGCGCGCCGAAGCCGCGGCCGAGTAAGCCTCGCTCCAAACCTCGTTTGGACGTCCAAATGCGAGCCCTGGCCGGGTGACCGGCTGGGGTTCGTTGCTTTTGGATTTAAGGAAAGCGCCTGCTGACAGCGTCGCGGGGAGCGGGTAATGTCAGCATCCCGTCCCTTGATCGCCCCACCATGAATCCCCTTCGCTGGTCCTATCGCGTCAGCTTTCTCGTCGGTTTTCTGATCTGCGTGGGCCTGCTCGGCTTTGCGCTGTTCGCCGAATACCAATGGGGCATGGAACCGTGCCCGCTGTGCATCTTCCAGCGCATCGGTTTCATGGTCATGGCCGTCTTCTTCCTGCTGGGCGCGATCCATGGACCGCGCGCCGGCGGTCGCTGGTTCTATACGGGGCTGGTGCTGCTGGGGGCCGTGTTCGGCATCGTGGTGGCGGGGCGTCATCTGTGGATCATGTCGTTGCCGCCGGATCAGGTGCCCGCGTGCGGTCCCAACCTGGCCTACATGTTCGACGCCTTCCCGCTGGCGAAAGTCCTGAAGATGGTGTTCACCGGTTCCGGCGAATGCGCCAAGATCCAGCCGCTGCTCGGCCTGCCCATCCCGCTGTGGGCTTTGTTGTGGTTCGTCCTTCTCTCCATACTGGCGCTCCGCGCGACGCCGAGGTTGCGTCCATGAGCCAGACCGCACGCTCCATCGAGTCACTCACCTGGACCCCGACGTCCTGGCAGCAACGCGTCGCCTTGCAACAGCCGCAATACGAAGATGCGGCCGAGCTCAATCAGGCGATCGGCGAACTGTCGCAGCTTCCGCCGCTGGTCACCTCCTGGGAAGTGCTGGCGTTGAAGCAGGCGCTGGCCGAAGCGCAGGAGGGCAAGCGCTTTCTGCTGCAAGGCGGTGATTGCGCGGAAAGCTTTGCCGATTGCACCAGCCCGATCATCTCCAACCGCCTCAAGGTGTTGTTGCAGATGAGCCTGGTGCTGGTGCACGGGCTCAAGAAGCCGGTGCTGCGCGTGGGACGGTTCGCCGGCCAATACGCCAAGCCGCGCTCGGCCGATACCGAAACGCGTGATGGCGTCACGCTGCCGAGCTTCCGCGGTGACGTCATCAACGGCCCGGAATTCACCCCCGCGGCACGCCGCCCGGATCCGCAACGCCTGATCCGCGCGCATGCGCATTCCGCGCTCACCATGAACTTCGTGCGCGCATTGATCGACGGCGGCTTCGCCGATCTGCATCACCCCGAATACTGGGACCTGGCCTGGGTGGAGCATTCGCCGCTGGCGGCCGAATACCGCCGCATGGTCGCGGGCATCGGCGATTCGCTGCGTTTCATGGAAACCCTGGCTGGCCCGATCGCGGGCTTCACGCGCGTGGATTTCTTCACCTCGCACGAAGCGCTGCTGCTGCACTACGAGCAGGCACTGACGCGCCAGGTACCGCGTCATCACGGTTGGTTCAACCTCTCCACGCATTTCCCTTGGATCGGCATGCGCACGGCCGCGCTGGACGGTGCGCACGCGGAATATTTCCGCGGCATCCGCAATCCTATCGCGGTGAAAGTGGGTCCGTCGGTGACGCCGGAGCAATTGCTGCCGCTGATCGACGTGCTGAATCCCGAAGACGAGCCGGGCCGCCTCACGCTGATCCATCGCATGGGTCATGCGCAAATCGCCGCCAAACTTCCCGCGCTGCTCGAAGCGGTGAAGCGCGAAGGCCGTCGCGTGCTGTGGGTGGCCGATCCGATGCACGGCAACACCGAAAGCACGTCGAACGGCTACAAGACGCGCCGCTTCGACAATATCCGCAGCGAACTGGACCAGGCCTTCGATATCCACGCGGCCGCCGGCACGCGCCTAGGTGGCGTGCATCTGGAATTGACCGGCGAAGACGTTACCGAGTGCATGGGCGGCGCGCGCGACTTGAGCGAAGCCGATCTGCAGCGCGCGTACAAGTCGATGGTCGATCCGCGGTTGAACTACGAGCAGTCGCTGGAACTGGCGATGTTGATCGTGCGCAAATCCGGACGCGTGAGCTGACGAGCGGAATTTGCTTCGTAGGTTGGGGTGCAAACCCCAACATCTGGAAACACGCGCATGGTGGTGTTGGGGTTCGCACCCCAACTTACGTTCCACGCTTGGCTGGCGTTTCCTTCTGCTCGCGCTGTTCGAGATTGTGCTGCCCTTCGTTTGCGTAGGCCTTGCATGCCTGCGTATCGATCAACGGATTGGACTTGCCCGGCGCGATACGTGCGGCCTTGTCGAAAAAGCCATCGCGCGGATGCGGCGTAAGCAGGATGTCGCACGGCAGCGCCGCGAGCATCGTCAGTGCATGCCGATAGCCCGCCAAGCGTTCCGGATGGGCCGGATCGGCATAGCGGTAGTCATCTGTGCTGAGCAGCGAAAGGCTATCGGCATACACCATCGACAGGCACTGCTGTTCTTCGCAAGAGCGCCAGGTCCAACCGCTGCTGCCGGGCGTGTGTCCGGGCATGGCGTGCATCTGCAACGCCAGCGGACCGACGTGCACGGTCTGCCCATCGACCAGCACGCGAACCTTCGGAATCTTGGGATAGAACGGCGCCATGCCGTGCTGCGGATCATCCGGATCGTCGCCGCCGAGTTTCAGTGCCTTGGCCGACGCTGCGCTTGCGGCGACTTGCGCACCGCTATCGCGCGCCAGCGCGGCGATGGCGCCGGCATGATCGCCGTGCGCATGCGAGTTGAGAATCAGCTTGATGTCCTGCACGCGAAAACCCAGCGCGCGGATGTTCGATTCGATCATCGGCGCGTTTTCCGGCAAGGTGCCGTCGATCAACACATGGCCTTCGGGCGAGGTGATCAGGATGGCGCTAAGACCATGCGAACCGACGTAATAGGTATTGCCGTAGATGCGAAACGGCTTTTGCGGTTGCGTCCAGGTCGCGCGCATATCCGCATCGGCATGCGCCACCGCACATGCCAGCAATGCAGCGCATAAAACAGGCCAGGATTTCATAAAACCTCCATGCTGAAGGGAGGTGGCACCTTATTCAAAGGAAGAGGCCAGGCCGAGCGGTTTTCGGCCGGCCCGATGCGTATTCAATGACTTTGCGCGGGCGCCGGCGCGTACGCGTTGCCATCCACCGTCGGCAGGAATTTCGGCGGCTGCCATGCATGCGTGTGCTGCTCGAATCCGTAGGCGATCGAAATCAGCGTCGGCTCGCTCCACTTGCTGCCGAAGAACACGATGCCCACCGGCAGACCGTGCGCCCACCCGGCCGGCACGGTGATCGAGGGATAGCCCGCCACCGCCGCCGGTTGCGAGGCGCCGCCGATGGTCGGATTGCCGCTGACGATGTGATCGCCGAGCACCAGATCAGTCAGGTACGCCGGTCCCCACGATGGCGAAAGCAGCGCATCCAGATGATTCGCCTGCAGCGCGGCATCGATGCCTTGCGGCCCGGAAAACTGCTTGGCCTTGTTCAAGGCATCCAGATACGCCTTGTCGGTAAGCGGACCTTTGGCCTGCGCCTGCTCGAACAGATCCTGCCCGAACCAGGCCATTTCGCGAGGCGCTTCCTGTTTGTCGAAAGCGATCAGGTCCGCCAGCGTTTTAACCTTCAAATCTTGGCGACCGGCGAGATACACATTGAGATCGTGCTTGAAGTCGTACAGCATCACGGTCATTTCTGGATCGCCGAGTTCGGCCAGATGCGGCAGCGTGACCGGATCGACAATGATCGCGCCCTGCGCTTTCATCGCGGCGATCGCTTCATCCAGCACACGATCGGCATTCGGTTCGTTGCCGGCAAGCTGGCGCACCACGCCGATGCGTTTGCCGCGCAAGCCATTCGGATCGAGAAAACGCGTGTAATCCGTTGCATGCTTGTCCGCTTCGGCGGTAGCGGGATCATGCGAATCACTGCCTGCCAGCGCAGTGAGCAGCATGGCCGCATCGGTGACATTGCGCGCGAGCGGGCCGGCCGTGTCCTGGTTGTGGCTGATCGGGATGATGCCGCTGCGGCTGACCAGGCCCAATGTCGGCTTGATGCCCACGATGCCGTTCATCGATGCGGGGCAGATGATCGAGCCATCCGTTTCCGTGCCCACCGCCACCGGCACCAGGCCCGCCGCGACCGCCACCGCCGAACCGGAACTGGAGCCGCATGGGTTGCGATCCAGCGCATACGGATTGCGCGTCTGCCCGCCGCGGCCGGTCCATCCGCTGCTGGCGTGGCTGGAACGAAAATCCGCCCACTCGCTGAGATTGGCCTTGCCCAGAATCACCGCGCCGGCGTCGCGCAGTCGCGTCACCAATGCGGCGTCTTTTGCAGCTGGCGCATCCATCAAGGCAAGCGAGCCGGCGGTGGTCAAGGTGTGATCGCCGGTGTCGATGTTGTCCTTCAACAATACCGGTATGCCATACAGCGGGCTGTGCAAGGGACGACGTTTCGCATCGAGTTTCTCAGCGATCTTCAACGCATCCGGATTGACCTCCAGCACCGCGCGCAGCGTCGGGCCGCTTTGATCGATCTGCTGGATACGCGTGATGTCTTCCTGCACCAGCGCCTTGCTGGTGAGCTTGCCGGCGTCGATGTCCTGCTGCAGTTCGGTCACGCTTCGCCATGCCACATCACCGGCGTTGTCCTGGGCCAGGAGCGCGGTGGAAGGCCAAATGGCAAGCGCGATGGCGGCGCCCAACAGCGGTCGACGGAACATGGCAATACTCCCCAACGAAGCGTGTGGCGTGATGCCGCAGCATAACCGCAGGCGTCGTGGTTGGCGCGTGGCGGGCCCCTATACTTCCGGCATGGGTGCCAGGGGCCGCACGAACATGGCGATGCGTTTTGGGTGGGCGTTCCTTGTGGCGGACCTGCTTGCCGGCGGCCTCGCGCACGCCGACCCATCGAGCGTGCCGGACACGCTGCAGCAGCGCATCGCCGCGTGCACCAGCTGCCATGGTGTGCATGGCGAAGGTTCTTCCGGCGCCGGTTTTTTCCCGCGCCTGGCGGGCAAGCCGGCCGGCTATCTGGTGTTGCAGATGCAGAATTTCCAGCGTGGGCTGCGCAAGTACGCGCCGATGGAATACACCGTGCGTCCGCTCACCCTCAACTACATGCAGGAGATCGCCGCGTACTTCTCCGCGCAACAGGTGCCCTATGCGCGCAAGCCGCTGCCTGCGCTGGCGCCATCCGCGCTGCAGCGTGGCGAGCAGCTGGTCACCGCCGGTGACCCCTCGCGCAAGATACCGCCGTGCCAGGCCTGCCACGGCAAACAGCTCACCGGCACGGAGCCGTTTGTGCCGGGGCTGGTCGGCCTGCCGTACGACTACATCAGCTCGCAGCTTGGTTCATGGCGTACCGGTACGCGCGCATCGGCAGCGCCCGATTGCATGGCCGAGATCGCCAATCGTCTTGCGCCGGCGGACATCACCGCCGTTTCGGCGTGGCTGGCGAGCCGTGAGGTGCCTGCCGACACGCACGCACAAGCGGCAGGCTCGATCACGCCGCCCCTGCATTGCGGGGTACTACAGGCGCAGGGGAGCAGCCCATGATGCGGTTGCGCGGGTTATGGATCGCGTTGGTGGTAATCGTGCTGGTTGCCGGCGTGTGGTTGCCGCAACGACATACGCCTGCATCGACGTCGCCGGAAGATCCGGCGGTCGCCGCCAGTTTGAAAGATCCGCTCGTCATCGCCAAAGGCCATTACCTGGCTGCGGCCGGCGACTGCGTTTCTTGTCATACCGCACGCGGCGGTAAGCCTTATGCAGGCGGGCGCATGTTGCCCACGCCGTTCGGCAATATTCCGGCGCCCAACATCACGCCCGATGGCGAGACCGGCATCGGTGCATGGACATTCAATGATTTCTGGCGCGCCCTGCATGAAGGCGTCGGGCGCAACGGCGAGCTGCTGTATCCCGCGTTTTCGTATACCTCGTTCACCAAGGTGACACGGGACGACGCCATCGCGATGTTTGCATACCTGCGCTCGCTGCCGGCCGTGCGCCAGCCGAATGCGCCGCTCGAACTGCGCTTTCCCTACAACATGCGCAGCACGCTCGCCGTGTGGCGCGCGATGTACTTCAAGGCAGGTGTATACCGTGCCGATCCTGCGCAATCGGCATCATGGAACCGCGGCGCATATCTGGTGCAAGGCCTTGGGCATTGCAACGAATGCCACGCCTCGCGTGATGCATGGGGCGGCTTGAATGGCGGTGCAGCGCTCACCGGCGGACTTATTCCCGAACAGGACTGGTATGCGCCGGATTTGAGCACGCAAACCAACGGCGGCCTGCAAGGCTGGAGCAGGCAGGACATCATCGATGTGCTGAAAACCGGCCAGGCCGCCAAAGGCGCCGCGATCGGTCCGATGGCGGACGTGGTGGCGCACAGCACGCAGCATCTGCACGATGACGATCTGCAGGCTATCGCCGACTATCTGCTGTCGCTGCCTGCGCGCACCCCTGCGGCCATGCACGCGAGTTTCGATGGCAAGTCGCTGGCCGATCGCGGTCGTGCCATCTACGAGGAACGTTGCGCGGATTGCCACGGCAAGGATGGCGCCGGCGTTGCGGGCGTCTATCCACCGCTGGATGGCAACGCATCGGTAGTGGAACCCACTGGCGTCAACGCAACACGCATCGTGCTGCTCGGCGGCTTTCCGCCGGTGACAGCCGATCACCCTCGGCCGTACTCCATGCCGCCGTATGCGCAGCAACTGAGCGATGCAGATGTGGCCGCAGTAGTGACCTATATTCGTCAGGCGTGGTCGAATCATGCGTCCGCGGTGCAGGAGCGTGATGTGGCGGTGTATCGGCATACGCCGATTGAGTGAGGCGTAGGTTGGGGTGCAAACCCCAACATCGTGATCCACGCATGCATGGAGACGTTGGGCTTGCACCCTGACGTATCCCACCAGGTGATCGTGCGAAGGAAGCCAGCTTTGCGTGGACGTGATGATTGCCTGCGGCGCTTTCGATCGCCGTAGGCGCTCGAGTCACTTTTCTTTGCTGGCCCAAAGAAAAGTAACCCAAAGAAATGGCCTGAAGAGCTTATGGCGTTGAGCAGTTTACAAGCCTGAAGTTTTTGAGGCGCTGCGATGAAAGTTGACACGCCCGCTTCCACTCTGTCGCGATACCGCGAGGCGCCGTGGCGCTGAGGGCTTAAAGCAGTCCTCACGGTAGGCAAGCTCGCTTTAAGTCCTCAGTGCCACGGTGCTCGCGGAATAACCGGGACGTATAACCTTGGGCGACGAACTTTCCATATTGATGGAAACGTTCGGGCTTGTATCCCTCCCATGCCGCGAGCCTTTTAGGCCATTTCTTTGGGTTACTTTTCTTTGGGCCAGCAAAGAAAAGTGACTCGGGCCCTTTAGGGACCGAAAGCGCCGCAGGCAATGGTCCACGTCCACGCGTGGCTCCGTTTTCTCAGCAATCTGCCCACCCACCTACGGAAGCCGTTGCCTTTGCGCAGCGTTCGGCTCGCTCACTTTCACCTGCTGACCTTCATACAGCGAATCCGGCGGACTCAGCACCACACGGTCGCCATCGGCCAAGCCTTCGATGATTTCCACCGTGCTACCGAAATCACGGCCGATCGTGACGTGTTGCAAATGCACGCGCTGCTGTCCGTCGATCAATGCAAGCTGCAAACCTTCGGCACGGAACAGCAGCACGTTGGCGGGCACGACGTAGTTCCGCGTGGCGGTCGACAGCTGCAGCTTCACGTTGGCGTACACGCCGGGCACCAGCTGTTGATCGTCGTTGGCGACGTCGATTTCGGTGCGCAGCGTGCGCGTATTCGGATCGAGCGCATCGGCCGTGCGCGCCACGGTGCCGGCGAACGGCTTCGCCCCATAGGTATTCAGGCTGACCTTGGCCGGCATGCCGATGCGTATGCTGGCGGCATAGGTTTCCGGCACGTCCACGTAGACGCGCAGCTTGCTGGTATCGGCGATCACGAACAGGGTGCTGCCGCTGGCGCCCGAATCCACCAGCGCGCCGATGCTCAAGTTGCGCTGGGTGACGATGCCGTCGTATGGCGCGTCGATGTGCTTGAAATCCTGCAGGGTCTGCAGCCGCGCCACGTTCGCCTGATCGGCCTGCACGGTGGCGGTGTCGGCCTTGTATTGCGCCATGTACTGGTCGGCGATCTGCTGCGCCACCAGGCCTTGCGTGGCAAGTTTTGCGTAGCGGTCGGCGGTGACTTTCGCGAACGCCTCGTTGGCCTGGTCGGTGCGCATCTGCGCCTTGCCTTGCAGCAGCTGGTTGTCGACGTCGGGCGTATCGAGGTCCGCCAGGCGTTGTCCCTTCTTCACCTTGGCGCCGATATCGACGTACCACTTGGCGACATAGCCGGTGGTGCGCGCATACACCTGCGCGTCCTGCCAGGAAGCCACCGTGCCGGGCAGGGTCAGCGCCTCGTCCTTGGCTGCGGCCTTGGGCGTGATCGTCGCTACGGTGGGAATGGCGTTGCGCTGGGTGTCCTGGGTCAGCTCATGGCGTGCCTGCACGCGCTTGACGATGCCGAACACCGCCAGCGCAATCAGCACGACGCCCAGGCCAACCAGCGTAAGCCGCGCGCCGCGCGAGGGCTTGGGAGGAGAATGCGAAACATTACTGGACATGATCGGCTCTCACGCGGCAGCCGCATCTCGGCGCGCTTTGCGGCGGCGATGCAACAGACTGAAGAAGGTCGGGACGAAGAACAAGGTGGCGGCGGTGGCCAGCAGCAGGCCGCCGATCACGGCGCGGCCCAGCGGCGCGTTCTGCTCGCCGCCTTCGCCCAGGCCCAGCGCCATCGGCACCATGCCGATGATCATCGCCAGCGCCGTCATCAATACCGGGCGGAAACGCTGGAAGCCGGCCTCGATCGCTGCCTGCACCGGATCGTCGTGATGCGCCAGCCGTTCGCGCGCGAAACTGATCACCAGGATCGAGTTGGCCGTCGCCACGCCCATGCACATGATCGCGCCCATCAGCGCCGGCACCGACAGCGGAGTACCGGTCAGGAACAGCATCCACACCAAGCCCGCCAACGCGGCGGGTAATGCCGCGATGATGATCAGCGGATCGAGCCAGCTTTGGAAATTCACCACGATCAACAGATACACCAGCACGATCGCGAACAGCAGCCCGCCGATCAGCCCCTTGTAGGACGCCTGCATGGTCTGCACCTGGCCGCGCACGTCGATGTTCACATCGCGCGGCAGATGCTTGGCATGCTCCGCCACCACGCGCTGCACATCGCTCGCCACGGCGCCAAGATCGGTGCGGTCGACCGAGGCGTACAGATCCATCGTCGGCCTCGTGCTGTAGTGCGTGACGATCGCCGCGCCCTGGCTGCGTGAGAAGTCGGCAAGGTTCTGCAGCGTCTGGCTGACGGTGCTGCCCGATGAACTGCTGCTCGCCGCAACGTTGCCCGACACGCTGCGGATCGGCAGGTTCTTCAGCGCCTGCAGGGAGTCCAGACGATATTGAGGCGTCTGCGTGGCGATCGAATAGCTGATGCCGGTTTTCGGATCGACCCAGAAGGTGGGGCTGACCTGCGACGAACCGGCCAGCGCCGTCAGCAGATTGCTCGCGACGTCCTGCGTGGTGAGGCCGACCAGGCTGGCGCGCGTGCGATCCACCGTCACGTTGAGCTGCGGCAGGTTGAGCGCCTGCTGGATGCGCAGGTCGACCAATCCGGGAATCTTCAGCAGGTCGCCATGCAGTTCCTTGGCGATCCTCGCCGATGCGGTGGGATCGTGGCTGGATACCTGCACATCGATAGGCGCCGGCGCGCCGAAGTTCAGGATCTGTCCCACCATGTCCGCCGGCAGGAAAGAGAAGATCACGCCCGGATATTTCTGCGCGAGCTGCTGGCGCAGGTTGCGCACGTAATCGACGGTGGGGTGATGGTCTTCGTTGAGCGTCACGAAGATATCGCCGTCCGAGGTGCCCACCACGCCGGTATTGCTATAGGAAAGATTGATGCCGCTGTAGGGAATGCCCAGCGTATCGACGATGCTGGCCAGTTCCTGCTGCGGGATGGTGTCGCGAATCACGCCCTCGATGCCGTCAGCCAGCCGTGCGGTTTCTTCGATGCGCAAGCCCACCGGCGCACGGAAATGCAGCTTGATCTGGCCGCCGTCCACGTACGGGAAGAAATCGCGTCCCAGCCACGGCACCAGCAAACCCACCGATAGCGCGCACGTTGCGAAGAACAGTACCGCGAACAGGCCACGATGGCGTTCGGTGGTTTCCAGCGCGCCGCGATAGCCTTCGCGCAGGCGTTCGAAGCGGCGTTCGAAGCCGAGTTGAAAATGGCTGAGCGGTCCGTTGGCCTGCTTGTCGTGCTGGTGTTTCTTCAGCCAGAACAGCGAAAGCGTGGGCACCAGTGTTCGCGACAGCACATAGGACGCCAGCATGGCGAACACCACCGCTTCGGCCAGTGGCGCGAACAGGTATTTCGCCACGCCGCCAAGAAAGAAGATCGGCACGAACACGATGCAGATCGACAAGGTCGATACGAACGCCGGTATGGCGATCTGGTGCGCGCCTTCCATGATCGCGTCGTAGACCTCCTTGCCTTCTTCCAGATGCGAATTGATGTTCTCGATCGTTACCGTGGCGTCGTCCACCAGGATGCCCACCGCCAGCGCCAGGCCGCCCAGCGTCATGATGTTGATCGTCTGGCCGAGCGCCGACAGCGCAATGATGGAGGCGAGAATCGAAAGCGGAATCGAGATGGCGATGATCAGCGTCGAGCGCCAGGAGCCGAGGAACAGCAGAATCATCAGGCCGGTCAAGGTCGCCGCAATCACGCCTTCGCGCACCACGCCGGAAATCGCCGCGCGCACGAAAAGCGATTGATCGGAAAGCGAATGGATCTCCAGGTTCTGCGGTATCGCTGCGCGAATGGCCGGCAGCATGTTGTTGAGGCTGTCGACGATATCCAGCGTGGATGCATCGCCGATTTTCAGGATCGACATCAGCACCGCACGCTGGCCGTTCACGCGCACCACGTTGGTCTGCGGGGGCGAGCCGTCGTGCACGTGGGCGACGTCGCGAATATAGGTGGTGACGCCGTTTACGGTGCGGATCGGTGCGTTGTTGAGTTCTTCGATCTGCTGCGGGCTGCCGTTCAAGCGCACGCTGTATTCGGTATCGCCGATCTTCTGCGTACCGGCGGGCAGGATCAGGTTCTGCGCGCCGATCGCCGCCACCACGTCGCTGGGCGACAGCTTGTGCGCGAGCAGCGCCTGCGGATTGATGTCCACCTGCACCTGGCGCTGCTTGCCGCCATAGGGATAGGGCGTGGCCGCGCCGCGCACCGAAGTGATGAAGGTACGCACGATCTGGTTGGCGTCGTCGAAGATCGTGGTTTCCGACAGTTCCTTCGACGACAGCGCGAACTGCAGCACCGGCACGGTGGACGCGTTGTAAACCAGGATCAGCGGCGGGTTGGTACCTTGCGGCATGCCGCGCAACACCGTTTGCGAGATCGCGGTGACCTGCGCCACGGCCATGTCGATCTTCACGTTCGGCTGGAAATACACCTTTACCAGGCCGACACCGTTGAGCGATTGGGTTTCGGTGTGCTCGATGTCGTTGACGGTGGTGGTCAGCGCGCGCTCGTAACCGCTGATGATGCGGTTGTTCATGTCTTCGGCGGGCAGCCCGGTGTAGTTCCACACCACGGAAACCACCGGGATATCGATGTTCGGAAAAATGTCCACCGGCGTGCGCAGAATCGCCAGCGGCCCGAGGATCAAGAGCAGCAGCGCCAGAACGATAAAAGTAAGCGGTCGTTCGAGCGCGATTTTGACGATCCACATAACCGATGCTTTCCATCAGCCTTGCGACCGCCGCGGGTTCGCATCGACTGACTATAGAAGGTTGCCGGGAAGATGCCAGCCTAAGCAATTTTCGTGACGGCAAGCATGTGCCGGAGGCCATGCGCAATGGCCGTATGTATTTGCGCTACATCGCCGCCAAGGCGATCCAATGGGCGAGATCCCAATGCCCACGCGCTTGCCCGGATGGCGAAGGCAATACGAAGAGCTTGGTCGCGCCGAATGCACGATCCTGCAAGCCGTAACGCACGTCCGCGCCGAGTACCGCGCGCGCCGCGTGCTTGCTGGTGAAGGCCAGCATGCCCGGCGCGTGGCGTTCGATCTTGGCCAGCAGCGCGGGTACGTCGAACGCATCCCTGGGCAGCTCGTCGTCATTGCCCACGTGGCGCTTGGCCAGGTCGGTCAGGCCGATGCCGAATTCGGGCAACAGCGGGAACTCCTGCGGCGCCAGCAGCCGCGGAGTGAGCCCGGCCTGGAACAGCGCGCGCCAGAACATGTTGCCCGGATGGGCGTAGTAGGCCCCTTCCTGGGCGGAGCGTTTGCCCGCGGCCGTGCCGCAGAACACCAGGCGCAGGCCGGGCCGGAGAACGTCGGGAAGGATCGGGTGGTCAGAGAGGGCTGAACCGGTTTTGGGCGCGCGCATGCAGGACACTTTACCGAACTCGGCAGTACAGCAGGAGGCGTGCGCTGCGCATCGACAGTTCTCTCAGCTAACGGCTATAAATGCCGGAATGTCTGGGGAATTTAAGTGAGCGAAGAAATCCTGATCAATATGACCCCGCGCGAGACCCGGGTCGGCGTGGTGGAGAACGGCATGCTGCAGGAGCTGCATGTCGAGCGGGCGTCCCGGCGCGGCTACGTCGGCAACGTCTACAAGGGACGAGTGCAGCGGGTGATGCCCGGCATGCAGGCGGTGTTCGTCGACATCGGCCTGGAGCGCGCCGCGTTCCTGCACGCCTCGGACATCGTGCGCCCGCCGCTGCCGGAAGGCGCGGACATCGCCGCCAGCAACGGCAACGGCCATATGCCGTCGATCAGCGAGCTGGTGCACGAGGGGCAGGAGATCGTGGTGCAGGTGGTGAAAGATCCCATCGGCACCAAGGGCGCGCGGCTGTCCACGCATCTGTCGATCCCCTCGCGCTACCTGGTGCTGCTGCCGCATGCGCGCACGCTCGGCATTTCCACCCGCATCGAGGACGACAACGAGCGCCAGCGCCTGAAAGACGTGCTCACCCCGCTGATCGGCGAGAATCCACTCGGCTACATCGTGCGCACCAATGCCGAAGGGCAGTCGGCCGAATCGCTCGCCTTCGACGTCACCTATCTCGGCAAGGTCTGGCGCGTGGTGCAGGAAAACATCGCCAAGGCGAAAGTGGGCGATCGCGTCTACGAAGAACTGTCGCTGCCGCTGCGCGCACTGCGCGACCTGCTCAACGACGACATCGAGAAGGTGCGTGTGGATTCGCGCGAAACCTACGAGAAGGTCGCCAAGTTCGTGCACAAGTTCATGCCGCACCTGGACGATCGCGTGGAGCACTACGCCGGCGAGCGGCCGATCTTCGACCTGTACGGCGTGGAAGACGAAATCCAGCGTGCGCTGCGCAAGGAAGTGCCGCTGAAATCCGGCGGTTACTTGATCGTCGACCAGACCGAGGCGATGACCACCATCGACGTCAACACCGGCGGCTATCTCGGTACGCGCAACCTGGAAGAGACGGTCTACCGCACTAACCTGGAAGCCGCGCAGGCGGCTGCGCGCCAGCTTCGGCTGCGCAACCTGGGCGGCATCATCATCATCGACTTCATCGACATGACCGATGAAGAGCACAAGCGGCAAGTGATCCGCATGCTGGAAAAAGGCCTGGCGCGCGACCACGCCAAGACCACGGTGTATCCGATGTCGCCGCTGGGCTTGGTGGAAATGACACGCAAGCGCACCACCGAAAGCCTGGAGCGCCAGCTGTGCGAGCCCTGTCCGGCCTGCATGGGGCGTGGCGCGGTGAAGACAGCCGAAACCGTCACCTACGAAATTTTCCGCGAGATCACCCGCGCCGTGCGGCAGTTCAACGCGCAGAAACTTTTGGTGATGGCAAGCCCCAAAGTGGTAGGGCGCATTCTCGAAGAAGAGTCCACCGCCGTGGCCGAACTGGAAGAGTTCATTTCCAAAAGCATACGCTTCCAGGCGGAGGAGCATTACTCGCAGGAACAGTTCGATGTTGTATTGCTTTAAGTTTTTTCGCGCGGGTGCAGTCCCTGCATGAGCGTGTGGCAGCAAGCATGGATCCAGCGCATGACGCGCGCACTTGGCTGGACCTTGGGCGTGGCGTTGATTGCGTTCGCCCTTGCCGCAGCGCTCGCACAAGTGTTGCTGCCGCTGCTGGCACGGCATCCGCAATGGGTGGCGCAGGAACTCAGCGCCAAGCTGCAGCGTCCGGTCAGCTTTGCATCGTTGCAGGGGCGCTGGGAACCGTCGGGCCCACGCTTCATCATGCACGACGTGGTGTTCGGCCCGGGCGAGGCGAGCAGCACGCCGCTGCACATCCCCGAGGTGGACCTGAAGCTGGATTTCGGCGGCTGGCTGTTGCCCTCCAGGCATCTGCTGAACCTGCAGGCCAGCGACCTGGAGCTGGACCTTACGCGTGACGCCGATGGCCGCTGGCACATCAACGGCATCGGCAAGGCCGGTGGCGCCGAACACCAGAACATTTCGTTTGGCCGTCTATCCGTCGAACTGTGGCTGGACAACCTGCGCGTCAACATCGACGACCAGCTCATCAACCAGCGCTACACCCTGCTGGCCGATCAACTGCGTGTAACGCATCAAGGCAGCCACATCCGCGTGGGTGCGCGGGTGCATCGCATGGGCGCTACGGGCGTGCTGCGCGCGGCCGGACGTTTCCGTGACGATGGCGCCAGCGGCAAGCTGTGGCTCGCCACGCAGAACGCCGACCTGCATGGCCTGCTGACCGGTTTCGACATGCGCGGCTACAGCGTGGACAGCGGCCACGGCGACATTGCCGCGTGGATGGACTGGCGCGACAACCGCATCGTGCGCGACCTGTTCCAGCTCAACCTGGGCGATCTGAGCGTAAGCGGACCTGCGGGCGCCAAGGTCAACGTTGCGCAGTTGAACGGCCTGGCCGAACTCAGCCGGCGCGACGATGGCTATACCGTGCGCTGGGCCGACCACGACGGTGGCGCGCTGCGCGTGGACGTGGATCACTTCGGCACGCCGCAATCGGACATCAAGGCCGTGGCCAGCCGCCTGCAGCTTGCGCCGCTGCTGCCGTGGCTTGCCCTGAAACCGGGACTGCCTGCAGGGCAGGCGCAATGGGTCGGCATGGGACAGCCGCACGGCCTGATCGAGCGCGCCATGTTCCATTTGAACAGTGCCGCGCAAGTGCGAACGCTGGATGTGGCGTTCAGCGATCTCGGCATCCAGGCGGTCGGCAAGGCGCCGGGGCTGGACCATCTGCATGGCGAAGTGCGTAGCGATGCACAAGCCACGTCGTTGGAACTGCCAGCGCAAGCGGTCACGATCAGCATGCCGCACACGTTCCGCAAGCCGTTCGTGATGAGTCGGCTGGCCGGCACGATCGCTGCGTGGCGTGACGACGACGCCACGCATATCGGCCTGGCGGATCTGGATTTCGAAGGCGAGGGTTACGGCGGCAACGCGCAAGGCGAGATCGCCATGCCGAGCGATGGCGGACGTCCGTTTCTGGATGTCTATCTCGCGCTGACGCACGCCGACGTCGCCGCGGCCAAGCTGTTCTGGCCGATCGATTCGCTGAATCCGCATGCGGTCGATTGGCTGGACCAGGCGTTCGTCAGCGGGCACATCGACGATGCCGCCGTGCTGGTGCGCGGCAGCCTGGCCAACTGGCCGTTCCATCACAATGAGGGCCGTTTCGAGGCGCACGCCAACATCAACGACCTCACCTTGAGCTACGGCAAAAGCTGGCCGGTGGCCGAGCACGTGCAGGCGGTGGCCAGCTTCACCGACATGGGCATGCTGGTGGAGGCGAGCAGCGGCGATTCGCTGGGCGTGAAGGTGAATCGTGCGGTGGCGGTGATTCCCGAACTGGGCCACACCACGCTCGATCTCAACGTGAGCGGCGAGGGCAATGCGTCGGACCTGCTCAACTTCGTCGCCAACAGCCCGATCGCCAACAAGCATGCGGACGTGCTGGCCAAGTTGAAACTGGGCGGCACCGGCGACTTCGACTTCCACTTGTCGCTGCCGATGAAGGATATGCACGACTTCCTGCTCAACGGCACTGCGCAATTGAAGGATGTCGATCTCAACATGGAGGAATCGCACCTGCAGCTCGACAAGCTCACCGGTCCGGCCACGTTCGACGCACACGGTTTTCATGCCGGTCCGCTAGCAGGCGGATTCCACGGTGAACCGTCGCAAGTGGACCTGGCCATCGCCGATGCTACGGGCGATCCCAACGTGGTGATGACGGCCAGGCTCGACGGCAATTTCACCGTGCAGGAACTGTTGCAGGGCTATCCGCAGTTGAACTGGTTGGGCGAGGTGGCCGACGGCCGCAGCGCGTTCTCCATCGGCTACCGGATTGCACGCACCGGCACCGGCAGTCCGGACGTCCAAACGCTGAGCATCGATTCGCCGCTCTCCGGCGTGGCGCTGAACTTCCCGGTGCCGTTGAACAAGGCGGCCGATGACAGCTTGCCGCTGCACGTCACGCTGGGCGTGCCCACGGCCGGTGCCGAGATGCAGGTGTCGATCGGCTCGGTCGTACGCGGCCGCCTGCGCTTGCCCAACGGCGATCAGGCGCCGCTTGCCGCCACCTTCGCCTTCGGCGACCAGATGCCCGATGGCCTTCCCGCGCAAGGCATGCGCATTCGCGGCGACGCACCGCAACTGGATGTGACCGGCTGGATCAAGCATTCCATCGCCGGCAGCAGCGGCGGCAAGGGCATGAGCCTGGAGACGATCGACGTCACCACCGAACACGCCGAAGTGTTCGGCCGCGATTTCGCGCAGATGCATGTCACCGCCGCTCCGAAAGCCGACACGCTGGAACTGGACGTGGACAGCGCCTCGGCATCCGGCCATTTCAGCGTGCCCACGGTCGATTTGAACAAACGCGGCATCACCGCACGGTTGCAACGCATGTACTGGCCCAAGCAGCCGACCGCTCCGGCCAAGAAGCCCGGCGAAGCGCCGGTTCCCGTCCCAGTGACCGATCCGGCCAACACCGGCATCGATCCGCATACCATTCCGCCACTGCATTTCTGGGCGCACGACCTGCGGCTTGACGAGGCCAAGCTCGGCGAGGCGCGGCTGGAAACCTGGCCGACGCCCGATGGCATGCATATCGATCAGCTTTCCACGCAATCGCGCAGCGTGCAGGTCAACGGCAGCGGCGACTGGAACGGCACGCCCACCCACAGCAGCACGCACCTGCGCGTGGATTTCGGCGCCGGCAATCTTGGCGACATGCTGACCGCATTCGGTTATGCAGGCATCTTCGACGGCGGCAAGACCAAGGCGCAGCTCAACGCCACCTGGCCCGGCGGCCCATGGGCATTCGAGCTGGGCAATATGGAAGGCACGCTCGGTGTCGATGTCACCAACGGCAATATTCCGAAAGCATCGCCAGGCGTGGGCCGCCTGTTCGGCCTTGCCTCCATCGCGGATCTGCCGCGCCGCCTATCGTTCGATTTCAACGACGTGTTCGGCAAAGGCTTCGGTTTCGATTCGATCAAGGGCGATTTCAAGCTCGGCAACGGCAACGCCTATACCGACAACTTGAAGATCCACGGTCCCGCCGCGGAAATTCGCGTCACCGGCCGCACCGGTCTGCGCAACAAGGATTACGACCAGCAGATGGTGGTGATTCCGCACATCGGCAACAGCCTGCCGATCGTGGGTGCTGTGGTGGGCGGCCCGATCGGCGCAGCAGCAGGCCTGGCGGTGCAGACGGTGCTGGGCAAGGGTCTCAATCACGCGGTGACCCAGCGCTATCACATCACGGGAAGCTGGGATAAACCGGTGATTACGTCGACCGGATCTTCGCCGGCGGCGGCGCCGGCGAGCAGTTCTTCTTCAGCGCAGCCGGCGGCGGCTTCGAGCAGTGCGCATTAGCGGGGCTGCCGTCATTCCGGCGTTCGCCCACTGCTGTTCAGGAGAAAATCTGCACGTCTCGCAGGAATGATTAAACGTTCGTCATCCCAGCGAAAGCTGGGATCCAGTGTCTTTCGCGCTTTGTAAGTCGCTGGATCCCAGCTTTCGCTGGGATGACGAGTTTCGCGCCTCGGTTATGTGTCGGGACTTCCTTTATCCGGATAGAACAAATCTACTTGCCGCGAAACGGAAACAACTGCTGCCGAACAAAACCATCCGGCATGTAATCACCAACCACACCGTACTGTTCGGGAAATTTCTTCTTCGACTTCACCGCCGTGCCGAACAGGTGATCGAGAAACGCATAATGCGCCGCGTAATTGCGATCGATGGCCTCGTCATCGGACGCATGGTGCCAATGATGAAAATCCGGCGTCACCAGTACGTACTTCAGCGGTCCCCACGGCAGATGCACGTTGGCGTGATTGAACACCGCCTGGAAGCCGACCACGATGATATAGGCGTTCATCACGCCTTCGCTGAAGCCAAGCACGTACAGCGGTGCAAGCACGCATACGCGGGTGAAGATCAGCTCCAGCATGTGCTGGCGTGAGCCGGCCAGCCAGTCCATGGTTTTCACGCTGTGGTGTACGGCGTGGAAGCGCCACAGGAACGGCACTTCGTGATAGGCGCGATGCGTCCAGTACTGCGCAAGATCCGCCACCAGGATGCACAGCAATAACTGCGGCACGAACGAAATATGTTGCACGTATTGCTGGAACGTGCTGCTGAGCAAGCGGCCGAACAAATGGTGCAGCAGAAAGTTCACGGTCAGCAGGGCCAGGCCGACAATGAAATGATTGACCGCGAAGTGCTTCAGGTCGGTCTGCCATTCCTTGCGAAAAACGGTCTGCCCTTTGTACAGCGGGAACAGCTTTTCGATCACCACGAAGATCAGCGTGGACCCGAGCAGATCCAGGATGAACCAGTCCAGCCCGATGTACGGCGTATGATCGGGAAAACTGCCGACCGGCACGCGCGATCCACCCAGCGCGGTGGCGAGCACGACGAAGCCGAACGCGACGATGCTGATCTCGCGCCGGCGCCCCAGGATCACGTTGGCCAGGGACAGCCCGCCCGCCACCAGCAAACCCACCAGCAGCAACTGGCGCAGCACGTCCACCGAATATTTGTGCCGCAGATCCGGCGTGGTCAGGTATTGCGGGAAATGGAAGGCCAGCACCGCGAGCAGGCACAGGATCCCCAGCGACAGCGCGATGACGCTGCTGACCGTCCCTTGCCCGGGTTTCAATTCGCCGCTGCTGCGCAGCAGCTCGCGGGTTTCTTCGACCGGCGTCTTGAGGGTGCGGTCGATCAGTTTTTCCAGCAATTCCGGCTTCGATGTATCAGTCATGGTGTTCCTTCACGTGCGGTTGGTTGGTGGGCAACTGCCGGTGCTGATCTTAGGGCCTGTTCGCACTATTGGCGTAGCCCGCGTTGTCGTTGAATGGCTGTCAGGTGGTAGTGCGTGGCGCAGCCTTGCCTGGCTGCCAAGGCAAGCCGCGCGCTGCCGCATGGCGGCCATTCAACGGCAACCC
>CBJMMB010000059.1:0-22271 GCA_966430775.1 uncultured Dyella sp. | reverse complement strand
ATACACGCATGAAGCTTTATGACATCTCGCAGTTGCCGGTGATGGACGGCCATCGACTGGTCGGCATTCTCGACGAATCCGATGTGCTGATGCACGTGCACACCGATGAAACGCGCTTCCGCGATTCGGTCGCCACGGCGATGATCAGCGACCTGCAGATGCTCGACGTGCGCTCGCCGATCCAGGCCCTGCTGCCGGTATTCGAGCGCGGCCACGTCGCCATCGTGATGGACGATGGCCAGTTCCTCGGCCTTATCACGCGCATCGACCTGTTGAACTACCTGCGCCGCAAAGTGCATTGAGGCAATGCCTGAAGGCCGTAGGTTGGGGTGCAAACCCCAGCACCGGGATATATGTGCATGGCGATGCCGGGATTTGCACCCCAACCTGCGGTGGCCTGCGGCGTAAAACGCATTGACGATCTACTCACCCGCTTTCCGGCAAGGATGGCGGGAGTTGATCGAAATCAAATTTGCCTCGATGCAAATGCGTGCACCAGCTTCCATGGCGATGGGGCGCAGCGTAGTCTCGCCAGCCATGAACCCTGTCATCGAAAGTTTGTCGAAACGGCAGCTCGTCAAAGTCGCCGCCTTCATTCGCTTGCCATAGGATCCCGACCATGTGTGGAATCGTTGCCGCCACCGCTCAGCGCGATGTTGCGCCACTGCTGATCGCCGGCCTCAAGGCGCTGGAATATCGCGGTTACGATTCGGCCGGCCTGGCCGTGCTGGAAGACGGTGAAGTGCACCGTGTACGCGCCAAGGGCAAGGTGCGCGAGATGGAGTCGCTGTACCTGGCCCATCCGTTCCCGGGCGGCACCGGCATCGCCCACACGCGCTGGGCCACACACGGCGTGCCCAACGAAGTGAACGCGCATCCGCATATGATCGGCCGCGTCACCATCGTGCACAACGGCATCATCGAAAACTACGCGCAGCTGCGTACCGACCTGCAGGCGAAAGGCTATGTGTTCGCTTCGGAGACCGATACCGAGGTGATGGCTGCGTTGATCGATCGGCATCTGGCCCAGGGCATGAAGCTGCGCGAAGCGGTGCTCGCTACCGTGCGTGAACTGGAAGGCGCCTATGCCATCGCCGTGATCGATCGCAATGAGCCCGGCCGCGTGGTCGGTGCGCGCCGCGGCGCGCCGCTCTTGGTCGGCGTGGGCATCGGCGAAAACTTTCTCGGTTCCGATGCACAAGCTCTGGTGCAAGTCACCAACAAGATCATCTATCTGGAAGAAGGCGACATCGTCGAAATCAGTCGCGAAGGCGTGCAGGTCTACACACTGGATGGCAAGCCGGTCGAGCGTGGCGTCCAGGAAAGCGAACTGTCCGCCGACGCGGTGGAGCGTGGCGAATATCGCCACTACATGCAGAAGGAAATCTTCGAACAGCCGAACGCCGTGGCCAACACGCTCGAAGCGCGCCTCAACGCGCACGGCATCCTGCCCAACGTGTTCGGCATCGACGGCGACGAACTGCTGGCCAAGGTAAAAGGCGTGCACATCGTCGCCTGCGGCACCAGCTATCACGCCGGCATGGTGGCCAAATACTGGATCGAGGATTACGCACGCCTGCCCGTCAACGTGGAAGTGGCCAGCGAATACCGTTATCGCGAAACCGTGGTGCCGGAAGGCACCTTGTTCGTCGCCATCTCGCAATCGGGCGAAACCGCCGACACGCTCGCTGCCATGCGCGAATGCCGTCGCCGCGGCTACCTCGGCACGCTCGCCATCTGCAACGTGCCCGAATCATCGGTGGTGCGCGAAGCCGACCTGAAACTGATGACGCGCGCCGGCCCCGAAATCGGCGTGGCCTCCACCAAGGCCTTCACCACCCAGCTCGCCGCGCTCGCGCTGCTTACGTTGAAGCTGGCCAAGCAGCAAGGCCTGGACGCCGAGCGCTATCGCAACCTCACCGAACAACTGCTGCGCCTGCCGCGCGCGCTGGACGAAGCGCTGCGCCTGGAGCCGCAAGTGATCGAACTGGCCGAACGCTTCGTCCATCGCCATCACGCACTGTTCCTCGGCCGCGGCGCGCACTATCCGGTAGCGCTGGAAGGTTCGCTCAAGCTCAAGGAAATCTCCTACATCCACGCCGAAGCCTATCCCGCCGGCGAACTCAAACACGGCCCGCTCGCCCTGGTCGACGAGGACATGCCCGTCATCGCCGTCGCCCCCAACGGCCCCCTGCTCGACAAACTCAAATCCAACCTGCAGGAAGTCCGCGCGCGCGGCGGCGAACTGATCGTCTTCGCCGACGCCAAAGCCCAATTCGACGGCCACCCCACCCGCGGCGCCGTGTTGCGCATCGACGCCGGCGGCGATTTCATCGCCCCGGCGGTATTTACCGTGCCACTGCAATTGCTTGCGTATCACGTGGCGGTGTTGCGCGGGACGGATGTGGATCAGCCGCGGAACTTGGCGAAATCGGTGACGGTGGAATGATTTGTTATTAAGTGTCGGGCGCTACCCCGGCACTTTCCAGCCTCGGTTTCGGTCCTAGTCCCCAACGAAACCTCGGGCTACTACTCCTATTACCAGCGCTTCCTGCTCGGCGAGATTGCCGCCCTAACCCCGGGAAGGCTGGAACCATGTCCAGATAACTCGTCTTTTCCAGCAACGGGGCTATCCGTGCACGGTAAGACTTTCTTGGGGAAACACGTCTGGTCCATGGTGACGAAGAGCCGGCTGACCTAGCTCCGCTGCCTGCCCTTTCCGTCCGAAGGTTCATTTTCTCCCTGTAGCCTACAATCGAGACTGCCTGTCGTTACCCTAATGGTCGACTTGGCTTACGGACGAGGAACAGGGAGGGGATATGCAAATCGAGAAGATCGAGATTGAGAACTTTCGGTCAATTCGAGAGGCGGAGGTCAACTTTGATGAAATCACCGCCTTCTTGGGTCGAAATGGTGTTGGTAAGTCGACGGTCCTCTATGCACTTGAAGCATTCTATAACGTAGGGGCGCAATACTCAGTTTTAGACTATTACAACCACGTCATGGCGGATACGTCGATCCGTATCCGTGTGACCTATGGAAAGCTCAGGCAAGACGAGATCGACGAATTCGGCGGCTATGTTCAAGATGGAAAGCTAGTCGTTTCGAAGGTAATAAATGCAGGCGGTGCTCGATACTACGGGACTACCATGCAAATCCCAGCATTTGCCCAACTGCGAGCGCTTGGTGCTGCTGATAAGCGAAAGGGGGTTGTCGAAAAAGTTGACGTTGGCGAGCTCCCGGGGTTCCCAAGTGTTCCTCGATCGTCAGCCGATGTTGATCGCTCGATGGAAGAGTATGAGAAAGCTCATCCAGAACTGACCCGTCCAATTGATCGGGAAACACAGTTCTTCGGACCCCGTAACGTGGGCGGTGGCAAACTAGATAAGTTCACAAAGTTTGTCTTGGTTCCCGCAGTTAGGGATGCAAATTCGGAAACCGAAAAGCGCGGCGCTATCATGCAGCTGCTTGACCTAATTGTTACGCGAAGCATTGCCAATCGACAGGACTTCCGACAGTTCAAGCAGCAGTTTGAAGAAGAAGCTCGGCGTCTTTATGGTAAGGATAATCTTCCGGAACTCACGGAGCTTGGTAAGCTTGTCACAGAAAGGTTGGCGCGTTACGCCCCCGGTGCTGAATTAGTCATCGACTTTGGTGAGTTGAAACCGCCGGTCATTCCTCTTCCCGATGCACTTGTTACCGTGTCGGAAGACAATTTCAAGGCACCAGTGCGCTACAGCGGTCACGGTCTACAACGTGCTCTTATTCTGGCGCTTCTTGAGCAGCTCTCTATGACTCAGACGCCACCGGAGTCGAAAGATGGTGGTGAAGTAGATTCTTCAGTGGTGTCCGTTGTTGAAAGACTTCCCAACTTAATCCTCGCCGTTGAGGAGCCAGAGCTTTATCTTCATCCAGCGAGAAGTCGCTATTTGGCGACTATCCTTCGGGGTCTTGCTGCGAAGAAAGAAGGGAAGGTGCATCCAGAAACACAAATCGTTTATGTGACGCATTCTCCATACTTCGTTGATGTTGAGCACTTCGATCAGGTTCGTATGTGCCGAAAGTCAATGCTTGAGCATGGTGCACCTGGCGCGACTAACTTTAAAAGTTTCCTTCGCAAGCAAGCCGCAAATCGCTTAGCGGAAATCTCTGGTCGTACGGCAAGCGAATTCTCAGCTAAGTCTTTCGTCACCCATGCGGCACCGGTGCTGAACTCGATTGTAAACGAAGGACTGTTTGCTGACGTTGCCGTGGTGGTTGAAGGAGAGTCAGATGTCGCAGCTCTTTGGTCTATGCAGGTAATGATGAACCAAAGGTGGGATGAAAAGGGAGTTGTGTTAGTTCCAGCGGGCGGAAAGAACAACATCGATAGGGTTGTTGTTGTCTTTCAGGGCTTTGGCATTCCAACTTACTTTGTCTTTGACGGCGATAAGACAAAGGCGGAGGGTTTGATATCGAATCGCCTTCTTCTCACCCTTGGGGAAGAGCAGATTGTTGACTATCCACCTACAAATGTCGGTATGGGGTGTGCCACTTTTGAAGAAGATATCGAGACATATCTACAAAGCCAAGCTGGTGATCGCTTTATACCGTTGCGTGACGCCTGTGCAAGCAGCTGCGGTCATCCAAAACCTAGCAAAGCATTGAAGAATTCAGAGGTCATGGCGATGTTCTTGGCGAAGGCAGAAGAAGAAGGAATCACTTTTCCGGTTCTTCGTCAGATTGTCGAACGAGTTTCGGCTCTCATCTAGGCAAACTCCCTTCTTGCAAAAGTTCGAAAGAGACAAGCGGCGTGGGCAAATGAATTGACGGTAGTACGGTAGGATAGGAAAAAAGGGCTGGCGGCGGCTGGGTGATGGCTGTCGTAAATTCGTTGCTCGGCTTGGCTGGCTTCGTCAATATCGCAGTCGGAACATTGCGATGTATTCAGGGTGAGGTCTCCGGCTGCGGTGTTATCGTTGCTGGCTTAGTGCTCGTGCTTGTGGCGACCGTGGACAGATTTGAGGTCATCAAGGGGCTTGGGCTCGAAGCAAAGACCAAGGCCATCGACAAAAAAACTCGTCGAAGTTGAGCACGTCCTGACTCAACTCCGATCGCTTACAGAAGTATTCGGATCCGCGATGATTCGCACAGCATCGATGTCTGGTCGATGGAGCTCATTGACCCAGGCGCGTGAAATCTATGACTTGGTCGAAAATATTCGCTCGATCCTCATTAAGTTCTATCAAAAAATAAAGTTGTTTCGCAACAAAAGTTGTTTCTCAACAAATGCGCAGCGCGTCGCCTTCGCTGCGTCGGAAAGACCTTCACGGTGAAGATGCGTGTACGACGCTACATTCCGCCATCCGGCGCAATTAGGGTGTCGTTCGGCATAGTGCGTCGGTCATCCGAGCTAGTGCTATGGCGGTGGCCATGGCGAGGAGGGCGTCATGCGACATTTTCCGCGCGGCCGCGCTGTACTGGCGTTTGTCTGTGTTTTCGCCGCGGCATTTACGGCGTTGCCGTCGACGACCGTCGCACAGACGTCGTCGGGCACAGTTCTTTTCTCGCGTCTCGCATACGATTCACAAAATAATCCAACCGGCGCGTCGATCTTCAGCATCGGCGACAACGGTCTCAACGAGAAACAGCTCACGCCGCAGGTGGAAGGTCAGTTCGACATTCCCAGCGTCTCTGGCTTTTACGACAATTGGCTGACAAACGCTTTCAATTCGAAGGGAAGCTACAGCGTGTTCCTTCGTGCGTCGTTTAGCATCCAAACCGGTTTTACCTCCGGAAAATATTACATCGTGAGCGCATACGGGGTGCGTACGCCGCAGATGTTTTCGGGCAGCAACGACCTGGAGGACCCGAGTGTAGGTCCGAGCCGCGGTTCCGTGAGCTGGGGGCCGGCCAACAACGACCAGATCGCCTACGCCAATTCCGCCGACTACCACACCAAAGGTGCACATCCATCTTGCGTGCGCCTGATGCAGCCCACGGGCGCCAACAATCATGTGCTCTGGTGTGCCGACACATGGAACTACTGGGGAATCGAAGGCATCCGGTGGGCGGGTAATGGCGGCAGCCTGTTGGTCTATGCAGTGACCACGCACGATGCATTGTATTCGGACCTCTACGTGATCAACGCCAGCACTGGTGCCGCGACCCTGATCGCGAAACACCTTGTTTCACCCCACAATGGTGGGGGCGCGGGCGATATCTCGTACGACGGTCACGAAGTGATATTCCAGGTAACGAGCGACACGACTAGCCCTCCCTGTAGTCCGGTTTACGGCGACCAATGGTGCGCCAAGAATCTTCAGACAGGTCAGAGCGTCGCGCTGCTCGATCCCAACCACGTCGTCGACTTCATCCCGGAGGAATTGGCGAGGATCTCCCCCGACGGGTCACAGGCTTTCCTGATTGGGGTCAACACTACGTCCGGGGTATCGCATTCGGATTACGAGTTGTACGCCGTGAAAACCGACGGATCGGGTTTTAACAAGATAAGTTCCCCATGTGTCCCCTTGAATCCCGCCAATACGGACACTCTATTTTGGCGTCCAGTACGCGTGTCACCGGATGGCGCGCGGGTCCTTGCAAATTGCTGGCACAGAGCGAATAGCGGACCTGTCGACAATCAGGTATGGATTCTCAGCGCCACCGGTGGGAGCCCAAGCCGGGTGACCGACAACGGCGTGGCCTATGATTGGCACTTGCAGTGACGGGGGCGGACGATAAGGCTCGAACCCGCACCAGAGCCGAACAAAAAACCGCCCTCACGTAGGGCGGTTTTTTTTTTACTTTGCGGATGGTGTCACCCGGGATCACTCGGCGACAGGCGCGATATTCGCGGCTCACACAAGGATGTATTGACCTAAAGCGCCTTAGTTGGAATTTCTATTCGGTCTCACCGACCATTACGCCGCTTTGCCGATCAAATGCCTGCTCGCCACCGCCTGAGGACGCAACAGCAAATAAAACGCAACGCAATGCGTAATCATCAGCACCGGCACATAGATGACCGGAATCGCGTACGCAGCGCCCAATTCGCCCGCAATCGACGGAAGATCCGCACGCACGGCGTGGTAATAGTCGAGCAGGATGTCGACGGTTCCGACTACGTTGAATGCGACGACGAACAGCCAGAACAGTGGGCGGATCTTTGCTGAAAGCAGCGCCAGCATGGCGGGTATGGCGGTTGCCAGATCGCCATATGCGGCGAACACGGCGAAGCTGGCGGGTAGATGGTTGCCTACGACGCCGGGCAGGATGATCACGAGGCCGAAGAAGCGGAAGCTGTGCAGTGTGGCAATGGCGCGTTGCGCTTCGAAGGGCTCAAGTGTCTTGAAGCGTGGCCAGATGTATGTGCCGAAGCACAGCAGCCACGCGACGTAGCCTAGGGTAAGGCCGGTAAGAAAGACGAGTTGCGCAGGCATGTTGCCTCCTGTCACCGGTGGGTGGATATGGCTTCGAAGACCGCCATCAGGATGCCGAGCCGGCCTTGCATAAGGTTCCGGCCGAGGTTGGTGGTCAGTTGCGCAAAGTCCGGTCCCATCACCACGCCGAGATTGGGGGAAGGCGGCGGCCCGGATGCGCGCAGTTGAGTGGCCCAGTTCCGCGCGGCCTCGGTGTCGTCCTGCCATGCCAGCGTGCGGAAACCGGCCTGTTCGACTGCTTCGCGCGTCGCATCGGGCGTAAGCAGAAAGCTTGTTTCCGGTGTGCGTGCCCAGGGAACGGGATAATGCGGGTCGCCGTTGTTCAAGACGACATCGAAGGTGGCGAACTTGCCGCCCGGTTTCAGCACGCGGCGGATTTCCCGATAAAGCTGCGCGCGATCGGCGATGTTCATCGCCACGTGTTGCAGCAGCACTACGTCGAAGCGGCCATCGTCGAAGGGAAGCGCCAGCGCGCTGGCGGTCTGGAACGACACCTGTTCGCCTTGTCCGGTTCGTTCGGTCAAATAGCGCGCGGCATCCACGAACGGTTCGCTCAGGTCGATGCCGGTAACGCGGCAGCCGCAGGTGTCGGCAAGAAATCGCGCGGGACCGCCAACGCCGCAACCGACGTCCAGCACGGAGGTGCCAGCGGTGATGCCGGCCAATTTCGCCAGATCGGCGGTCGCGGCGAGTCCGCGTGTATGGAATTGATCGAGCATGCCCAGTTGCTGGGGTGTCAGGCGCTGGTCTTCAGGCCCGAACACGGCGAGCGCGGTCTTCAGCCGTTGGGTCAGGCCCGTGGCGCGGTAGTGGCTGCGCACGTCTTCGAGTACATCGGCCATGGTGGTTTCCTCGCAGGTAGTGGTCGCGGCACGTGCCGTATCGGCACAGGCCCTGTGGATGAAACCAGATGTACCATCGCGTCGATTGGGTGACTATTCGCCATAATGTGGACGGGGTATGAAGCAGAACTTCACAGTCCGGCAAGGCGCGCTCGATGGGGTCGAGGTGTTCCTGAGCGTTGCCCATCACCGCAGCTTTCGCAAAGCGGCAACGGAACTCGGAGTGAGTCCTTCGGCGATCAGCCAGGCGGTACGCGTGCTTGAAACACGCGTCGGCGCGGTCTTGTTCATGCGCACGACGCGCAGCGTCGGCCTGACCGAAGCCGGCGAACGATTTTTCTCGCGCGCAAAGCCCGCCTTCGAAGAACTCGTCGCGGCAAGCGAAGCGGCGCGCGGACTCGGGCAACGGCCGGCTGGATTGTTGCGGCTATCGGTGCCGCGGGCCGTGGTGCCTATCTTGCTGGAACCGCTGATCGCATCCTTCTGCCAGGCCTATCCGGAGGTCGAAGTGGAAATCGCCGCGAACGAGGAACTGGTGGATCTTGCGGCCGAAGGCTTCGACGCGGGCATCCGGATGGGCCAGTTCGTCGCCGACGACATGGTTGCGGTAAGACTGACGCCGCCGTTCCGTTTCGTTACCGTCGGCAGCGCTTCGTATTTCAAGCGCCATGCGCAACCCAAGCATCCGAACGATCTGCAGCAACACGCGTGCTTGCGGATGCGCCGATCCAGCGGCGCGCTTGCGCCGTGGTCGTTCAACGACAACGGCCACATCTTCGAGATGGCGGTTTCCGGCCCGATGATCGCCAACGACTTTCCCACCATGCTCGGCGCGGCCATCGAAGGCGTAGGGCTTGCGCAGGTGCCCGAACCGATCGCTGCCACACCGATGCGCGCGGGAAACCTGCTGCAGGTGCTGGAGCCGTTCGCGCCGATGACGCCGGGCGTGTTTCTTTACTATCCCAGCCGCCGGCAGATCATGCCGAAATTGCGGGCGTTCATCGATCATGTGAAGAGCCGCGAGAACGCCAAGCGCGAAGCCCGAAACAAGCCGCGCAAGAAAACCTGAGTTCCGTTAGGCGGATAGGGCGCGCCGCCTTGTCATAAGCAAGCGCGTGCCTGCGAGCGCCACCCGTGCGTTAGCATAACCATCGCCACGGTCAGGGGGGCGATGGGGCGCATGGTCTCGACAGGGGAGCTTGTTGCATTGAATCCGGTGCTCGTCGTCGAAGATGACGGGCCAACGCAGCAGCGTCTTGTTCGCCTGCTGGAAGAACTCGTGGGCGCCAACGGCGATATGACGGTGGTGGATACCATCGCGGAGGCCAAAGCCATCGTCCCCATCTTCCAGCCCCGCCTGGCGCTGGTCGACATCGGGCTGCCTGATGGCAATGGCGTAGAACTGATCGGCTGGGTTGAAAGTCACCACCCCGGCACGACCACGGTGGCGATTTCGGCGTGGGGACACGAAGAGACAGTGTTGGCGGCATTGCGCGCGGGTGCTGTCGGCTACCTGATGAAGGAGCGCGATGATGGCGAGCTTCGCGCCGCGTTGCAAAGCATTCGCCACGGCGGGGCATTGATCGATCCGCTCGTCGCGCGGCGCATTCTTGCTTACGTTCCGTCGGCGTCCAAAGAGCGCCCTGCACCTGCAGTGGAAACACCACGCGGAACCGATATAGCGCTGTCGGACCGCGAATCGGAAATTCTGCAGTTCGTCGCGCGTGGATTCAGCAATCGCGAAATTGCCGATCTCACCGGTCTTTCGCGCTTTACCATCGAAGGCTATACCAAAAGCATCTATCGCAAGCTGGCCGTCAGCTCGCGCACGGCTGCGGTATTCGAAGCCAAGTCCATGGGGTTGCTGTAGACATGCGCGTGATTCTCGCACTACTGCTCGCGTGCGGGTTACTTGCATCGCCGGTTGCCGCAGAGCAAACCCTGTCGACGCCGAATGAAACGATCGAGCTGCAAGCCGCCGAGGCGGCACCTGCGGATTGGCATTCCGACGCGCCGCCGGTCGATGGCTGGACGCCGGTCAAGCTGATGGACCTGTGGGATGCCCGCTGGCCGCATCACGACGGCGTGGTGTGGTATCGATTGCGCTGGAATCAAACGAATGCCGATCAACCGATAGGCTTGCTCATCGACTACGTCAGCCTGTCATACGCGCTCTACGTCAACGGCAGTCGAATCTATAGCGACACGCATCTGACCGAGCCGCTTTCACGTACCTGGATACGGCCGCAGTACTTTCTGCTCGACAGACCGTTGTTGCGCCAGGGACAAAATACGCTGCTGGTACGCGTATCAGGATTGGTTGCTTATCAGCCGGGATTCGGCGCCGTCATGCTCGGGAATTCTGCGCTGGTGCAAGCACGCCAGCGTCGGGGAGAGTTCTTGCGCTACAACGTGCAGGTATTCGATCTATCCGTCAGCCTGGTCTTCGGCGGATTGTTCTTCCTGCTCTGGCTGTTGCGACGCAAGGATGCCTACTATGGCTGGTACGCGCTGAGTACGGTGGTTTGGTCGTTGTATACGGCCAATTTCGTGGCCTCCAGCCCGTGGCCATTTACTAACACCGACGCCTGGGAAGCCATCAATGCTGCGGCTTACTTCGCATCGACGGTAACGTTTGCGATATTCCTGCTGCGCTATGCAGGCCATCGATGGCGGCGCATCGAGCGAAGCATGCTGGTGCTTTGCGCGGGGCTATTCGTGATGGCCCTGACATGCCCGCAATGGACAGGTCATCATCGCACCGTCGCATTTATCTTCGGCTGCGCCGCCTATTACGCAGCCATCTTCGGCTTTATGGGTTTTGCGTGGCGGCATCCGCGCGCCGACCGCTACGCACTGGCCGGCAGTTTGCTGATTCCCCTGGTCGTATCTGCACATGACATGCTGCTGTTTCTCAATGTCATTCGCAGCGACAATTATCTGTTGGCGGTGACGTCGCCGATTACCATCATCGGCATGGGTACCGCGCTTGGCTATCGCTTCGCCGTCGCCATGCGGCGGGCGGAAAATTTCAACGTGGAATTGCAGCGCGAGGTAAACGCGGCGACCGATCAATTGACGGAAACGCTCAAGCGCGAGCACGACCTGGCCTTGAACAATGCCCGCATCGGGGAGCGGCTCAATCTCGTGCGCGATCTGCACGACGGCTTCGGTGGCAGCCTGCTTGCGACCATTTCTGCGCTAGAAAATCCGCGCCTTCAGCCCGAGCCCGCGCAAGTCGTCACCACCCTCAAGGAATTGCGGGATGACTTGCGCCTGATCATCGACACCACCACGCATGAGCGCGATGTCGACCTCGCCGGCCTGCTTGCGCCGCTGCGACATCGTTGGAGCCAACGCTTTGAAGCCACCGCCATCGGCAGCCGATGGACGGTGGAGGGCGTGGACGATCTGAACCTTGGCGCGATGCGCATGCTGGAACTGCTGCGTTTCCTGCAGGAAGCCCTGACCAATGTGCTCAAGCACAGCAGCGCATCGCAGGTACATGTATGCATCCGGCGCGAAGACACCTGCCTGAATGTGGAAGTGTTCGATGACGGACAAGGCTTCGATCAGACCAGC
This sequence comes from uncultured Dyella sp., assembly GCA_966430775.1. Lineage (GTDB taxonomy): Bacteria > Pseudomonadota > Gammaproteobacteria > Xanthomonadales > Rhodanobacteraceae > Dyella_B. The sequence continues at coordinate 10,426 of CBJMMB010000059.1, read as the reverse complement.
CCGGCGAGGCGGGGAGCAGGGCTGCCAAGCTTGCACGCGCGTGCAGGCAGGCTCGGCGCCACCTTGCAGATAACGTCGTCGCTGGGCGCCGGTACGCGCCTCAGCTTCAACGCACCCTTGTTCTCAATCTCTCCAACTTAAGTGCTTGCCGTCATCCCAGCGAAAGCTGGGATCCAGCGACTTTTGGGGAAAGACACTGGATTGACCAGCTTCGCTGTTGTAAAGCGCTTCAGCTTTCGCGGGAATGACGTGTTGAGTCTTTGCGCGTCCTTAGGTTTGGAGCATGACCTCTTCCCAAGGCCGCCTAGAACTGCTTCTGCACGCCGATCCGGATGCTCTGGTCGCGCGCATGCGGCATCAGCAGGTACTCGTATTCGGTAGTGATCAGCAGATCGTCCTGAAGTTGCCAATCGCCGCCGAGATCTGCTCGCAAGCTTGTGCCGTTCGCCGAATAAGGATTTGCCAGCACGCTCCATGAGCCCGCCGATGGAACGAAGGCATAGCTCAATGCGGCGTTGCTGGTTCCCTGGAAATCGTGGCCGACTTCCAGGCGCGCGTGTGGTATCAGCCAGCCGCTGCGCCATGGAAGCTTGCCGCTCGCACGAACACCCGCAACGGCTTGCGACGTGCGTACCGTCTGCGTGCCATAGTTCAATGCGTCGACGGCATCACCGCTTTCCGAGAAACCGTTGAGCGACGACAGCGACCAGGCCAGTCGAGCATAAGGCGACATCGCCCATCCGCCGGTTTGATATTCATAGCCCGCGGTGAGTGAAGCGAACCATTGGCTGCCGTTGCGATGGCCAATCAAAGCGGTGTCATTGTCGGTCGCATGGCGGCGGCTGTCGAAACGCAAGCCACCGCCGCCCAAAACGCCGTCGAGATACACGTGCGCCACCGGCTGGTAGCTGCCGTAGAACGCGGCGGTGTAGCCCTGCGCCACGCTACGCGTGCCATCGTGGTTGATCTCGCTGTTGTCGTGGTTGTAGCCGACACTGAAACCCATCAGGGCGCGTTCGCCGATGCGCTGATCGACGCCCGCGCTGACGGCCACATTGTCCGAATCGAAACCTGCAGCCTGCCGGTACGCATCGAACGTGCCGAAGTTTGCCGTGCCGTTGATCCACGCGCCCAGTCCCGACGATGGGTTGTCTTCAGCATGCGTGTTGCTTTGGGACGTTGTGCTTGCCAAAGGCGATCCGCTGCCGGCACTTTCGCTGGCGCCGATGCCGGGACGCATCTCACCCAGCCCTTGGTTTGCTTGCGGTGCATCGGGCAATGCGGTGCGCAATGGCGCACTCAAGGGCTTGCCATCCAGGCTGATCGACAGGTTGTTGCTGAAGCGCGAGGCACTGTTGCCATCGTGCAAGCTGTCCAGGCGGCTTTGAATATTGCTGAGCTGGTTCTGGGCAAAGCGCTCGGCCTGCATGGTCTGCGCGTCGATCAAGCCAAGCACGTCCTGGTTGCGGGATGGATCGGGCTGGTTGCTCACCAGCACCAGCACATCGACTGTCTGCGACTGCCCGTTTGATGCGATCAGCACGGCGGTGATCTGCACAAGGCCGTGGAAGTTCGATGCTGGCGTGAACGACAAGGTGGCCGGTTGGCTCAACGTCGCGTTGCCCGCGCTGGCGGGCGACAGCCCCAGCAGCGCCGACGATACATACGAGCCCGCGGCAATGCTGGCCAGATTCACCGACACCGGGCTGCCTGGTTGCGTCGTCACCGTGCGACTCAGGCCCGATGCGCTGCCTGCGGCCGTCACCGTCACGGTGATGACACTCGGTGCGGATGTGCCGAAGTGGTTGCTCAGCTGGTAAGTGAAGCTGTCCGTGCCGACAAAACCGGAAGTCGGCGTATAGACGATCTGCTCGCCGGTTACCGTAGCCGTTCCGTGCGTTGGCTGCGTGGCTACATTCAAAGCGGTCAAGGGCTGCGGACTGCTTGCTTCCGCTGCCGCTTCGATAAGCACTGGCGTGCCGGTCGTGGTGGCCACTGAAAGTGCGGCGGCAACGGGTGTACTTAGTGGCGTCACCGTGATCGTCACCGTCGCGGGCGATGAACTCCCGCCTGGATTGGTCGCCGTGTAGATAAAGCTGTCTATGCCGCCGTAGAAGGTGGCCGATGGCGTATAGGTAACGGTTTCGCCAGACACGCTCACGGTGCCATGGCTTGGATTGCCCGCGACGGCGATGCCCGTGACGTCCGTTCCCGAAATCGCGTTCGCCAGGTTGATGCTGGTTGCCGTGTTGTACGGCGTCGTCACCGATTTGGCGGCAGCCGTGGGCACCGCTACTTCACCCACCGTCACGGTCACCGTCGCAGATGATGAGGTTCCGCCTGGATTGGTCGCTGTGTAGGTGAAGCTGTCGATGCCGCCGTAGAACGTTGCGGACGGTGTGTAAGTGACCGTTTCGCCTGACACGCTCACCGTGCCGTGCATCGGGTTGCTGGCGATGTTGACGGCGGTAACGTCCGTTCCTGCAATGACACTCGCCAGGTTGATGCTGGCTGCGGTGTTGTACGGTGTCGTCGCCGACCTGGCGGCCACCGTGGGTACCGTGACCTGACCCACCGACACGGTGACCGTTGCAGGCGAAGAGGTTCCGCCTGGATTGGTTGCCGTATAGGTAAAGCTGTCGGTACCGCCATAGAAGTTTGCAGACGGTATGTAAGTGACCGTTTCGCCCGATACGCTAACCGTGCCATGCGTCGGCGCACCGGCGATATTTACCGCGGTGATGTCCGTTCCCGAAATCGCGCTTGCCAGATTGATGCTGGCTGCGGTGTTGTACGAAGTCGTCGTCGATACCGCGGCAGCGGTCGGTGCAGCCACCGTGCCCACGGTTATGGTCACGGTGGCCGGTGTCGACGTGCCGCCCGGGTTGGTGGCGGTGTAGGTGAAACTGTCGGTACCGCCATAGAAGCTCGCAGATGGCGTATAGGTCACCGTTTCGCCTGACACACTCACCGTGCCATGGCTGGGATTGCTGGCAATGGTGACGCCGGTGATGTTCAGCCCCGAAATCGCGCTCGCAAGATTGATGCTCGTGGCCGTGTCATAGGGTGTGGTTGCCGAGGTGGCGGTCACCGTGGGCACCGGTGGTGGATTGACCGTGATCGACACCGTCGCCGGCGCGGATGTGCCGGCACTGTTGCTAGCCGTATAGGTGAAGCTGTCCGCTCCGGTGTAACCGGCGGCAGGTGTGTAGGTGATGGACGTGCCGCTTGCTTGCGTCGTGCCATGCGAGGCGGCGCTGGCCACCGCCACCGATGTGGGGTTGCCGCTCGTGCTCGCTGGAATGCTGTTGCTGCTGCTGTCGAATGCTACGCTGGTGGTGATGGCATTGGCCACCGGCGCCTGGAACGTAAAAGAGGCATTGGTGGCCGTACCGGCATCGGTGACCACGGTGATCGGCACCGTACCCGAGCCATCAGGAACGGTGGCGGTGATCGAGCTGCCGTTATTGACCGTGAAGGTGGCCGACGTGCCGCCGAAGCTCACGGCGCTGGTTCCGTAAAAGCCAGAACCTGCAATGGTCACTGTTTGTCCGCGGGTGGCGGACCATGGACTGACGCTCGACACGCCCGGTGCAGCCGATGTGCAGGTGAGGCTGTAGGTAACCGAGCCGCTGTTTAGGTTCTCCACGCCATCTGCGCTCAGACCGGAACCCGCTTCGGTGCCGGATACCGTGCCGCCGGAGTCGTTCATTTGGATAAAAGAACCGACGTACATCACCGGCCCTGAAGACGTGAGGGTGACCTGATCGCCTTGATTGACGGGCTGGCTGTTCGACAGAAGCACGACAGACTGACCGGCCGCGAGCGTGCCCGACTGCCCATTGAGATATTGACAACCCGGGGATGCCAACACCCACCCAGGCAGCCCAAGCATGCCCAGCAGCGTGAGCCAGATCCGCCCACGCCAAACCCGCCGTGTTCCCCTGCCGCACATGGCGCTCATGCCCCTGTCCCACGCTTTCAAAAGCCATCATTGTGTGCATGGCGACGTAGGTGGACACCCCTGATTTCGGGGATGGGCAAGGACGGGAAAACCTCTATAAAAGTCGACGGGCTGGGATGCAGTTCCAGCATGGACGCAAGGAGAAAAAGGGGGCTGTCATCCCGGCCTGCGCACTTGTGGCACGATGAAAGCCCGTGCCTTGGGCGAGTATCGCGCGATGTTCGAGCTTTCCACGCTGACCACTTTCGTCGCCGTCGTGCTGGGCCTGTTCCTGATTCCCGGGCCGGCGGTGCTGCTGGTGCTGACGCGCACGATGCAAGGCGGGCGCAGGACCGGCATTTTGACGGGCCTGGGCATCGCATGCGGCGATTTCGTGCATGCGCTTGCGGCGGCGGTAGGGTTGTCCGCGTTGCTGATGACGTCGGCGCTCGCGTTCAATGTCGTAAAGCTGATCGGCGCGGGTTATCTCATCTATCTGGGGATCAAGGCCTTGCGCGCGCCACCCGCGGATCCGTCGCTGCCGAAGGTGCCGTCCGTATCGGCGGCAAAGGCGTTCTGGCAGGCGATTCCGGCCGAAGTATTGAATCCGAAGACGGCGCTGTTCTTTCTCGCCTTCCTGCCGCAATTCGTGCATCCGGAACGGGGCTCCACCTTGCTGCAGTTCATGCTGCTCGGGGCGATTTTCGTGGTGATGAGCGCGGTCTACACGACGCTGATCGTGCTTGCGATACGTCCGCTGTCGCATATCGTCAAACGGTTACGCTGGCTTGGACGCTGGCAGGGCAAGATCATCGGCTCGATCTTCATTGCGCTTGGCTTGAAGGTCGCGATGCAGCATCGCTAGGGAAGCCGCGTAGGTTGGGGTGCAAACCCCAACGTTGCCGTTACAAGCATGCATGGCGATGTTGGGGTTTGCACCCTGGTACATCCCCGCGTTTTTGCTCTGCGCCTTTTCTCCGAAAAAACGAAGTCCTTCATGCTACGAGCCGCCAAAAATAGGCCAAAATGTCATTCCGGCGAAGGCCGGAATCTATGCTTCGTGCTGGCGATAGATTCCGGCCTTCGCCGGAATGACGGTGAGGAAATATGAGCATTCGGGCACAGGCAGCTAACTTGCTCATTCCGCTCAAGATATCAGGCAAAAAATGCGGGGACATTTCAGGGTTTGCACCCCAACCTACGAATGGATCGCGCGTTTCTCAAAGCTCCAGATGCAGGAACTGGTTGAAATCGCTCTTTTGGTAATCGGAAAAAGCTGCGCCGTTGACGAAACCGTATCGCCGATAAAGCGCAAGCGCAGGCTCGAAGGAGGGACCGCTGCCGGTTTCCAGACTCAGGCGATGCAAGCCACGTGCGCGCGCTTGGTTGATGATGTGTTCCAGCAGCGCGGCAGCCACACCGCGTCGCAAATATTCGGGATGGGTGCGCATCGACTTTATTTCACCCGCGTGGGCATCGAGCTGTTTCAGCGCGCCGATGCCGCAGATGTCGTCGCCATTCCATGCACTCCACACCGTCACGTTGGCGCAGGTGAGGCCAGACAGGTCGAGTGCGAAGACCTGTCCCGGTGGCGAATTGGAATGCATTCCCGCCAGGTGCAAATGCAACAGCGACCGGGTTGCGGCGCTGGAAAGATCATCGACGCGAATCTCCATGCATGCCCTCTACTGTCTGTACAACGCCACTACATAGCGGCACGGTTTGTTGGTTTCATTGGCGAAGACGACATCGGACGGTGCGCCAAAGGCCAGGCAATCGCCCGCATGCAAGCGATGTCGTTCGCCGCCTTCAGTGAGAGTGAGCGTGCCGGAGCGTATCCATACCACCTGACGTATCAGCGCAAAGCTGTGCGCGGGAAAACTCACGCTGCCTGCCGCCGGCAGTTCGATTTGCGCCAGCTCCAGCGGGTGATCGGAGATGGCCAGCACTTGCTTGCGGACATAACCGGTTTCCGGATCGGTCCATTGCGGTTGATCCGCGGCGCGCGAGATGCGCCCCGCTTGGCCTTCCGCGCGCACCAGCAAGCCGGCGAGCGTAAGGCCGAACGCCGACGCGAGACGCACGAGCAAGGCGGCGGTGGCGCTGACTTCGGCGCGTTCGATCTTGCTGATCATGGTCTTGGAAACGCCCGAGCGTTCCGCTACTTCGGCAAGAGACCAGCCGCGCGCTTCGCGCTCGAGCCGAAGCCGTCGCGCCAGGCTTGCATCGATATCCAAAACCTCACTCATGCGGCGGTGCTCCTTCCGGTGTGCGATGGGCGTCGAGCGTCAGCTGCAGAAAAACCAGATCCAGCCAGCGGCCGAATTTGGCGCCGACCTGTTTCAAGTAGCCTGCCTGTTCGAAGCCAAGCTTGTGATGCAGACGGATCGACGCGTCGTTTTTCGCTTCGATGCCTGCGACCAACACGTGTTTGCCAGTACCGCGCGCGCGTTCGATCAAGGCGCGCAGCAAGGCCTCGCCAATGCCCTGGCCGCGCTGCTCGGCGCGCACGTAGATCGAATGTTCCGCGGTATGGCGATAACCCTCCCACGCACGCCAATCGCCGAACGAGGCATAGCCGAATACGTCGCCTGCATCGTTCACCGCGACCAGCACCGGATAGCCCGCCTTGTTTCGATCGGCGAGCCATGCCATGCGCTGGGTGACGTCGACCGTCTGCTCGTTCCAGATCGCCGTGGTGTGCAGGACGGCATCGTTGTAGATCGCCGTAATGCCTTCGGCATCGCATGGGTTGGCGTCCCGGATAAGCATGATCGGTCCATCCACTATAGGGAACGATTGTTCACTATGGCGGATGGTCGCATGCCAGGTCCCACCACCACAAGCGGGATGACGACCGCAACGCAGCGCCAAAGATGGCTGCGGATACGAACTCGTTGCTGCACCGCACCGGTGCAAGCTCGAAGCGCTTTAGCCCTTGGCTGGTGCTCGACGCAACTTGGCATTGCGCGGCATATGCTTGAAAAACATGGGAAATTTTCGGATCGGACCGCTGGCATAAATGATGCAACGCATCATGCATCAAGGTCCGCTGATCGGCGTTTTGTGCGACGGACGGGCCACGGCTAGGGGCAAGTCTTCAGCGGGGTAGGGCATGTCGAACAAAGCTACGCGAATCGAGTTATTCCAACTGCGCACGCCACAGATGCGGGCGTTCCATTTGAGCTGGCTGGCGTTCTTCGTCTGCTTTTTCGCCTGGTTCGCGGTGGCGCCGTTGATGCCGCTGATCAAGGGCGAGTTCCATCTCAGCAAGGACCAGCTCGCCAACATCAGCATCGCCGCGGTGGCGGTCACCGTGTTTGGACGGCTGATCGTCGGGCCGCTGTGCGATCGCTTCGGGCCGCGGCGCACGTACACATGGCTGCTGGTGCTGGGTGCGATTCCGGTGTTCGGCATCGCCTTTGCGCACAGCTATGCATCGTTTCTGTTCTTTCGCCTGGCCATCGGCATCGCCGGCGCGGGTTTCGTCATTACGCAGTACCACACCTCGGTGATGTTCGCGCCGAACGTGGTCGGCACCGCCAATGCCGCCGCGGCCGGCTGGGGTAACGCCGGCGGCGGCGTGGCGCAGTCGGTGATGCCGTGGGTGCTGGCTGCCGTGGTCGCGCTGGGTGTGCAGCAGGGCCTGGGTTGGCGCGCGGCGATGTTCGTGCCGGGTGTGGCGATGCTGATCGTCGCCGCGCTGTATTGGCGTTATGGCCAGGATTGCCCGTACGGCGATTACCGCGAGCTGCGCGCGATGGGCGTGCTCACCGAGTCGGGCAAGGCCAGCGGCTGGCGCGTGTTCGTCACCGCTGCAAGTAATTACCGCGTGTGGATGCTGTTCGTCACCTACGCCGGCTGCTTCGGCATCGAGCTGTTCGTGCACGGTGTGGCGGCCAGTTATTACGTGGATCGTTTCGGGCTGGATTTGAGCCATGCCGGACTTGCCGCGGGCAGCTTCGGCTTGCTGGCCTTGTTCGCGCGCGCGCTGGGCGGCATCGCCTCGGATCGTTTGTCGCGCTGGCACGGGCTCGCTTCGCGCAGCTGGCTGCTGGGCGCGTTGATGCTCGGCGAAGGGCTGGGCCTGTTGTGGTTTTCCAATACGCAGACCGTGGGCCTCGCCGTGGCGGCGATGATCACCTTCGGCCTGTTTACGCATATGGCCTGCGGCGCCACCTATGCGCTGGTGCCGTTCGTCGATCGCAAGTCGCTCGGCGGCGTGGCCGGCATCGTCGGCGCGGGCGGCAATGTCGGTGCGGTGGCGGCGGGCTTTCTGCTCAAGGGCACCGGCTCCGTGCAGCACACCTTCGCCTTGCTCGGCGGCTTCGTGATCTCCGGTTCGCTGTGTGCGCTGGCGGTGCGCTTCAGCGCCGAACACACGGCGCGCGAGGAAGAGCTTTTTCAGGAGGCTTTGGGTTTGAACCAGACCGAACCGGCGACCACGTCGGTGGCGGCGTAAGCGGAAAGGGGTGCGGCGTATGGCAGTGAAACTGTTGGTGATCGGCAACGGCATGGTCGGGCACAAATTGCTGGAAGAGCTGATGGAGCGCCAGCCACCGGGCCTGGACATCACTGTGCTGTGCGAAGAAAGCCGGCCCGCGTACGACCGCGTGCACCTGTCCGAATTCTTCAGCGGCAAAACCGCGCAAGACCTGTCGCTGGTCAAGCCGGGCTTTTTCGACCAGCCGGGCATCCAGTTGCGCCTCGCTGCGCGCGCGGCGCATATCGATCGCCAGCAGAAGCGCGTCACCACCGCCGATGGTGAAGTGCTCGCCTACGACAAGCTGGTGTTTGCCACCGGTTCCAAACCGTTCGTGCCGCCGATTCCCGGCAATGATCGCGATGGCTGCTTCGTCTATCGCACCATCGACGATCTGCTGGCCATGCAGGAATGCGGTGCGCGCTCGAAAATCGGCGTAGTGATCGGAGGCGGCCTGCTCGGCCTGGAATGCGCCAAGGCGCTGCGTGACCTGGGGTTGGAAACGCACGTGGTGGAATTCGCGCCGCGCCTGATGGCGGTGCAGGTCGACGACATCGGCGGACAGATCCTGCGCCGCAAGATCGAAGAGCTGGGCGTTACCGTGCACACCGGCAAGAGCACGCAGGAAATCGTCGACGGCGACGGCACGCGCCATCGCATGAAGTTCGCCGACGGCAGCCACCTCGATGCGGACATGATCGTGTTCTCCGCCGGCATTCGTCCGCGCGACGAACTGGCGCGCCAGTGCGAACTCGGCGTCGGCGAGCGCGGCGGCATCCACGTGGACAACTATTGCCGCACGCGCGACTGGGACGTCTACGCCATCGGCGAATGCGCCTACTGGGGTGGCAAGACCTTCGGCCTGGTCGCGCCCGGCTACGACATGGCGCGCGTGGTGGCCGCGCACTTGAGCGCGTTGATGGAACGCAAGCATGCGCTGCAGCTGCCGGAATTCGTCGGCGCCGACATGTCCACCAAGCTGAAACTGATGGGTGTGGACGTGGCGAGCCTCGGCGATGCGCACGGCGCCACACCCGGCAGCCGCAGCTATCAGTTCAGTGACGAGCGCCGGCAGATCTACAAAAAGCTGGTGGTGTCCGGCGACGGCAAGCGCCTGCTCGGCGGCGTGCTCGTAGGTGACGCCAGCGAATACGGCACGCTGCTGCAGATGATGCTCAACGAGATCGAGCTGCCGGAAGAACCGGAGTTCCTGATCCTGCCGTCCTCCGACGGCAAGGCGAAACCTGGCCTGGGCGTGGACGCGCTACCGGCGTCCGCGCAGATCTGCTCGTGCAACAACGTCTCCAAAGGCCAGCTGTGCCAGGCGGTGGCCGACGGCGCCACCTCGATCGGCGCACTGAAAAGCGTCACCAAGGCCGGCACCACTTGCGGCGGTTGCGTACCGCTGGTGACGCAGGTGATGAAGGCGGAGATGAAGCGCCAGGGCCTGGCGGTGAACAACCACCTGTGCGAGCACTTCGCCTATTCGCGCCAGGAGCTGTATCACCTGGTGCGCGTGGAACGCATCAAGCATTTCGACGACTTGCTGCAGCGCCATGGCAAGGGCCTGGGCTGCGACATCTGCAAGCCGACCGTGGCCAGCATTCTCGCTTCGTGCTGGAACGAGTTCGTGCTGCAGAAAGAGCATGCCTCGTTGCAGGATTCCAACGATTACTTCCTGGCCAATATCCAGAAAGACGGTACCTATTCGGTGGTGCCGCGCATGGCCGGCGGCGAAGTGACGCCGGACGGCCTGATCGCGGTGGGCGCGATCGCCAAGAAATACGGCCTCTACACCAAGATCACCGGCGGCCAGCGCGTGGACATGTTCGGCGCGCGGCTGGAGCAGTTGCCGCTGATCTGGGAAGAGCTGATCGCCGCCGGTTTCGAATCCGGCCACGCCTACGGCAAATCGCTGCGCACAGTGAAGTCCTGCGTCGGCTCTACCTGGTGCCGCTACGGCGTGCAGGATTCGGTCGGCACGGCGATCGACCTGGAAA
>CBJMMB010000058.1:0-22297 GCA_966430775.1 uncultured Dyella sp. | reverse complement strand
GCAGCTTGGCGATGCGTTCGCGGTTGGCGTGATCTTCCACGATGCCTTCTTTCAGCGTGTTGCCGAAGGCTTTGTAGAAGGTCTGGAATTTCTCCGGTTCATCCTTGGCCAGCTTTTCGATCAGGTCGAGCACGCGCTTCACGCAGGCGGACTTGATGCGCTCGAGCTGGCGATTCTGCTGCAGGATTTCGCGGCTTACGTTGAGCGGCAGATCGTCTGCATCGACCACGCCGCGCACGAAGCGCAGGTAGTTCGGCAGCAACTGTTCGGCCGCATCCATGATGAAAACGCGCTTGATGTAGAGCTTGAGCCCCTTGCGTTCGTCACGGCCGCCCATCATCAGCTCGAACGGCGGCTGCGAGGGCAGATACAGCAAGGTGATGTAGCTCTGGTTGCCTTCGACGCGGTTGTGCGTCCACGCCAGCGCATCGTTGAAATCGTGGCCCAGCGATTTGTAGAAGCTCTGGTAATCCTCGTCGCTGATCTCGCTCTTGGGTTTGGTCCACAGCGCGGAAGCGGCGTTGACGGTTTCCCATTCGTCGCTCGGCTTGCCGTCTTTTTCCACCGGCAGGCGGATCGGGAAGGCGACGTGGTCGGAATAGCGCGTGATCAGCGAGCGTAATTCCCAGCGCTTGAGGAATTCATCCTCATCGGCCTTCAGGTGCAGCACGATCGCGGTGCCGCGCTCGGGCAATTCGACCTGCTCCAGCGCGTATTCGCCTTTGCCATCGCTTTCCCACTTGACGCCTTCGCTGGCAGGCAGGCCGGCGCGGCGGCTGAGCACGGTGACCTTGTCCGCCACCACGAAGGCCGAATAGAACCCGACGCCGAACTGGCCGATCAGGCGCGCGTCGCTTTTCTGCTCGGTGCTCATCGCTTCCAGGAAGCGGCGCGTGCCGGAGCTGGCGATGGTGCCGATGTTGGCGACGATTTCATCGCGGCTCATGCCCACGCCGTTGTCGCGCACGGTGATGGTGCGCTGGTCGGCGTCCCAGCTCACGTCGATGTGCAGCTCGGCGTCGCCGGACAGCAGTTCGGGCTTGCCGATGGATTCGAAACGGAGCTTGTCGCAGGCATCCGAGGCGTTGGAGATCAGCTCGCGCAGGAAGATTTCCTTGTGCGAGTACAACGAGTGGGTCACCAGGTGCAGCACCTGGGCGACTTCGGCTTCGAATTTGCGGGTTTCGGTTGTGGTGGTCATGGTGTCGTCGAAGGTTGGAAGACAAGGTATGCACATCAGGTGTGCAGCGCCGATGGCGCTGCACGTGAGGGAACAAAGCTGCCCCATGTTTCGACAAGGCCCGCCGTGAACTCGCCACGTGGCGAGACCGTCCCCTCACCCTGCCCTCTCCCGGCGAGGGAGAGGGCAAAAATCACATCTGCTTCTGCAGCGCCGCGATGCGCTCATCCAGCGGCGGATGGCTCATGAACAGGCGCTGCAGGCCTTGCGCCAGCGGGCCGGAAATGCCGAACGCGGCCATCGACTTGGGCAAGGTGCTTTCGCCGTGGTTGAGCTGCAGCCGCTGCAGCGCGGAGATCATTGCGCCGCGGCCGGCCAGCTTGGCGCCCGCCGCATCGGCGCGGAATTCACGCCAGCGCGAAAACGCCATCACGATCATCGAGGCGAACAGGCCGAACACCAGCTGCAGCACGATCACGGATACGAAATAACCAATGCCGGTGCCCTCGCGGCTGTCGCGCCCGCCAGACAGCCAACTGTCGACCAGGCGACCGACGATACGCGCGGCCACGATCACCAGCGTGTTGAGCACGCCCTGGATCAGCGTCAGCGTGACCATGTCGCCATTGGCGACGTGGCCAATCTCGTGACCCAGTACCGCAGCGACCTGCTCGCGGTCCATCTGCTGCAGCAGGCCCGTGCTGACCGCCACAAGCGAGTGATTCTTGCTCATGCCGGTGGCGAAGGCGTTCATTTCCGGCGCATCGTAGATCGCCACCTCGGGCATGCCGATGCCTGCGTTCTGCGCATGGCGGCGCACCGTATCGACCAGCCAGCGCTCGGCTTCGTTCTGCGGCTGCTCGATCACGCGCGCGCCGGTGGTCATCTTCGCCATCCACTTGGACATGGCCAGCGAGATGAAGGCCCCGCCCATGCCGAAGACGGCGGCGTAGGCAAGCAACCCGCCCATGCCACCGTAGCCCCGCGCGGCCGCCCACTGATCGATGCCGAACAGGTGGCAGACGATGCTGAGCAGCAGCAGGACGGCGATGTTGGTCAGAAGGAAAAGTGCGATGCGGCGCATAGTCGTCCCTAAAAGGTCACTCCGAAGGAAGCAATGGTAATCCGTGCTAGAGATTCGGGTGAAATGGAAGCATTTCAAGGGTTAAGAACGGGCAGCCTGCACGACGCCGAGGATCCAGTCAGCTTACGTAGAATGACGCGATGAGCTATCGCGGACGCTTCGCCCCCTCCCCCACCGGCCTCCTGCATGCAGGCTCCCTGGTCGCCGCCGTGGGTAGCTGGTTGTGCGCTCGCCACGCGGGCGGCCAATGGCTGGTGCGGATGGAGGACATCGACCCGCCGCGCGAAGTGCCGGGCTCGGCCGCGGCCATCCTCGGCGCCCTACCCGCCTTTGGGATGGTGGCCGACGAGCCTGTCATCTATCAGTCGTCCCGCATGGACGCTTATGACGCGGCCTTCGAACAACTGCGCCGCAGCGACCTGGTCTTCCCCTGCTGGTGCAGCCGCAGCGACCTGGCCGCGGCGGGTGGCATCCATCGCGACGGGCGGTGCATTGCTCGCCCCGATCCCGCTCGTGCACCAGCCTGGCGCATTCGCGTTCCGGACGAGCGCACCGCCTTCGTGGACGCGTTGCAAGGGCCGCAACAGCAGTCTTTGCGGGAAGCGGTCGGCGATTTCGTGATCCGCCGTGTCGAAGGCTTCTATTCCTATCAGCTGGCCTGCGTGGTCGACGATGCCTGGCAGGGCATTACCCAGGTGGTGCGCGGCAGCGATCTGCTGGATTCCACACCGCGGCAAATCTGGCTACAGCGTTGCCTGGGTTTGCCGACGCCGCAGTATCTGCATTTGCCGCTGGTGCTGGACAGCGAAGGTCGCAAATTGTCGAAATCCGAGCGCTCACAGGAAGTCGATCCCTGCGATCCGATGCCGGCGCTGCGCCGCGCGCTCGCTTTTCTTGGCGTCGCCCCCGAGGAAACGGCCGTCCATCCGTCCGAACTGTTGCAGGCCGCGCTCGGGCATTTCGACCCGCATCGATTGACGCATTGCAGCGATCATCGCGTCGCTTAACCCTGTATAACGAGACGATGCGCAGTCGTACCGTGACGTCTAAAACTGCTATGCCTTCATGATGTCTGCGTATAACCTCAACCGGTTCGCGCGACGCGCGCGGCTTATTACGTAGACATGACAAGGAGAAAGGCATGACCCAGCGTACGGCACTCGTCACGGGCGGCACCGGCGGCATTGGCACGGCCATCGTGCGCTACCTGGCCAAACAGGGACACAAAGTTGTCACGAACTACCGCGACGAGGCCAAGGCCGAAGCATGGCGCAAGACCATGACGCAGGACGGCGTCGAGGTGACGCTGGTACCGGGCGACGTTTCCGATCCGGTCTCCTGCGAAAACATGATCAATGCGATCCACCACAAGGTCGGTCCGGTGGACATCCTGGTCAACAACGCCGGCATCACCCGCGACACCACCTTCCACAAGATGACCTACCAGCAGTGGATGGACGTGGTGAACACCAACCTCAACGCCTGCTTCAACGTCACCCGCCCGGTGATCGAAGACATGCGCAGCCGCAAGTGGGGCCGCATCGTCCAGATCAGCTCCATCAACGGCCAGAAAGGCCAGTACGGCCAGGCCAACTACGCCGCAGCGAAGGCCGGCATGCATGGCTTCACCATCTCGCTGGCGCAGGAAAATGCGCGCTTCGGCATCACCGTCAACACCGTCTCCCCCGGCTACGTCGCCACCGACATGGTGATGGCAGTGCCGGAAGAAGTGCGCGAGAAGATCGTTGCGCAGATTCCGGTGGGCCGCCTGGGCAAGCCGGAGGAAATCGCGCATGCCGTAGCGTTCTTCACCACCGAAGATGCCAGCTGGATTACCGGAGCGAACCTGGCGATCAATGGCGGGCATTACATGGGGTGGTAATTCGCTGCGGGAGAGCGGCGCGTTGCGTTGCTCTCCTTCGCTGGTTGCGCCGAGGGCATCGTCGGGCACCGCAGTGCGTTATCCCTCCGCCTTGCCCGGCGTCAGCAATTTTTCCATTACCTTCCCTACCGCCGCGAAGGCGAACGCACCGGTGACGTGCGTGGCCGCGCCCAGCCCGCCACCGCAAGCGAGATTCAAGGAATCGCCGCCGGGCGGACGCGTGCCGCACACCGTTCCGTCCGGCTGCGGATACTGCACGTTCTGCAGCGAATACACCGCCGATACGCCGAAGTAGCGATCCGGGTTGCGTGGAAAGCCGAAATCCTGGCGAAGCTTCTTGCGGATCAGGCTGAACATGGCGTCGTGCTCGGTGCGCGAGAGATCGCGCACGCGAATCTGCGTGGGATCGGTGCGTCCACCGGCCGAACCCACCGTCACCATCGACAGCTTGCGGCGGCGGCACCAGGCGATCGCTTCCAGCTTCACGCGGAACGCATCACAGGCGTCCAGCACCACGTCGTAGCCGCGATCGAGCAAGTCGTCCAGCGTGGCCGGCGTCAGGAAACGCTCGATCGCCTCCAATCGGATCGCCGGATTGATCGCATGCGCGCGCGCCGCGATCACGCCGACCTTGGGTTTACCGTATTCGCCATCCAGCGCGTGCAACTGGCGGTTGGTGTTGGACACGCACACTTCATCGGCGTCGATCAGGGTGAGCCGGCCCACGCCGGAACGCGCCAGCGCCTCGGCCGCCCACGAACCGACGCCGCCGATGCCGACGACGCAGACATGCTTGTGCGCCAGGCGCGCCACACTGCCGGCGCCGTACAGCCGCTCCACGCCGTCGAAACGCTCGGAGGGATACGCGCCGCTCATGGGCAGCCACCGGCCGCCGTTTCAAGGATGCAAGAAATCACGCTGCTACTTGGGATCGGAAAAACGCCATTTTACCCGGCTTGCGGGTTCGCAAAGGGGTTGGGGTATGCTTCCTGCCCACTCCTCGCTTCGGAAGGAAAGGCATTGCGTGCAGCGCTTCTGATTGTGCTCGGTCTGGTCATTGGCATCATCGGCACCGTATTCACCATGAACGCGCTGAGCGAGCGCAATCCGTTCCCGCCGGCGTTGATGGTCACCATGGGTTTCCACCGCCAACAGCTGCAGCAGGCCGTAAAGGGGCAACGCTGCGAAGCGGCTGCCAATCTCGACCAGTTGCAGCATATGCAGATGATCGCGGCGGATATCCCGGCTGCCTTCCCCAACGCGCCGCAACCGTTCAACGATCTCGCCAGGCAACTGCGCAGCAGCCTGCAATCGGCAGCACAAGCTGCACCGGCCGATTGCCCTGCCCTGGCTGCTGCGCTCAAACCGGTGGATGACGCCTGCAAGCAGTGCCATCAGCAGTTTCGCTGAAGAGATGTCCTGATCGGGCGAGAAGCTTCCCGTAGGTTGGGTTAGCGCAGCGTAACCCAACAATTTCGCTTCGAGTCGAGTACGTTGGGTTACGCTGCGCTAACCCAACCTACGTGGCGACGTCCCTAATTCGGCTCATCCTCGTCCGGCGCAGGAAACATCAATATGGTGATTTCCTTGCCCTCGGGAATTTCCACGACAGGCGTGCCGAGCGCGGCGATGCGATTCTTGAAATCCGACAATTCTTCGCGCTGTCCCAGCGCCGAGCGGCCGTTCACCGCCCATACGCGGCTACCTTGCCGCCAACGCGCCAGCGCCTCGTCCAACTGGGAAGTGACCAGTGCGGTGGATTCCAGCGGAAGCTCGTCCTTGGGGTGCAGCACCGACAACATGGTGGGCGCATTCGGGTCGGCGGTGAACACCGTGTCGCCGGGCCGTACGTTCGCCGCCAGCGTGGCGGCAGCCATGTCCCAACGCGGCTTGGTCTCGATGCGATAGACCGGCCCTAGATTCACCGTACCCAGCAGCAGCAACAACGTTGCGGCCATCGTCCAGGCCCGGGTCGGCAGCAAGTCGGCGCCCAACCCTACCAGCACGAAGAACGGTACCGCGCTCCATAGCACGTAGCGTGGCAACAGCATCGACTTGAACAACGACACACTCAGGATGAAGAGCGGCAGCACCAGCACGCTCAGCAACAGCACGCGGCCTTCCAGCCTGGTGCGCATGCGAAACAATCCCGCGCATGCAGCCAGCGCCACCATGGCGCCAAGCAACGGCACTGCGGTATGCATGAGATCGAACTTGACCACCGCCACCATGCGCATCAGATAGACGCTGCCAGCGACCACCCACATGTGTTGCCAGCTCATCTGGGGAATCCAGTCGAACTTCTGCAGCATCTGCCCGTCGCTGGCCGCAAAAACGGCCGCGTAGAATGGCACCGTGCAAGCGATGATCGCGACCGTGCTCAGCAGCCAGTTGCGACCAAAAGCCCGTGCGTTTGGTGAGGCGCTCAGGCTGCGCCAGATCAGCAGCAGCGAAAGATTGCATGCGATCAGCCACGGCAGCGCGTCGCCAAGCACGTCCAGCGCGGCAATCGTGCCGAACATATACGCAGCCCAGCCCATCCGTTCGGCGTTCGCGCGGCGCAAGTCGAGCGCTGCGCGTTCAGGCTGCTCGGCGAGCCGCAACAGGCCCCACAACGCCACGCCGATCAGCAAGGTCACCAGCGTGTAGGAACGTGCCTCCTGTCCGTACTGCACCTGCAAGGGCGACAACGCCATCAACAGGCCCGCGACGATGCCCGCGCGACGACTGGCGAGGCGGCTGGCGATGACGAACACCATGCCCGCCGACATCGCGCCGAACAGCGCCGAAGGAATGCGCAGCCATGCATCGCCGGTGAAGAATGAGGACACCAGCCGCAACAACAGGAAATACGTCGGCATATGCCGGTTGGCGAAGCTGTCGGCCACCAGACCATTGAAGTCCAGATGAATACGCTTCAGCGTCAGCGCTTCGTCCAGCCAGAGCGGTTGATGATCGATACGGAACAGCCGTGCCGCGAGCCCGAGCAATACGATCGCCAGCATCCACGCCATGTTGGTGTGCGCGTCTGTCCATGTGCTTTTGCGGACCGTCGACGCACCGCTAGAGACAGCCTCGCCGTCAAGCGCATGACGTCGGTGCGATAGATCCGTACGTATCGCAGAAGTGACGATTTCGTTCATGCGCCGACAATCCCACTACCAAGCTTGATCAGAGTGCCGGAAATGTAACGCGTGCCCCATGGATCGGTTGTCTGGCGCATATGACAGGTTGGTGCACATTCAGGCGAAAAAGATTGCGGCGGCGTGCTTGCACTTGCTTTTTACGTGGGAATGCTAAGCCCACGCTTAGTCCGCGCCATCAGATTTTCACTTTTCCGCGCAGCACGTCCCAATACATCACCCAATCCCCCATCAGGCTGTACAAAGGGTGGCGGAAGGTGGCCGGCCGGTTTTTCTCGAATGCGAAGTGACCGATCCACGCAAATCCATAACCGGCCACCGGCGCCAGCCACAGCCATGCCAGCCTGCCGGAGCCAAGCGCGAACAGCACGATCAGCAGCACCAGCGAACTGCCGATGAAATGCAGGCGACGGCAACGACGGTCGCGATGCTCGTTGAGGTAATAGGGATAGAAGTCACGAAAGCTGGCGAATGCGGACATGTCGGCTCTCCACTGCGCTCCATCGCGGCAGCGTAATCCGCCGGGAGCGCCGGTGCATGTGCACCATGTCACGCCGGCAGCGGAATGAATTCTTCCTCGTCGCCCGCGACTTTGCCGAAACGCTGCGCCAGCCAGTCCGCCTTCGCCTGTTCGATGCGCTCGCTCGAGCTGGAGACGAAGTTCCACCACAGATGCCGCTCGCCATCCAGCGGCGCGCCGCCGAAGAACATCACCCGGCTGGCGATATGGGCTCGAACCACAGGCGCGGATGGCCCCGCCTGCACGGCCATCTGCGCAGACGACAGCACCACGTCGCCCCAGCTCACTTCGCCGTCGACCACGTGCACGCCACGTTCGGCATGCTCGTCCGGCAACGGGACTTCCGCGCCCGCTTCCAGATGCGCTTCGATAAAGAACATCGGCGCGAACACCTTCACCGGCGAGGCGCTGCCGTAAGCAGTACCGGCGATCAGCACCAGTTCTGCGCCGGGCTTGCGAATGCGAGGCAGGGTTTCGGCCGCGTGATGATGGAACTCGGGCGCCACTTCCTCGTATTCGCGCGGCAACGCCACCCATACCTGGATGCCATGCATGCGCTGCCCGCTTTTGCGCGCGTCCGGCGGCGTGCGCTCCGAATGCGCAATGCCGCGACCGGCGGTCATCCAGTTCACCGCGCCCGGCGTGATGTCGGCCAGGCTGCCGACGCTGTCGCGATGGCGAATGCTGCCTTCGAACAACCATGTGACGGTGGCCAGGCCGATATGCGGATGCGGGCGCACGTCCAGGCCTTTGCCGGGCGCGAAATCGGCCGGCCCCATATGGTCGTAGAACACGAACGGCCCAACGTGCCGCGCCAACAGCACCGGCAGCATGCGACGTACGACGAAACCATCGCCGAGATCATGCAGACGCGGATTTTCGATCAAGCTGGGAGTGGCGTGCACGTATGCGGTTCCGTTTACCAGGCGCGCTGATATTGCACCGGCGGCGTAAGGCTTGCACCCAGTTCCTGCGCAGCGCGGCGCGGAAAGTAGGGATCGCGCAAGCTGGCGCGCGCAATCAGCACCACGTCCGCCGCACCGCCGGCGATGATGCCATCGGCCTGCGCCGGCTCGGTGATCAGGCCGACGGCGCCGGTGGCGATACCGGTTTCCTGTCGAATGCGCGCCGCAAACGGCACCTGGTAACCGGGGCCGAGCGGAATCTTTACATGCGGCACCAGACCGCCGCTGGACACGTCGACCAGATCCACGCCCAGTGCGGACAGCTCGCCAGCCAGGCGCACGCTGTCGTCGATGGTCCAGCCGTGATCGGCCCAGTCCGTCGCCGAGATGCGCAGCCACAGCGGCAGCTCGTCCGGCCATACCTCGCGCACCGCCACGATCACCTCGCGCAGCAGGCGCGTGCGGTTTTCGAAACTGCCGCCGTAATCATCGTCGCGCCGGTTGCTGAGCGGCGACAGGAACTGATGCAGCAAATAGCCATGCGCGCCATGCAGCTCGATCAATTTGAAGCCGGCCTCTCTTGCGCGTATCGCCGCCGCGCGGAAATCCGCAATGACCTTACGGATGCCGTCGCCATGCAGCGCTTGCGGCACCTGCCAATCCTTGTCGAACGGAATCGCCGATGGCGCCACGGTCTGCCAGGCGCCCTGCTGCGCGGGCAACGAACCGCCACCTTCCCACGGACGCCACGCGCTGGCCTTGCGCCCCGCATGCGCCAGCTGCATGCCGGGAACGGCGCCCTGTTCGGCAATGAATGCGGCAATGGATCGCCATGCATCGCGCTGGGCATCGTTCCAGATGCCGGTGTCGTGCGCGGAAATACGTCCTTCCGGCGATACGGCGGTGGCTTCCGTTATCACCACGCCTGCACCACCCGCCGCGCGGCTGCCCAGGTGCACCGAATGCCACGTATTGGGCACGCCCTCCTGTGCGGAGTACTGGCACATCGGCGAAATCACGATGCGGTTGCGCAGCGTCAGGCTTCGCTGGGTAAAAGGTTCGAACAGCTTCATGGGAGAACCGTCACGGCAAACGAAAGCGAAAACATGGCGGCGATCGAAGCACGATCAAGTGCGCACGGGAAAGCTTTCCATCCATTGCGCCAGTTGTGCGGCGATGCGATCGGGCACTTTCATCCAGGTGAAATGATCCGCCGTCTGGCCGGCCAGTCGATCCGGTGCGACCACGTCCACCTGCCTGGCCGCATGCGGCATCTTCTTCAGCAACCAGTCCAAGGAAGACGACGGCGCCAGCCAGTCGTCGCGCAGGCGCAACGCCAATACCGACAAGGACAAGGTCGCCAGTTGCTGCTCGAAATCCACCTCCATACCGCGTGCGGCATAGCGTCCGGTGCGTCCGCTGCGCGACCAGTCGGCGATCACGCCACGTGCCTCGTTGCCGCCAAAGCCAAGCCGGCGTCCCGGCAGATAACCCAGCAGTTTCGACAAGGGCGTCACCAGCGCAAGTGCGGCCAGAATCAGCGGGCCACGCGCGAATGTTCGCCAATAAGGTGCGCCGCTCGCCACCAGCGCGATGCCAGCAAGCTCATCGCGATGCAGGCTGGCATAGAGACACGCTAGTTGCCCGCCCAAGCTGTGGCCGCCAATCCACATCGTTGCATCCGGCCAGCGCGATCGCGCCTCCCGCATACCCGCAGCCAGATCCGTTTCGAGCAAATCGCGATAGCGCCAGTCGCTACCCCGGCCGGCGCGGCGATTGCTGGAACCGATACCGCGCCATTCGTGCAACGCCACGGCCACGCCGTGCGCCGCGAACGCCTCGGCCAGCGGCAGATAGTGCTTCGCAGGCACACCCATCGCCGGCAGCCAATACATCACCCGCTTCGGATCATCGGTCGGTTGCACGCAAATCAATTCGCTGCGCACATCGTGGGCCGCCACCACCGGTACGACGAGCGTGGTGATGGTATGCGTCGAAGAAGATGCAGGAAAGGCGGACATCGATGCGGCTACCTCAAGATACAAAAAGGCCGGCATATAAGCCGGCCTTCAATTCGTTGAAGACGAAGGGTTATGCCGTACTCACCTCATCGGCCTGCAACCCCTTTTGCCCCTGCACTACCTTGAACTCAACCTTCTGGCCTTCCTTCAGGCTCTTGAAGCCATTGCCCTGGATGGCTCGGAAATGCACGAACACATCTGGACCGTTCGCGCGGCTGATGAAGCCGAAACCCTTGGCATCGTTGAACCATTTCACCGTGCCCGTTTCGCGTGTTTGTTCCGACATGACTTACTCCGTTTTCAAGCATCGAACTTTGAGACCAGTCGACCCGCCCGAGCCGACGGCTTACTGGGTTTGCCGAAAAATACGGTGGGCCATGCGGGCTAAACCGCAGTGCGGACGCGTCTCGTCGAGCAGACACAGTAAATACAGCTTAATCACTTCCGTGAAAGGAAATGTGATGAGAAATTCACGCGCCAATGGCGTAAAAAAAGCCGGGGTCAGCCCCGGCTTTTTGGTGATTAGCTGGGGGCCAATCGCGTTAGCGGCGCTGATGTCCTCCGTTACCGTTAGCGTTTCCGCCGCCTTCTGCTTCAACTTCCTCTGCCTGCAGGCCTTTCGGCCCATTCTTTACAACGAACGTCACCTTCTGGCCTTCCTTGAGCGATCGAAAACCGGTGCCCTGGATAGACTTGAAGTGCACGAACAGGTCACCGCCCTTGTCGCTGCTGATGAACCCGTATCCCTTGGCGTCGTTAAACCACTTGACTGTGCCCGCTGCACGTTCTTCCGACATGACTTACCCCATCCGTTCAAGCGCTAACTAATGAAAACCGCTGCCCACCCGAGCATGCGGCTACCGGCATGCCGATATCCCAATCGCACGCTTCACCAATAATCGCTTTGGCGAACACGCAGTTGCCGGCCAGCCAGTGGGGCAAAGCATAGTGATTTTCGTGAATCGATATGTGATGGAAAATTCACGCGCTGAATCACATTCGTTCAATTGCGTTTTGATAATGCGCAAATAAAAAAGCCGGGCATTTAGCCCGGCTTTTTAAATCGATTTATATCGATCTAGATAGGCAATTAGGCCACTTGCACTTCATCGGCCTGCAGGCCCTTCTGGCCCTGCACTACCTTGAAGCTGACCTTCTGGCCTTCCTGCAGGCTCTTGAAGCCATTGCCCTGGATCGCGCGGAAATGCACGAAAACATCCGGGCCATTGTCGCGGCTGATGAAGCCGAAACCCTTGGCATCGTTGAACCATTTGACGGTACCGATCTGACGATCAGACATGTTGCTTACTCCAAACTCAAGTTTTCAATAGAGACTCGGCCCCGCGAGCGGAGCCTGCTTACTGGTGTGCAAAGGAAAACCCAAGGGGGTGAAGCGATGAGGCAGATCGTAATCGGGCGCATCGGGTCACGTGACTCTGGTGACCTGGCAAACACAGTGCGCGCATCATACCTGCAAACGAAGCGATAAAGCGAATGCACGTTCAGGAAGCAGTCCTTAATGCCTAACAGGTATGCTAAGCAGCATCTATTGTGATGATTTCGTGATGACGCGCGATGAAACAAGATAATGCGGCAGGTTTCGTTGGTTGGCCCCATTTGCTGAAGGCCATATTGTTCGCATCGAGCCTGCTTCTTTTCGGCTGCAGCCATTCGGTAAAAAAGCCTGCCCCGCCCGCGACTTCCGGCGCCTCGGCGACCACTGGCATCGCCGCCTGCGATGCCTACCTGAACACCTATCTGGCCTGCCACCGCGCGGCCGGCACCTATCCGCCCGATGCGCTGCAAACCCATTACCAGGCGATGCGCGACACGCTGTTGCAGGAAGCCGGCGATCCAGGCGTGCGCCCGTATCTGGCCAGCCGCTGCCAGGGCCTGTCCCAACAGCTGCGCGATACCTTGCAAGGGCGCCCCTGTGCGCCTACTGCCCAGGTTTCGGGCGGCGCGGCCACGTCGCACTGACCTCACGCGCGCCAGTGCGAACGTAGAACCGCTGCCACTTGCGCAGGACGGCAGCGTCCAAGCCGCAGCTTGGGCGTGCCATGCCAGGCTGCGGTCGCGGCAATCGCTCGCGCCACTTCCGCCAGCATGCGCTCGCTGGGCACGACGCTCTCATCCAGGAACAAGGCTTTGACCTCGAACACGCCTTCGGCGCGATGCGCCTTGGCATCGAGGCGTCCGATCAGACGCCCGCGATGAAGGATCGGCAGCACGTAATAACCGTAGCGCCGCTTCGCCGCCGGCACATAGCACTCGATGGTGTAGTCGAAGTCGAACATCGTACGCACGCGTGCGCGATCCCACACCAACGGATCGAACGGCGAAAGCAGCGCAGTGTGCGTGGCGCGCAGGCGGCTTTGGCGCGCGCTGTCCAGCCATGCCGCATGATCGCTGTGCACATAGGCGGCGCTGTCCCAACCGGCCACTTGCACGCGTCGCAAGTCTCCGGATTCCACCAGCGGCGCCAGCTCGCGTTCGTCCACCGCCGGTTTCAGGCGGAAATAATCGGCGATCCAGCGCGCCTGCGTAATGCCGAGTGCGCGCACGCTGTCGAGAATGAAATGCCGCCGAATCGCTTCGCGCGACCAACCCGACAGCGACGCATCCAACGGCGGATCGAGCTTGGCCAGCACGCGTTCGGCCAGGTCGTAGACACGCTGGAAGCGTTCGCGGCGTGTCACCATCAATTCGCCGGACGCGAACCATGCTTCCAGCCAGCGCTTTTCCGGCTTCCATTCCCACCAGCCGGACACACCGCGATCCGCACGCTCGAAATCCGAAGCACGCACCGGACCGGATGCACACACGCGTTCGAGCAAGGCGTGCATGTCCTTGAGGTTGGCATCGCGCATGCGCGCGGCGTGCTTGTCCGCCCAATGATTGCTTTCCACTTGCGCGCGCCAGGCGCGATGCAAGCCGATATCGGCCGCGGTGACGAAACATGCTTCGTGCGCCCAACATTCGGCGATGCGTCCGGACTCCAGCGCTTCCTCCACCCACGCTTGTGGGTAATCGCCGAGGCGAGCGTACAGCACCAGATAAGGGCTGCGCGCCACGACATGGATGCTGTCGATCTGCAGCAGACGCATGCGCTGGATGGCGGCGATCAGGTCCTCACGCCGTGCGCGCCGACGCGGCGCCTGCAGCAATCCTTGCGCCGCCAGTTGCAACGCGCGCGCCTGGGAGAGTGTTAGAGCTTTTCCGTCGGGTAAGAGTTCGCTCAAAAGAAGACACCTTCACCTAATGGTCACATGCGTATTCTGCTGATATTTACAGCTGCATTGCTAACGTGCCTATCGAGCTTGGCGAGCCGACGTGCCGCATCAACGGCGGCGAGCTCATTCAAGCGTTGCATGGAGCCATCACAATGAAACAGCGTATCCCCGTCATCGTTTCCTTCCTCGGCATGGGCCTGCTTCTGGCAGGGTCTGCATGGGCCCAGGCGCAAAACCAGCCGATGCCTTCCCAGTCGCCGCAGTCGATGCCATCGTCGCAACCCGCGCCCCAAGCGGCGCCTCAACCTTCAGCCCAACCTTCAAACCAATCGTCGATGCAACCGTCGACCAGCCCCACCAACTCGGCACCGCCCGCCGCATCTTCGTCCTCGGGCACGGCCGGCAGCAGCGCAACGTACAACACTTCGCAAGGCCAGCTCGTCGTCAAGTCGTCGGTGCCGCCCGCCCCCGCGGCCGGATCGCCTCCGTCGTTCGAACAATTGGCGAACGGCAAGAAGTACATCACCAAGGACGACGCCAATGCTTATCCGCCGTTGGCCAATGATTTCCTTTACGCATCGCATAATGAAAACCGCATTTCCAAGGCTCAATACGAGCGCTGGCTGAAAGACCTCAAGTGAGCGAATACTAGCTTTGCGTCATGCATCACGCCGGCCATCCTTCGATGGCCGGATTTTTTTGTACGCGTGCCTGGTAAGGATAGACTTGGCACGGTCGCGCCTGGACCGGCGCATGGGGAGGGAACTTCCATGAACTATCGGATCAGTCACCTGCTGCTTGGGATCGGCGCCTGCCTGGCTCTCGCGCCGCTGCACGCCCAACATACCGACCCTGCCGACATCAAGGCCTGCACCGGCATCGAGAGCGACGCGCAACGACTGGCCTGCTATGACCGCGCCAGCGGGCGTACGCAGATGCCGGCGGCGCAGAAACGCACCGCGCCGAGCAAGCCCGAAGCCGCAGCCTTTCATCGCGAAAGCGAGGTCGCCACTGCGACAGGCAACGCATCGCCGCCGCTTTCGCTGCTGGACAGCCGCTGGGAGCTCTCGCCGGACAGCAAGCTGGGCACGTTCAACCTGCGCGGCTATCAGCCCATCTATGTGATGCCGTTCTTCGGCACTACGCATCGCAACAACCTGCCCTACAGTCCCAACCCGCTCAACGCGGTGAGCACGCCGCTGGGCATGCAGAACATCGAAGGCAAGTTCCAGCTCAGCCTGAAAACCAAGATCTGGCAAGGCGTGTTCGGCGACACCGGCGACCTGTGGGTGGGCTATACCCAGGATTCCTACTGGCAGGTCTACAACGCCAAGCACTCGCGCCCCTTCCGCGAGACCGACTATCAGCCCGAAGCCATGCTGGTGTTCAACACCGATTACCAGCTGTTCGGGTGGAATGGCCGGCTGCTCAGCATCGGGCTCAATCATCAATCCAACGGGCAATCCGATCCGCTTTCGCGCAGCTGGAACCGCGTGATGGCGCAGATCGGCTTCGAGCGCGCGAACTGGACGATCATGTTCCGCCCGTGGTGGCGCATTCCGGAAAGCGACAAGGACGACAACAATCCGGACATCAGCAATTACATCGGCCGCGCGGACATGCAGATCATCCACGAGTGGCGTGGACAGGAGTTCACCCTGATGCTGCGCGACTCGCTGCGCGGCGGCAGCCATCAGCACGGCGCGGCGCGCTTTACCTGGAGCTTCCCGCTGGCCGGCAACTTCCGCGGCTATATGGAGCTGTTCAAGGGCTACGGCGAGAACATCCTCGACTACAACCACAACGCCACGTATCTGGGCGTCGGAGTGTCGTTGCTGGATTGGTACTGAGCGAAATGAACCGCTCAGCGCCACCATGCTTGCTTGGTGCCGGTGAGTATTTTCAGCATCTGGCCGCTCGCCAGCGGTAGCCGGGCAAGCGGTCCAAAACCAACATCCCGCAGCCGCGCCAACCGATCCCGTTCCGATTGAAACAACGGGGTCAACCAACGGCTGAGGCGCTGATAGACCGCCAGATGTGCGCGTCGATCGCGCTGATACATGTGCAACGCATCGGCCA
This sequence comes from uncultured Dyella sp., assembly GCA_966430775.1. Classification (GTDB taxonomy): domain Bacteria; phylum Pseudomonadota; class Gammaproteobacteria; order Xanthomonadales; family Rhodanobacteraceae; genus Dyella_B. Next base: position 6,250 of record CBJMMB010000058.1, on the reverse strand, counting down.
CTTCATTGCAAGCAGCCAGCGCCTGGGCATCGAGCAAGGCCATGTTTACGCCCTGCCCGAGCTGCGGACTCATCGCATGCGCGGCATCACCAAGGAACACCACCCTGCCTAAGGCCGGTTTGCGCATGACGACGTCGCGGTAACGCGCACGGTTCAATTGCTGCGGTGACTGGATCGTTGCCAGCAACGTCGCGGCTTCCGGCCAGATCGCCGCGACCCGCTCATGCATGCGAGCGAGCGCTTGCGCATCGAACGCGTCAAGCTGATCGCCCAGCATGCTGAAATAAAACGTCAGCCAGCGTCCTTCGCGTCCCATCTGCCGTCCTACCGGCAGCAGGCCGATCATCTCGCGCGTGCCCGCATAGCGCTGTCTCAATTCATCCGGATAAGGCCAGTCGCCAGCCGGGACCAGGCACCACAGCGCGCCCCATCGATACATCGCTTCGCGACGCACCAGTGTCGGCGCGGCTTGACGCAGGCACGAATGGGCGCCATCGGCCGCAATGATCAGGTCGAACGGGCCGTAGCGGCCGCCCTGACTGTCGAGCAGGCAGCAGCCATCGTCCGCAATGCGTTCAATGCGCGTATGGGTGGTGATGGCCGATGCATCGGGATAGGCGTCGCGCAGCACCGTAAAAAGGCTGCCGCGCGTCATGCCAAGGCCGAAACAGTCCTCGGCATGACTGGCATAGCGCATGTCCATGACGGTGCGTCCACGCTGATTGCAGCCATGGAGACGATCGATGCGCTGCCCGTGCTGCAAGGCCGCTTCGTGCAAGCCCCAGCGCGCAAGCACGCCCAGGCCCGTCGGTTGCAGCAGGAAGCCTGCGCCGATAGGCCCCAGCGCCGGGGCCTGCTCAAACACGGTGAGTGCGTGTTCTTGGGCGTGCAGCATCAAGGCTGCCGCCTGGCCGGCCGTACCGTAGCCGACGATGGCGATACGCAAGCGTCCCTGCATGATGGTGTTCCCTTGTATCCAGGCCCGTCACGCAACGGGTCTGGGGTGTCGCTCAATGGTGATGACCACCCGGGCCGTGCACGTGTCCGTGCGCCAGCTCTTCGGCGCTGGCTTCGCGCACGTCAGTCACCTGGATGTCGAAATGCAGGGTCTGGCCGGCCAGCGGATGGTTGCCATCGATGTGCACGGTCTCGCCGTCGACCTTGGTGACCGTCACATGCACCGCGCCCTGCGGACCGTGCGCCTGGAACTGCATGCCGGGCTGGATATCGTCCACGCCCTGGAACGCTTCGCGCGGCACCGCCTGCACCAGTTCGGCGTGGTGCACGCCGTAGCCTTCGGCCGGAGCCACTTCGACCTTGAACTGGTCGCCGGCGGTACGGCCGGCCATTGCTTTTTCCAGGCCCGGCACGATCTGGCCGCTGCCGTGCAGGTAAGTGAGCGGCTCGCGACCTTCGGAACTGTCGATCACCTGGCCGTTGTCGTCGGTGAGCGTGTAATGGAAAGTAGCAACGGAGTTATCGGCGATCTGCATGGTGGTCTCGCTGTCTATGGATGAGCGCCGACCTTCGCCGACGATGGGGCGTACAAGGGTATCACCTCACCTGTCGGCGGCCCAAAACGTGCCAGAATGCGCGGTAGTTGCCTCCCCACCGCTCCCCATGACGACGCTGCTCGAAGCCTGGCGCCACCGCCCCACGCACCGGCAGGTGTGGACGCTGGCCACGCCGATGATTCTTTCCAATCTCACCGTACCGCTGGTGTCGCTGGTGGACAGCACCGTGGCCGGTCATCTGCCGCATACGCAGGATCTGGCGGCCGTCACGGTGGGCAGCGCGGTGTATGCCTTGCCGGTGTGGAGCCTGGGCTTTCTGCGCATGGGCACGACCGGCTTCGCCGCCCAGGCCAAGGGCGCGAACGATGCGTCGGCTTTGCGCACCGTGCAGACACAGGCGCTGCTGCTTGCCGCCGTGCTCGGCGTGCTGGCGGGTTTGCTGATGGTGCCGGTGCTGCCATGGCTGGTGGCCGAAATGCACGCCACGCCCGTGATGGCCGGACGCGCGCTGGATTACCTGCATCTGCGCCTGTTCGGGCTACCAGCGGCGCTGCTCAACTACGCGCTGGCAGGCTGGTTTATCGGCGCGCAGCGTGCGCGCACTACGCTGGCGCTGCTGCTGGTGACCAACCTGGTGAACATCGCCTTGAACCTGTTGTTCGTGCCCGGCTTTGGCTGGGGCGTACCCGGCATCGCGCTGGCTTCGGTGGCCGGCGAATGGTGTGGTGCGCTCTATGGCCTGTGGCGCGGGCTGCAAGCGGTGCGCGCGCTGCACGGGCGGGTCGATTGGCAGGCCTTGCGCGGATGGCGGCATTGGCTGCCGCTGTTGCGCGTGAACCGCGACATCTTCCTGCGCACGCTGGCATTGGAGGGCGTGTTCTTCAGCCTTTCGCTGTTGGGGGCGCGCCTGGGCGATGCGACCGTGGCCGCCAACGCCCTGCTGCTCAACGGCCTGATGCTGACGGCCTTCGGCCTGGACGGTCTGGCCAATGCGGTCGAAGCGCTATGCGGACACGCCATCGGCGCCCGCGACCCGCATGCATTGCGTCGCGCCTTGGTGGTCGCCGGAGGATGGTCGCTGATCGGCAGCATCGGCTATGCCCTGTTCTTCGGCAGCGCCGGCCATGTGTTCGTCGATCTGCAAACCAACCTGCCCGAAGTGCGTAATGCCGCCTACCGCTATTTGCCATGGCTGACCGCGCTGCCGATCGTGGCGGTTTGGAGCTATCTGCTCGATGGCCTGTTCATCGGCGCCACGCGCGCCCGCGAAATGCGCGATGGCATGCTGATGTCCGTATTGTTTTTCGCACTGCTGGCGTGGCTTACGCGCGGCCTGGGCAACGAGGGTTTGTGGCTGACCTTTCTTGCCTTCATGGCGGTGCGCGGCGTGAGCCTGGCCTGGTTCGGCCTGCGCATTCGCCGACGCCACGCGTGGATGGCGTGAGCTGTTGCGCAAAGCCGGGCTTGGGCAATACTTGAACGCATGAATCTCGCCTCCCTTCGTCTTGCGTTGCGTATCAACGCAGCTTGCCTCGTGCTGGCCATGTTCGCTGCGGCGCCTGTCCACGCCGACGACGCACCGGCAACGGCGACCACGCAGCAACTCGCTTCGGCCATCGATGCGCAGATCGACGATCCGCGTTTCGCATCCGCCAGTTGGGGCATTACCGTGGTGTCGCTCGATACCGGCCGCACGCTGTATGCGCATGATGCGCGTCGCCTGTTGCAAACGGCGTCCACGGCCAAGCTCTACACCGCCGCGCTGGTGCTCGACACGATCGGTACCGAATACCGCATTCCTACGCAATTGCTCGCCACCAGACCCGTCGCACAAGGCCGACTGGAAGGGCCGCTAATCTTGCGCGGCATGGGCGATCCTTCGCTCGGCACACCGGGTACCAACATGGATTGGGCCGACCAACTGGCCGGGCAACTCGCCGCCAGCGGCGTGCACGACGTGCAAGGTGATCTGATCGCCGACGACAGCTATTTCCAGGGGCCTCAAGTGGGCGCCGGCTGGGAAGCGCGCGATCTGCAGAGCTGGTTCGCCGTGCCCGCGTCGGCGTTGAGCGTGCAGGAGAACGTGGTGGCGCTCACCGTGCGGCCGGCAGGCATGCCTGGGCATGCAGCGCTGCTGACGTTCGATCCGGCTGGCGCCATGCCGCGCGTCGCGAACCATCTCGCTACCGCTGCGCGCGGCACACGCAGCGACATCAATCTCTATCGCGCACCCGGCGACCCGACCTTGTACGCCTTCGGCAGCATTCCGGCGCAGGCGGAAGCGCAGACGTTCAAGCTGGCGATGGCCGATCCGGCCTGGTATGCCGGTGCGCAGTTGCGCGAAGCGCTGGAACGGCATGGCGTGCGCGTCCATGGCGCGCTGCGCGTGCGGCATTGGCCGGAACCGACGGCGGACATCGACAAGGCGGTGGTGCTGGCCCAAGTGCTGTCGCCGCCGGTGATGGAGATTCTCTCGCGCGGCTTGAAGCGCTCGCAGAACCTGTATCTGCAGAATCTGCTGCAGATCGCCGGCATCAAGGCCCAGGCCAATGCCGAGCAGGCGGGCGATCCGCCAGCCGGCTTCCTGAGCAGCGAAGCCTGGGGCACGCGCGCGCTCAAGCAACTGCTGGAACGCATCGGCGTTGCGCCTGGCGCGACGCAGATCGAGGAAGGCGCAGGGCTGTCGCGGCAGGACCTGTCCACGCCCGATGCCATGGTGCATCTACTGAGCTACCTGGCCAGCCAGCCCTACGGCGCGCAACTACGCGATGCGTTGCCATCCGCCGGCGTGGACGGAACGCTGGAATGGCGCATGCGCAACACGGCCGCGGCCGACAACGTGCACGCCAAGACCGGCAGCATGAACAACGTGCGTTGCCTCGTTGGTTATATGACCACGGCAGCGGGCGAACGGCTGGCGTTCGCCATCATGTTGAACAACTTTGTGCGCGGGGCGGACGAACCGAGCCCCAGCCGCACGCTGGATGCGATCGTGGCGTTGCTCGCGGAATTCCAGGGCCATACGTAGGTTGGGGTGCAAACCCCAACCTTGTCAGGATGACAAAGATGGCGATGTTCAACGCTTCGCCAGATCCTTCTCGATCTTCTCCGGCGCATCGTTCGGCGCATAGCGCTTCACCACCTGGCCTTCGGCATCCACCAGGAACTTGGTGAAATTCCATTTGATCGACTCGCTCCCCAGCAAGCCCTTGGCTTCTTTCTTCAGCCATTTGTAAAGCGGATGCGCGTGCTCGCCATTCACCTCGATCTTGGCGAACATTGGAAACGTCACATCGTAGGTGGTCGAGCAGAATTGCTTGATCTCGGCCTCGTCGCCCGGTTCCTGGTGGCCGAACTGGTCGCATGGAAAGCCCAGCACCGCCAGGCCCTGGTCGCGATGCTTGCGCCACAGTTCCTCCAGGCCCTTGTATTGCGGGGTGAAGCCGCACTTGGAGGCCACGTTGACAATCAGCAGGCTCTTGCCGCGCCAGTCCCCGAGCGAGCGCTCGGCGCCGTCGATGTCGCGCGCGCTGAAGTCGTATACGGTGGTCATGTCATCGCTCCGGTCGTATCTGCGTAGGTTGGGTTAGCGCAGCGTAACCCAACACCGGGAGGGATCGAATCCGTAGTAACCCGACCTACGCCATACCAGCTGGCATAGAATGGCCGCTTTCGACTCCAGACTTGGCCCACCGTGATCCGCTTCATCGATGTCCACAAATCCTACCGTGTCGACGGCAAGGACATTCCGGCGCTGGAGCCTTTCAGCCTGGACATCGCCGATGGCGAGGTGTTCGGCATCATCGGGCATTCCGGCGCGGGCAAGTCCACGCTGATCCGCCTGATCAACCTGCTGGAGCGCCCCAGCGGCGGACGCATCCTGATCGGCGATACCGAAATGACCGCGCTGGCGGACGATGCGCTGCGCATGGCGCGGCAACGCATCGGCATGATCTTCCAGCACTTCAACCTGCTGTCCTCGCAGACGGTGGTGGACAACATCGCCTTTCCGATGCGCCTCGCCGGCAACCAGGACGCGAAAGCGACCCGCACGCGCGTGGACGAACTCCTGCAACGCGTGGGTTTGACCGCGCATGCGAACAAATATCCCTCGCAGCTTTCCGGCGGACAAAAGCAGCGCGTGGGCATTGCGCGCGCCCTGGCCAATCGCCCTTCGATCCTGCTGTGCGACGAAGCCACCAGCGCGCTCGATCCACAAACCACCGCATCGGTGCTGGATCTGTTGGCCGAGATCAATCGCGAATTGAAACTCACCATCGTGTTGATCACGCACGAGATGGACGTGGTGCGCAGGGTATGCGATCGCGTCGCCGTGCTGGATGCCGGGCACATCGTGGAACATGGCTCGGTGGCGGATGTTTTCCTGCATCCCCAGCACGCCACCACGCGCCGCTTCGTCAACGAAGCATTGCCCGAAGAAGCCGCGGGCGAACACCTGCGCTACGAGAACGTGCCGGGCCGCATCCTGCGCCTGTCGTTCCGCGGCGAAGCCACCTGGTCGCCGACGCTGGGACGCGTCACGCGCGAAACCGGCGTGGATTTCAACATCCTGGCCGGACGCATCGACCGCATCAAGGATCTGCCCTACGGCCAGCTCACGCTCGCCATGCAGGGCGACAACGTGGATGCCGCCTTGCGCGCATTGCGCGAAGCGGGCATTGAAGTGGAGGAGCTTGCCCGATGATCGCTGCCCATCTTCCCGTGCTGCACACGCT
>CBJMMB010000057.1:0-22348 GCA_966430775.1 uncultured Dyella sp. | reverse complement strand
CGTGATCTTCTGCTCGATGAGCGAAGCGATCCGCGAACATCCAGAACTGGTGCAGAAATACCTCGGCAGCGTGGTGCCGACTGGCGACAACTACTTCGCCGCGCTGAACTCGGCGGTGTTCTCCGACGGCTCGTTCGTGTTCATTCCCAAGGGCGTGCGTTGCCCGATGGAGCTGTCCACCTACTTCCGCATCAACGCCGGCCACACCGGCCAGTTCGAGCGTACGCTGATCATTGCCGAAGACGGCGCCTACGTGTCCTACCTCGAAGGCTGCACCGCGCCGATGCGCGACGAGAACCAGTTGCACGCCGCGGTGGTGGAACTGGTCGCGCTGGAAAAAGCGCAGATCAAATACTCCACCGTGCAGAACTGGTATCCGGGCGACGAGGAAGGCCGCGGCGGCATCTACAACTTCGTCACCAAGCGTGGCGATTGCCGTGGCGACGATTCGAAGATTTCCTGGACGCAGGTGGAAACCGGTTCGGCGATCACCTGGAAATACCCCAGCTGCGTGTTGCGCGGCGATCGCTCGGTCGGCGAGTTCTACTCGGTGGCGCTGACGCATCACCGCCAGCAGGCCGATACCGGCACCAAGATGATCCATATCGGCAAGGGCACCAAGTCGAAGATCGTGTCCAAGGGCATCAGCGCCGGCAAGAGCTCCAACAGCTATCGCGGCCTGGTGAAGGTGGAGAAGGGTGCTGAAGGCGCGCGCAACTACACGCAGTGCGATTCGCTGCTGATCGGCAAGAAGTGCGGTGCGCACACGTTCCCGTATATGGAAGTGAAGAATCCCACCGCGATCGTGGAGCACGAAGCCACCACCTCGAAAATCTCTGACGACCAGCTTTTCTACTGCCGCGCGCGTGGCATTGGTGAAGAAGATGCGGTGTCGATGATCGTGGATGGTTTCTGCAAGCAGGTGTTCCGCGAGCTGCCGATGGAGTTTGCGGTGGAGGCGAAGAAGTTGCTGGAGGTTTCGCTGGAAGGTGCGGTGGGCTGAGGACTGCCTCAGCCCCTTACTCCCTCTCCCCCATCTTTGATCAGTAACGGGAGAGAGGGCTGGGGTGAGGGGGCAGCCTCGTGGAAGAGCAGGTTCGTGGCAAAACCAACCCGTTACCCACAGAAGGAGTTGTCTGATGAGAGTCGCGTATTCGCTGCTGTTGCTACTCGGTTTGATACTTCCAGTTTGCGCGCTAGGGTCCGAACCTCAGCCTGACTGCAACAATCCTAGTACTCAGCTGGATATGAACATCTGCGAAGGCAAGGCGTTAACCGCGGCAGATATGCAGCTCAACAAGGTGTGGCAAGCAGTACTGCTCAAATACAAAGATGAACCTTTGTTTCTGGAAAAACTGAAGGCATCGCAAAATTTGTGGCTACAGTTTCGTGATGCAGAAATTGCAGCCCATTTTCCTTTAAAGAAAGGCGACAACTCGAACGTGCAATATGGTTCCGTATACCCGATGTGTGTAAGCAACTTACAAGCGGAACTTACACGGCAGCGTACGCAACAATTGCAAGCTTGGCTCGACGGCGCGCAAGAGGGTGATACGTGTTCCGGTTCAATCAAAAATTCTGCGGATTTGAAGTGACATGCTGAAGATCGAAAACCTGCACGCCCGCGTCGAGGGCAAGGACATCCTCAAGGGCCTCACGCTCACCGTGAACCCGGGCGAGGTGCACGCCATCATGGGCCCGAACGGCGCCGGCAAATCCACGCTGGGCAATGTGCTGTCCGGGCGCGAAGGCTATGAGGTCACCGAAGGCTCAGTCATCTTCGAAGGCCGCGACCTGCTCGCGCTGGAGCCGGAAGAGCGAGCCGCCGCCGGTGTGTTCCTCGCGTTCCAGTATCCGGTGGAAATTCCCGGCGTGAACAACACCTACTTCCTGCGCGCCGCGCTCAATGCACAGCGCAAGCAGCGTGGGGAGGCGGAGCTCGACTCCATGCAGTTCCTCAAGCTGGTGCGCGAGAAGCTGAAGATCATGCAGATCTCCGACGAGCTGCTGCATCGCGCCGTCAACGAAGGCTTTTCCGGCGGCGAGAAGAAGCGCAACGAGATCTTCCAGATGGCCGTGCTGGAACCGAAGCTGGCCATTCTCGACGAAACCGATTCGGGCCTGGACATCGATGCGCTCAAGCAGGTGGCGCAGGGCGTGAATGCATTGCGCTCGCCGGATCGCGCGTTCCTGGTCATCACGCATTACCAGCGCCTGCTCGACTACATCGAGCCGGATTTCGTGCACGTGCTGGCCGATGGCCGCATCGTGGAGAGCGGCGACAAGACGCTGGCGTTGAAACTGGAAGAGCACGGTTACGCCTGGGTCAACGATCGCGATCCGGCCTTGGCCGATGGAGCGCGTGCATGAGTCCGTCGCCGCCATCCGTGCCCTTTATCGACGCGTTGCGCGACGCCGGCAGCGTGCGCCTGCCCGGCAGCGGGCTGGCGTGGCTGGATGCGGCGCGGCGCGAGAATCTGGAAGCATTCATTGCGGCCGGCTTGCCGGATACGCGCGCCGAAGCGTGGAAGTACACCGCGCTGCGTGCGCTCGGTCAGCGACGGTTTGCGTTGGGCGACGCGGCGGCGGCTTCGCATCCGGTCGATCCCTATGCGCTGACCTTGCCCGGTATCGACGGCCCGCGCCTGGTGTTTGTCAACGGCGTGTTCCGTGCCGACCTGTCGCGGCTCGAAACCTTGCCACCGGGCCTGTCGCTGCAACCGCTTTCCCGTGTACTCGAGAACGATCCGGAACCGCTGCGCTTTGCGCTGAACCGGCATTACCGCGAAGTGGGCGATGCGTTCGCGCAGCTCAACGCAGCACTGGCCGGCGATGGCGTGGTGCTGCGCGTGGCACCGGGCGTGCGGGTGAACAAACCGATTCACCTGTGCTTCGCTGGCACGCCGGCGCAAGGCGATGCCGCATGGCACGTGCGCAATGTGATCGAGCTGGGTGAAAACGCGGAAATCGATCTGGTCGAACATCATCTGGCGACCGCGCAGCACAAGCACCTCGGTACGCTGGTCAGCGATATCGTGCTGCGCGATGGCGCGAAGTTGCAGCATGCGCTGCTGCAGAACGCAGCGGACGAAAGCACGCTGATCCGTCGCGGCAGCGTGCATCTGGGCGCGAAGGCGCACGCCGCCATGCACGTGCTGGAACTGGGCGGTGCGCTGGTGCGGCACGACCTGCATGCGCAGTTGCGCGGCGACGATGCGCGGTTCGATACGCGCGGCGTATTCGTGCTGCGCGGGCGCCAGCATGTCGATACCCAGCTTTCGATCCGTCACCAGGCGCTCAACACCGCGTCCGAATCGATCTGGCGCGGCGTGGCGGACGAACGCGCACGTGGCGTGTTCCGCGGCGCGATCGTCGTGGCCGAAGGCGCCGATGGCAGCGACGCCAGCCTCAGCAACAAGAACCTGCTGCTTTCCGCGCAGGCCGAGATCGACACCAAGCCGGAGCTGGAAATCTATGCCGACGAAGTGAAGGCAGCGCACGGCGCCACCGTCGGCCAGCTCGACGAGCGCGCGCTGTTCTACCTGCGTTCGCGCGGCCTGCCCAACGCCGAAGCGCGCGGCCTGCTCACGGCCGCGTTCTGCCGCGCGGTGTTCACCTCGCTGCCCAACGAAACCCTGCGCGATCACTTCTCCGACGCGCTACTGGCACGTTTACCCTCATGACCGCCAAGCCCAGCCATCCTTCCGTCGATTTCGATGTCGAGCGCATCCGCGCGGATTTTCCGCTGCTGTCGCGCACCGTACACGGCAAGCCGCTGGTGTACTTCGACAACGCCAATACCAGCCAGAAGCCGCGGCAGGTGATCGAGGCGGTGGACAACCACTATCGCGCGCACAACGCGAACGTGGCGCGCGCGGTGCATCAGCTGGGCGAAGAGGCAACCGCCGCGTACGAAAACGCGCGCGACAAATTGGCAGCTTTCATCAACGCCGGTTCGCGCAATGATCTGATCCTCACCTCCGGCACCACCCAATCGATGAACCTGGTGGCGTACAGCTACGCGCTGCCGCGCCTCAGGCCGGGCGATGCGATCGTCACCACGGTGATGGAACATCACGCCAATATCGTGCCGTGGCAACTGGTTGCCGCACGCACGGGCGCGACGGTGAAAGCAGCGCCGATCGACCAGAACGGCGAGCTGATCCTGGAGAAGTTCTTCGAACTGCTTACGCCGGACGTGAAGCTGGCCTGCGTTGCGCACGTGTCCAATGTGCTCGGCACCGTGAATCCGGTGCGCGAGATCGCTCGCGAATGCCGCAAGCGTGGCATTCCGCTGGTGGTCGACGGTTCACAGGCGGTGCCGCATCGCCCGGTGGACGTGCAGGCGATCGGTTGCGATTTCTATGCGTTGACCGGACACAAGATGCTGGCGCCGACCGGCACCGGTGCATTGTGGGCCAGGCGTGAACACCTGGAGGCGATGCCGCCGTTCTTCGGCGGCGGCGAGATGATCCGCGAAGTGCGCTTCGACGGCACCAGTTTTGCCGAGGCGCCGCACAAGTTCGAAGCCGGCACGCCGAACATCGCCGGTTTCGCCGGCGTGGGTGCGGCGATCGACTACTACCGGTCGATCGGCTTCGAAGCGATCCGCGCATGGGAATACGAGCTGCTGAGCTATGCCACGGAACGTCTGCGCGAGGTTCCTGGCATACGCATCTTTGGCGAGGCCAAGGAGAAGGAGCCGGTGATCTCCTTCCTGATCGAAGGCGCGCAGGCGATGGATATGGCCACGCTGCTCGACCTGGAAGGCGTGGCGGTGCGTTCCGGCCATCACTGTGCGCATCCGTTGATGCAGTTCTATGGCGTGCCGGCTACCTTGCGCGCATCGTTGGCGTTCTACAACACGCGCGAGGAAGTGGATGCATTCATCGCCGCGCTGCTGAAAGTGCGCAAGCTGTTGATGTAATGCGAACTCGTAGGTTGGGTTAGCGCAGCGTAACCCAACAATGTTGATCACTTCGATGAAGAGCTGTTGGGTTACGCTGCGCTAACCCAACCTACGGGGGCTCTCGTCCGAAGGATGGCGCGGCACGCTGAGCAACTTGCTGGAGGCAAGCAGCACCAGCACACCGGCCAAAGCCAGCAGCCACGGCTGCGACAACGCCAACGGCAGCAACGGTTTCCAGCTGCTGGCATAGCGCACAGCGACGCCGATCAGCATGCCCACCAGCACCCCGAGCAGCGCCCAGCTCAGATACAGCTCCAATCGCGTATCGCCTGCCGCACGGCGGCGCGCTTCCACGGCCACGGTGCTGGCGAAATCGGCCGGCAGGTTTTCGTCCAGCGGCTGACGCAAGGCGCGCATCACTATGCGATAGCGCTGCAGCGCCTGGTCGCTGTTTTCGTCCAGCCCAAGCCGTTCCGCTCGCGCGGCGCGTTCCTGCAAGGTCCATTCGCGTTCCATGCGTTCGTCGTGGGGTTCGCGGTTCATGGTGCAACTCCGTACGCGGTTTCCAGCTGGGCGCGCAAGCGAAGGCGCGTGCGAAACAGATGGCTTTTGATCGTACCGGTCGCCAGGCCGGTGATGCCGGCGATGTCGTCGATGGACAGCTCGTCCAGATGATAGAGCGTAAGCACGGTGCGCTGCAGCGGCGGCAGCGTTTCGATCGCGGCATGCAGGCGCGCCGCCATGTCGCTGTCAACGTAGGCGGCTTCCAGGTCGAAGCCGTCGCTGAGCTTATCGGAAAGACCCAGACCTTCGCCGTCTCCATCCAGATCGAGGACGGCGATGCGCTTTCGCTCCAGATAGCGCAGCGCCACCGTATAGGCGACGCGGCCGATCCAGGATTTGAGCGCGCTTTCGTAGCGGTACTGGCGCAGATGCTGGTGCACGCGCAGGAATGTGTCCTGGCACAGCTCGCGCGCATCTTCCGGGTGGCGGACCATGCGGTAGATGATGTGCCAGCACAACCCCTGGTATTCGCGCACCAGTCGCTCGAACGCGCCCGGCGCGTTCGCCAGTACGGCCTCGACCAGCTGACGGTCCTGATGGCTCATGCGCGCGGCAGGGCCGATCAAACGAAACGTCGCGCCAACACGAAGAACAGGACGGAGCCAAGCCCGAAAGCGCCCAGCAGCATGGCTACTACGCCGGCATTGATGGTGGTCCAGCCCATGGCCTGGATAATGCCGAAGGCGATGGCTTCCGCAGCGGTAAGAATGCCCCAGCGGAGGGCCGTCATCTGGTCGCGATGCGAATCGCTCTGCACGACGGCCTCCATCAGCTCTTTCGAACTGCAGGCCTGCAGCATTTTGACGCGCAAACGCGCGTTGACCAACAGCCTGGCGATGTAGGTGATGCCAAGGGTGATGCAAAGGAAAAGCGCAACTGGAACGACGATGCTGGTGTCCACCTTTTACTCCCGCACGAAAGGCGCCGAACGACGCCGACGAGTATAGAGATACGGCCAGCGACCAGCCGGTTGCAGGCCGATGCCTTGCAACCGTTTTGGCGCGGCGGGCATCTCCTCCTCGTTAGCCCATGTTCCAACCCGGTCAACCGTCCAGCCGGCGCACGCCGTACCGGCAGGGGCTTGCTGCGCTCAAAAAAAAGGAAATCGCCATGCGTTACTGCGTTATCGCGCTGTACCTTGCCTGCCTTCCCGCTGCCGTGCTGGCCCAATCGGTGCACACCATCGAGGTGATCAACGATACGCGCAGCCGTATCGATACCTTTTCGGTGGCCCCGGCGGGCAGCAACGATTGGACCGATATGGATTTCCGTGCGCCCATGCAGGAGTCCACGTTCGACTATGCAGTCGCCATCACGCTGGAGTACCACGACGACAGCGGCTGCCTGCGCGATCTGCGCACGGTCTTGTCGGACGGCCGGCGGATCGTTGCGCACAACTTCGACTGGTGCCATTTCCATGCCTATCGTCCCGGCACACGCTTCCGCGGCCGCCGCCCGGGTTCGCAGATCGTGCCGTAAGGTGGTTTTGGAGGGGCGATGCCGCGGATTATCATGCGCGGATGAACACCCTCATCGCTCCCTCATTCCGCATAGCCGGCCAGGCGGACGTCGACGCCATCGTCGCCCTGGTCGAATCCGCCTATCGTGGCGATACCAGCCGCCGCGGCTGGACCACCGAAGCCGATCTGCTCGACGGCCAGCGCACCGAGCCCGCGCTGGTGGCCGAACTGCTGGCCGACTCCAACAGCGCCGTGCTGCTGGCCTGGGCCGATGACGAACTGCTGGCCTGCTGCCACGTGGAACGCCACGGCGCATCGGCCTACTTCGGCATGTTTGCGGTGCAGCCGCCGCGCCAGGGCAGCGGCCTGGGGCGCCTGTTGCTGGCCGAGGCGGAGCGCCACGCACGCGACGCCTGGCAATGCCGCGCCATGCATATGAAGGTGATCGACATACGCACCGAACTGATGGCCTGGTACGAACGGCGCGGTTACCGCCGCACCGGCGAGTACTCGCCGTTTCCGTATGGCGACGAACGCTTCGGCCTGCCGCGCCGCGACGACCTGCGCTTCGAATTGATGGTGAAGGAATTGACGGCATGAGCGAGGCGTGGGTGGAAGTGGGCACGCGTTCGGAGCTGCTGCCCGGCGAATTCAAGGTGGTATGGGACGGCGACACCGCCATCGCCGTGTTCAACATCGACGGCGACCTGTATGCAGTGGAAGACATCTGCACGCACGACGGCGGCGAACTGGCCGGTGGCGAGATCCACGGCCACGAAGTGGAATGCCCGCGTCACGGCGCGCGCTTCGACTTGCGCACGGGCGAGCCGACATGCCCGCCGGCGTATGAGCCGATCCATCGCTTTCCCGTGCGCGAGAGCGATGGACTGATCTGGACGCGCGACGATCGTTGATTCCCCATCCGTAGTGAATGCCTGTTTGTGGCTTGGTTCTCAAGTCCACGCACCGACACAAACACGTCAAACGATGTTGACGAATCTTTCATCGGACAATTGTTACACCGCAACATAAGCGCCGGGTGTTACTCGCCGGCGCGATGATAGGCACGTGGCTACGCCCATGTGCGAGCTTGGTTTTAAGCGGAACGGCGGATACGGATGCGGATGTCGGTTTCCCCGCATCACAAGCCTGTGTGAGTCAAATCAGGTGGATGACGGTTGCTGATCGCTTTTCGGCCATCGTCCATTTTTTGCGGCACCCATTGTGCAGGCGTCTCCTTTTCATGGCTTTAACCCGCCGTGACGGTGCGCTTGCGCCTTGAAAAAAGAGAGCGCAGCCGCCTGCGCCGGGAGAGTGTGTCCGAGGGGATAACCGTTTGCACGACAACGCGAATGCAAACGCAGGCAAGGCAGGCGCATGCGTGTGAGTTCGAACGCCGGCCGGGCCATGACTGAAACGTGTGCATTCGCAAGGAGAACGCGTAATGAGTCACGAGTCACCTATGTCGCTACCGTTGACCACCGCCCAGCGCGGCTTGTGGGTAGGCCAGAAGATCGGGGCGGCGGACGCCACCTTGAACATCGCCGAGATGCTGGAGATCTGCGGGCCGATACAACCGGAACTCTTCATGCGCGCGTTGCGTCAAGTCACGCATGAGGCGGAAACGCTGCGCGTTGGCGTCGTCGAAGAGCATGGGCGTCCAAGCCAGATCGTAAGGCCGAATTATCACGGCGACTTTCCGTATGTGGACGTCAGCGGCGAAAGCGATCCGCGCGCGGCGGCCGAAGCGTGGATGCTGGCTGAGCTCAGCCGTCCCGTCGATCTCGCCAACGATCCCTTGTTCGTAAGCGCCTTGTTCAAGGCCGCCGAGGATCGCTACTACTGGTACCAGCGCGCGCATCACGTGGTGTACGACGGCTACAGCGGCGGCGCGATCGCGCGACGCCTGGCCGAGCTCTACAACGCATATTTGGAACAGCGCGAACCTGCGCCATGCGAATTCGGTTCGCTGCAGGAGCTGATCGAAGCGGAGTCGGCCTATCGCAGCTCGGACCGTTTGCAGCGCGACCGCGAATACTGGAAGGAGAAGCTGGCGAACCTGCCCGAAGCGGTGTCGCTGTCACGCCTGGGGCCGCACAGCAGCATGGGCGGCTTGCGGCGCAGCACTGGGCATCTGTCCATCGACACGGTGCGGCGACTGCGCGAGCTGGGCAAGCAGACCGCCACCAGCCTGCCGCAGATATTGATTGCGCTGGTGGCGGCATACTTTCATCGCGCCACCGGTGCGCAGGATCTGGTCATCGGCATGCCGGTGTCCGGGCGCATCAATGCCGCCTTGCGCCGCACGCCGGGCATGGTCGCCAATATCGTGGCGATCCGCCTGCAATTTACGCCCGACACCACAGCGGTCGATCTGTTCGCGCAGGTCGCGCAAGTGGTCAGGCAGGCTTTGCGGCATCAGCAATACCGCTACGAGGATCTGCGCCGCGATCTGGGCCTGATCGGGCAGGGCAAGCACATCGCCTGGTTGGGCGTGAACATCGAACCGTTCGATTACCAGCTCACCTTCGGCGGAGCGCCGGTGATCTCGCACAACGTGTCGAATGGTTCCGGCGAAGACCTCACCGTGTTCGTCTACGATCGTGGCGACGGTAGCGAACTGCGTTTCGATTTCGACGCCAACCCGGTGCTGTACAGCATGGCCGATTTGGGTGAACACCGGCGACGCCTGGCGCTGCTGGTGGAGGGTGTGCTGGCCGAACCGGATGCGCCGCTATGGCGGATCGACATCCTCGGCGAGCAGGAGCGCCACACGCTGCTGCATACCTGGAACGACACCGCAGCGCCAATCATGGAAGAAAGCCTGCCTGCGCAAGTCGCGCGACAGGCGCAGCTCGCACCTTACGCACCGGCGGTGCTGTTCGAAGATGCCGTGCTTAGCTACGGCGAGCTGCACGATCGCAGCGTACGCCAGGCGCGGCAGCTGATCGCCGATGGCGTGCTGCCCGGCGACATCGTCGCGGTGATGCTGCCGCGTGGCGAACAGTGGTTGATCGCCTTGCTGGCCGTGATGCGTGCGGGAGCCACCTATCTGCCGCTGGATCCGGACGGGCCGCCGGAACGCATCACCATGATGCTCAACGATGCCGCGCCGATCGCCCTGCTTGCGCCGCCCGAATTGTGCGAGCGCTTCGGGCTCGGCGGCATGATGCGGCTGTATCCGGAAGACATCGACGTCGCGCTGGAAACACGTGCGGAAGAACCGGACCTGTCGCAACCGGATGGCATCGCCTACGTGCTGTATACCTCCGGTTCGACCGGGCGTCCCAAGGGCGTGGAGGTCACGCATCGCAATCTGTGCAATCTGCTGCAAGGCATGCGGCAGCAGTTGGCACTCGATCCGGCCGATCGTTTCCTGGCGATCGGCACCATGGTGTTCGACATCGCGATGCTGGAGCGTTTCCTGCCGTTGAGCGCGGGCGCGAGCGTGGTGATCGCCAGCGGTGAAACCGTGCGCCATCCGCCGGCGCTGCTGCGCCTGTTGCAGCGGCATAGCGTCACGCACATGTGGGCGACGCCCTCGCTGTGGCGCGTGCTGCTGGCCAGTTCGGAAGCGCACCTGGCGCGGCTGCATGTGCTGGTCGGCGGCGAAGCGCTGAGTGCGGACTTGGCCACCCACCTCGTGCAGCGCGCGGCGTGCGTGACGCAACTGTACGGCCCCACCGAAACCACCGTCTTATCCACCGCGATCACCTTGAAGGAGGTGAGTTCTCACGCGCCGCCGATCGGCCGCCCCATCCTCAACACACGGCTGTATGTGCTGGATTCGCATCAGCAGCTGGTGCAGACGGGCGCGATCGGCGAGCTGTACATCGCCGGCGCGGGCGTGGCGAGAGGCTATCTCAACCATCATCAGCTGACCGAAGCGCGCTTCGTGCCCGATCCGTTCGCCAACGACGGCAGCCGCATGTATCGCACCGGCGACCTGGTGTATTGGGATAGCGAAGGGGCGCTGCATTTCGTCGGCCGCGCGGATGCCCAGGTAAAGATTCGCGGCCACCGCGTGGAGCTGGGCGAAATCGAAGCGGCGATGGTGCGCCATCACGCGGTCATCAACGCGGCGGTTGCCGTGCATCGCGAGGACGATGGTGCGCCGATGCTGATCGGTTATGCGGTGCCTCATTCGGGCAAGCGGTTGATGGCCGACGAATTGCGCGCACATCTGGCGAAGTTCCTGCCCGACTACATGCTGCCGGCGCAGATCATGGAACTCGACGCGCTGCCGCTGACCCCCACCGGCAAGCTGGACCGCAAGGCGCTGCCCCCGCCGAAGCGCGCCGAACGCGAGCTTGCCTACACCGAACCCACGACGGACGTGGAACGCAAGCTCTGCGCGCTATGGAAGCAGGTGCTGGGTGTCGAGCGCGTCGGCGTGCACGACAACTTCTTCCAGCTCGGCGGCGATTCCTTGAGCGCGGCGGAAATGATCGCGCGGTTCCCGGACCACTTCGGCATGGAGTTGCCGCTGGCCAGCTTGTTCGAAGCCTCGACCATCGCCGGCCTGGCCGGTTATCTGGAGCGCGCGCAGAACAAGAGCGATCCGCTGGGCGAGGTGCTGCCGTTGCGCGTATCGCATCGCGAGCGGCCATTGTTCTGCATTCATCCCGCGGTGGGACTGGGTTGGGCCTACACCAGCCTGTTGCGCCATCTCGACGACAAGCTGCCGGTGTATGCCTTGCAATCGAGCGGCCTGCGCAGCGGCGCATCGCTGCCCGGGAGCGTCGCGCAGATGGCGGCCGATCATCTGGTGCAGATGCGGCGTATCCAGCCGGAAGGGCCTTATCGCTTGCTGGGGTGGTCGCTTGGTGGCTTGATCGCGCACGAAATGGCCGCGCAGTTGCAGGCGCAGGGGCAGCAGGTGGAATGCCTGGCCTTGCTGGATGCGTACCCATTCGTCGTCGACGACACGTCGTCGGCGATCGATCCCACGCATGAAATCCGGGCGATTCTGCGCTTCCTCGGTTTCCATCAGCATGCCGAGCATCCACCGGCGGACCTGCCTGCGCTGACCGCGCTGCTGTGCAAGGAATACGGCGTGTTCGACATGCCGTTCGTGCGGGAGATCTCGCGCAACGATCCGCAGTTGATCGAGCGTGTCTCCAACGTCACGCTCAACAACCTCATGCTTGCGCGCCGGCACGTGCCGCGGCGGATCGATGCCGATGTGCTGTTCTTCCGCGCCGCCTTGAAGGAAGACGTGGACCTCACGGCGCAGCTTTACGACCAGCCGGAAGCATGGCGGCCCTATGTCGATGGCTGGCTGGACGTGCACGACGTCGCCTGCCATCACCAGGGCATGCTCGATGCCGATGCGGTCGCGCAGATCGCCCGAACGCTGACGCAACGCCTGCATGCTCTCGCGTCGGTGCGTCCGTTGGAGCGCCCGGCGCAAGTCGTGCCGGATGCCATGGACCATTCGCTGGCGGGAGGCCTGGCAGCTTATGCCTGAGTCCTCGGCACCCATTGCGATCTTCACCATCGGCACGCAAGGCGATATCCGGCCTTGCGTAGCCCTGGGCGTCGGTTTGCGGCGCGCCGGTCATGCGGTACGCATCGTCACCAGCGACAACTTCGAGGGCATGGTGCGTGGCGTAGGTTTGGACTTTTCCCCGCTGACCGCCAATTTCCAGAGCCTGCTCGATTCCAATCGCGAGATGACCGAGCAGGGTTTGAACATGGCGGCGATGGCGCGCATTTCGCGACGTTTCTATAGCGAGTGGGCCACGCATTGGGCGCGCGAAGGCATGGCTGCTGCCGAAGGCGCCGGCTTGGTGATCGGCGTGGCCAACAGCACCTTGCTGGCCAAGGCGGTGGCCGAGGCGCGCGGCATTCCCTTCGTCGGCGCGCAACTGCAACCGCTGACGCCATCGCGCGTGATGCCGCCGTTGGTGCTGTCTGGCGCAGGCAAGCTGCCGCAGGCCTTGAACATGCCCTTGTACAACGTGCTGCGCCTGTTGGTGTGGTACGTGATGAAACCGGCCATCAACGACCTCGTGCGTCCACAGCTCGGCTTGCCGCGTTATCCGTGGTACGGGCCTTATTTCCAGAGCCGGCAGCAGCGTGTGCTGTACGGTTTCAGCGAAGCGGTCGTGCCAAGGCCAATCGATTGGCCCGATACCGCGCAGATCACCGGTTACTGGTTTCTGGATGAGCCGCATTGGCAGCCCTCGCAGGCCTTGCGTGATTTTCTCGATGCGGGACCCAAGCCGATCTATGTGGGATTCGGCAGCATGGTGACCGCGCAGGCGGAACAGTTCACGACCTGCGTGCTCGATGCGATCGAGCGCAGTGGCCAGCGCGCGGTGCTCGCCACCGGTTGGGGTGGCCTGTCGGCGAAAGAGGGCGCACACGACGATCGGATCTTCATCACCAAGGGCGCGCCGCATGACTGGCTGTTCCCGCGCATGGCCGCCGCGGTTCATCACGGTGGCGCCGGCACCACCGCGACGGCGGTGCGTGCCGGCATTCCCTCGGTGATCGTGCCGTTTTACGGCGACCAGCCGTTCTGGGCGCGCTGCCTGCAACGCGAAGGCGTGGCGCCGCCCGCGCTGGACCGCAAAAGCATGGATGCGGCAGCACTGGCAAGCGCCATCGTAAGCGCGCTGCAGGAGCCTGTGCGTCGATCCGCTGCCGCATTGGGCGAACGCGTGCGGGCCGAAGATGGAGTGGCTGCCGCTTTGCGCTGCCTGCAAGCGTGGGGCTTGCTGTCGCCGGTCGTGGACGACGGTTATCGCGCCGTTGCGTAGTGCAGGTTTGACATCGGTGGCGGGTGTGACCTGTGCAGGTTGGATGGTGCTGCAACGTGGCAAGTCTTCATCGATAACAGTGGGGATTCTATGCAGACCTTTGGCCTGATCTTTGTGCTCTACCAGCCCACTGCCGGATTCGTGGGCAATCTTCACAAGGCGGCAGCACTGTGTCGAAATGTCATCGCTGTCGACAACTCGCCCGAGCCGAGCCCGCATCTTTACGAGGTATTGCGAAGGGCTGGTGCCACCGTGATCTTCAATCGTAATCAAGGTGGCCTGGCCGGTGCCTACAATCGTGGTGCGGAATTGCTGCTGCTACGCGGCTGCGAGGTGTTTTTTCTGCTCGATCAGGATTCGGAGATCGACGAGCACTTTTTCGTAAAGATGATGGAGGCGTGCGCAGGGCTGGGCACCGATACCTTCATCATGGGCCCCAAGATTTACGAGATCCATTTGCAGCGATGCATGCCAGTGACGCCGCCGGGGCGGAGGTTTCCCAAGCCGTTTCGCATCGATCAGGAAACCGAAGGCCTGTTTCCCACGCTCTTCGTGATCTCCTCCGGCTCTGCCATATCCGCGCAGGCGTACCGCACGGTGGGTGCGTTCAAGGAGGACTATTTCATCGAATGCATCGACGTCGAATATGGCCTGCGCGCAACCAGCATGGGCGTGCCGGTGTACATGAATGCCGCGGTGACGTTGCGGCAAACCACCGGGCATATCGAGCGCCACGGCAAGCTGTTCACCACCAATCATGCGGCATGGCGGCGCTATTACGGCACGCGCAATGCCGTTCATTCGCTGCGGCTGTATCGCTCGCATTGGTCGCTGCACTGGATGAGCGGCCCATTGGCCATCTACTGGGCGCTTTGCGTGACGCTGTTCGAGCCGCAGAAGCTGCGCAAACTGGTTGCGATGGTGGCCGGCTACGTGGATGGCCGGTTCGGCGTGCTGGGCACTTTCGAGCATGCGCATCCAAGGATCGCCGCATTCTGCAATCGGTCCGCACGCAAGGACATCCTTATCCGCGACAATTCATCGGCCACTGTCGAATAGGCGGCGCGCATGAAACGGAAGCTCTCCACCGTGGAATATGTGATCGAGGGCAATCTCACTTGCCTGGTCAGCGTGGATGGTCACTTATCCATGAACCGCCTGCGCTCGGCCCTCGAACGGGTGCAGCGCAAACATCCGGCGTTGCGGGCGCTTATCCGCCAGCAGAGCGATGGGCTTTACTACGAAGCGGATACGGCGGGTCCCATTCCGCTGCGCAGCGTTGAGATCGAGTCGGAAGAACATGGTGCAAGGGAACGCCAGGCCGAGCTGACCACGGCCTTCGCACATCATCAGCCGCAGTTGCGCGTAGCCTGGTTGAGATCCAGGGCGAGCAACCAGCTACTTTTTACGGCCTCGCATCGCATCTGCGATGGCATGAGCATGCTTATCTTGATCAGGGAGGTGCTGAAGTCGCTGCATCGTGACGACGCCCTGCACCCTTATGCGCCCTTGACCCTGTACGACATCATCGGTGACACGCGCGACGAAGATCTTTCCCGGCGGCGGCGCGCGGCACGCATCCTGAACGCAGTGATCGCGCTGATTCCAGGCTCCCGCAGGCCGCTGGACAACAAGGAGCTTTATCGGGAATGGGCCGCAAGCCGGGGTTTGTCGACGCTGCTGAAGCAACGCTGCAAGCTCGAGAAGGTTTCCATGCATGCCGCCTTGTTGACGGCGTTGGATATGGCGCTGCAGGCGACGTTCGGCAAGCGTGCGCCGGCATGGATCGAAAGCCCGTTCGATGGGCGGCGTGATGAGCGAATACCTCAGATCAAGAGCGACATGCTCTTTTTCAGCGGCGGCAGTTTCAGGATCAGGACCGGGCAGGGCGATACCGGGGAATTCTGGGAGCGCGCACGTGCAATGCATAAGCAGGTGCGTCTGAACATAGAACAGGAGCTGATCGATATCCCAGGGAAATATCAGTTCTTTGAAATGATCCGGACGCCTTCGGAAAACAAGATGCGCTCGATCGTGCGGCTGCATAATTTCATACGCGGACGCGGTCATCGGAGGGTCTTTTCATTTTCCAACTTCGGCGATATCCGTGTGCTCGAGGAGGATGCGCCGTTCGAGTTGAAGGACTTCCGCCTGTTTGTGCATTCGTTCGTTGTCAGGCTGTTGGGCATCTTCGCCTATTCGCTACATGGCCAGCTGCGGTTTGTGTATTTCGGTGACGAAAAGTGTTTGAGCTGCGCTGAAGTCGACGCGCTGCGAGGTCACTTCATGGCTGTGCTTGAAACGTGCGTGGAACACCGCGCAGAGGCGCCAGAGCGCTTGGGCACATTGGAAGTCGTAGTCGAATGAGTTGCTCTTGGGCACGCAAGAGAAAGTGATTCGGCCCGCAGCAGACTATCTGCCTCGCACCGAACTTTCTCTATCACCTCACCGTCATTCCGGCGAAGGCCGGAATCCATGCTTCGTACTGGCGATAGATTCCGGCCTTCGCCGGAATGACGGTGTGATTTTTCTTAGTAATGCGCCAGTATGAAACTCTTAGTTTTTGCTGAAGAAAAGCACGAAGCAAAAACGCGGAGATATTTCAGGGTTTGCATCCCAACCGACGCATCCATTATTTGGGCGCAAATTTCACGAGAACCCGCTGCCCAATCCGCAACGGCGCCGCCGGCGGTTGATCGAGCGTCAGCACGCATTCCACCGAGCGCGTATTGGCGCGCACCTGCGGATCGTCCTCCAGTGTGCTGGCGCCGAACACGTTGCCGATGCGCAGCACGTGCGTTTTCAATGGCGCCATGCCGCTGCCGCTGTCGTCGTCCACTTCGGCGGCCATGCCTTCGTGCACCACGCCGACAAAGGATTCGTTGAGCTCGGCGCGCACAATGCGCGGCGAATCGGGCAGCATCACGAAGACGGGGCCGGTTGCGGGCGATACCGATGCGCCAGGTTGAACCATGCGTTGCACGATCTGGCCGTTCACAGGTGCATGCAGGCTGCGCAATGCCAGTTGATAGCGTGCGCCAGCCACTTTCTGCGCGGCCATCGCGGCCGCGGCGCGTGCGTTGTTCAATTCCACTTGTGTCTGTTGCGCGGCCTGGCGCGCGTCGTCCGCGCTTTGCACGTCGCCGGCGCCGGCCTTGGCGGCCTGCTCCAGGCGCGAGGCGCGCAGGCTGGCGGATTTGGCGCGCGTTTCCAGCGCGCCGATCTGCGCCGTGGCCTGCTGCTGTTCGGCCAGGGCGGAATCCAGCGCCAGCTTGGCGGGTTCGAGCTGGAGCTGCGCCAGCAGCTGGCCCTTGTGCACCTGTTCGCCTTCATGCGCGTCGACCTGCGCCACCACGCCTTCGCTGGGCATGGTGAGCTTCAACAGGCCGCCTTCGATATCGATGCGCCCACGCGCCACCGCCGCATACGCCGGCGCGGCAGGATTGGCGGTGGCGGCCGGTGCTTCGTCTTGCGAACACCCGGCCAGCAGCGTGGCGGCGAGCAGGGCAAGCGGAAGGCGGAGATTGCGCAGAGTCATGCGTGAAGTTCTCAGGAGTGCTCGGTGGCCATGGCGGACGCGGCGGGCGGCACATGGTCGCTCAGAATACGGCCGTCTTCCATCGCCAGCACACGATCGGCATGGTGGACCAGGCGCGGGTCGTGGCTGACGCAGAGCACGGTGGTGCCGTGGGTGCGGGCAATGCGGTGCAGGATGTCGATCACGATCTGTCCGTTGGCGGCGTCCAGCGCGCTGGTGGGTTCGTCGGCGAACAGCAGCTCCGGCTGCTTGGCCAACGCGCGAGCGATCGCCACGCGCTGCTTTTCGCCACCGGACAATTCGATCGGCAACATGCGCATGCGCGGACCCAGGCCGACTTCTTCCAGCGAATCCACCGCGCGCTTGCGCACCACATCGCGCGGCAAGCCCATGTAGCTCAAGGGCAATTCCACTTGTTCCAGCGCGGTCAGTGCGGGAAACAGGTTGAAGCCCTGGAACACGAAGCCGGTGTGCTGCAGGCGGAATGCTTCCAGCGCACGCATGCTCAAACCGTTGAGCTCGTGACCCAGCGCGCGGACTTCGCCCGCATCGGCCGGTTGCAGGCCGCTGAGAATCGCCAGCAGCGTGCTTTTGCCGCAGCCGGATGGGCCGGAGATCAGGGTAAGTTCGCCGGCGCGCACGTCCAGCGTGAGATCGTGCAGCACCGTGCTTTCGACACGGCCGGAAACAAACGACTTGCGCACGCTGCGCGCCTGCAGCGTGACCGCGTTATCGGCAGCATTCATGGGCACGTTCATCGCAGCAGGCTCGCCGGATCGGCGCGACGCAGGCTGCGCACGGAAGCCAGGCCCGAGACGATCGCCAGCGCCATGCTCAGCGCCAGGCACGCCGCAGCGGTGAGCGGGCGCATTTCCATCGGCACGCTGCGGCTGCGTGCGATCACCAGCAGGATCGCGCCGATCACCACGCTGCACAGCAAGCCTAAGGCGCCCACCCAGAACGCCTGCTCCATCACCACCTTGCGCAGCGAACCGCGGCCGACGCCGAGCGCGTTCAAGGTGGCGTATTCACGGATCGAGCCGATCACTGCGGCGATCAGGGTCTGGCTGGTGATCACCGCGCCGACCAGGAACACGATGCCGGCCAGGAACAGCACGCCCGCGCCTGCGCCGGTATCGAACATCCAGTACAACTGCGATTCGCGCGCGAAGGCTTTGGCCGTCCAAACGGTATATGGCCCGAACGCGTTGGAACCGTTCAGGCGGTTGGCCACTTTTTTCGGTTTTGCGCCAGGCCGCAGCTTGGCCACGAAGTAGGTCATCTTGCCGGTGTTTTCGGGCGAAAGGTCGAGCACGCGCGCGGTTTCCAGCGAGGCGACGATGTTCACGCCGCCCAGCGCGCGCAGGCCGCTGCTCACGCCCACCACGCGCACGCGCTGGCCGTTGATGGCCGCGGTATCGCCGATGTTGACGCCGAGGCTGTCCAGATCGGCCTTGTCCACGATCACCGCACCCGGTTCGTTCAAGCGCGCGCGCAAGGCCAGGGGCAGGGCATGCGAGAACATCATGCCGTCGGCGCGCGGATCGATGCCGGACACGAACACCGACACGCCCCCGGTATCGCGCGGGCCGCGCCAGTCCGCATCCACCCAGCGAAACGGTTCCACCTTGACCACGTCCGGATCCATGCGCAGACGCATCGCCACGTCTTCGCTGATCGGGCGGCCGAGGTTGACGCTTTGCGTGCCCGGATAACCGGCCCACAAATCACCGGACGAGCCGGTGATGTATACGCTGGCGCTGCCGAAGATGCCCAGCACCAGCGCTGCCTGCAGCAACTGCAGCAGGCTGGCGAAACCCACCGCGAGAATCGCAGGGAGGAAGCGGCGCCATTCGTAGATGAGGGTCTTGCGCGCAAGGGCGACCATCATTGCGCCTCTTTCTTGTTGCCGAGCGCTTTGTAGTCGGCGGCCACGTTCACCGTCGGCTGCGGCGCGCCGCCCAACGCCTTGTAGAGCGACACGTAGGCCAGGTCGCGCTCGGCGCGCGCGGAAACCAGCGCCAGTTGCGCGTTCTGCTGCGCGATGGCGGCGTCCTGCAGGTCCAGGGTGCTGGCCAGGCCCAGGCTGTGGCGCTTGTCCAGCGCGGCGGCGTTGCTGCCGAGCGCTTGTGCGGCCTTGCCGGCGGCGGTTTCGCGCAGGCGCGCCTGCTGCAGGTCGCCCATCGCGACTTCGGCCTCGGCCACGCCTTGCAGCACCGCCTGCCGATAGGCATACACCGCGGCGCGCAGCTCATGCTGATGCGAATGCGCCTGGGCGATGCGCGTGCCCCAATCGAACAGCGGCATGTCGATCACCGGGCCGGCGGAGAAAATGCCATCGCCGGAACGGATGAAGGTGTGGTGGCTCAGCAGGTTCACCGACCAGTCCAGCGAGGCACCCAGCCCGATGTGCGGATAGATCGCCGCGCGGCTGATGCCCGCGGCGCCGGCGGCGCGCAGCACTTCCGCTTCGGCCGCGGCGATTTCCGGGCGCGTGCGCAGCAGGTCGGCCGGCGCGCTGGTCATCTGCCAGTCGCCCAGTTGCGGTTGGGCGCCGCTTTCCTGCAGCCATGCCGGATCGGGTTCGTCCTGCCCGAGCAGCAAGGCAAGCTGTTGCGCATTGGCGTCGATCGCGCGCTGCGGATCGACCAGGGCCATTTCCGAGCGCGCCAGTTCGGCCTGCGCGGCGGCCACCTCGGTGGGCGAGGCCAGCTTCAGGTTTTCGCGCACCTGCAACAGGCGCAGTTTTTCCTGATTGGCATCGTGCACGGCGTTCAACAGCCTGGCCTGTTCCTGCGCGCTGCGCAGCGCAATCCAGCAACGCGCCACTTCGGCGACCAGGGTGACGTAGGCGCCTTGCAATTGCGCGCGCGCCAGGTCCATGTTGCCGGCGGCCAGGCGGTGGGTGCTCTTGAGCGCGCCGAACAGCGGCATTTCCCACAGCGCATCGAAGCCGACGATGAAATACGAAGCGCTGGCGTCCGGCTGGATCACCTGGTTGGTGTCGAAGCGCAGGTTCGGCAGGAACTTGTCATTGGTGTGCCGGTACAGCGCGCGCGCGGCAAGCACGCGCTCGGCGGCTGCCTTCACGTCCAGGTTATGCGTCAGTGCTTGCTGTACTAGCGAGTTCAGTTGCGGATCGTTGAACGCCTGCCACCAATGGTGCAGATCCGGTTGCGCAGCACTCGGCGCGGCTGCGGGCGCATTGCGCCACGTCTGCGGCACGGGCGGTTTCAAGGCCGGCAACGGTGCTGCAGTGCAACCGGCGAGCACGGTCAGCCCCAGCGCGCAAAGCAGATTCAGCCCGGCGTTCGGCCGGTGGGACACAGGTAGTGCAAGGCGTGATGCAGGATCGTGCACGGAAGAAAACCGTCAATGGAGGCGTGCAAACGCTAAGCATAGCCGGTCGGCCCCTCGTTTGGCTGTCGCCCGCAGCTTTCAGCGGAAAGGGACCCGAAAGGGGATGCTTGCCAAGATGGCTACTCCATAGATGTGGGTTTGGGGTGGCGCGCGTGACCGGTTGGAACATCCTCTGCGACTTCGACGGAACGATCTCCGTCGAGGACGTGATCGACTCGCTGCTGGATCGTTTCGGCCGTCCCGGCTGGGAAGCGTTGGAGCAGGACTGGCGTGCTGGCCGCATCGGCTCGCGTGAGTGCATGAGCGGACAGGTCGCCTTGCTCGACGTGAGCGGTGAAGAACTCGACGAGCATCTGGACGACTTGTGGATCGACCACGCCTTTCCGCACTTCGTCACCCGCGCGACGGAACTGGGCGCACCGATCCGCATCGTCAGCGATGGCCTGGATTACGCCATCGATCGCATCCTTGGCCGCTATGGCCTGAATCATCTTCCGCTGGCCGCCAATCACCTGGCGCCCGGCACGCCGCCGCGCCAGTGGCAGCTCACCTCGCCGTTCCAGAACGCCGGCTGCCGCAGCGGCACCTGCAAGTGCGCATGCGTGGCGCAGGCGCGCGAGGGCGGCGCCAAGACCTTGCTGATCGGCGACGGCGCTTCGGATTTCTGCGCCGCCGACCAGGTGGATTTCGTCTTCGCCAAGCACCGCCTGATCGAACACTGCCGCGCCGCCGGCATTCCCTATGTGCCGATCACCGGTTTCGAGGACGCGCTGGAACTGCTGCCGCGTTTGCTCGATGGCAGCCTGCTGGCCGAGCACGAGCCGCGGGTGTTGCCGGCGGTTTCGAATTTTTAGTCTTCGCATACGTTCGCCTTCCCGGGCGTAACCGTTCACTCCTTCGTGATGCTTGATAGTTCGAGTCGTCATTCCGGCGCAGGCCGGAATCCAGTTCAAACATGGCGTGCGAAGCACACAGCATCAAAAGGTTTTGTGTGCTTCGCACGGTTTGCCAAAACTGGATTCCGGCGTTCGCCGGAATGACGATAAGGCGAGAGCAAGCATTGTCCAGATACTCACCACTTTCAGTCTCCTTCGCATGAATACCTACGATCCCAACGCCGCCTCCTACGTCATCCCCGACGACGAACTGCTCGCCGATGAAGCCCAATACAGCTCCTTCGGCGACACCGTGCACTACGTCGACCCGCCGAAGATCTTCCGCCACGGCCAGGGCAGCTACATGTACGACACGGCCGGCGTGCCGTTCCTCGATCTGCAGATGTGGTATTCGGCGGTCAACTTCGGCTACGGCAACAAGCGCCTCAACGACACGCTGAAGCGCCAGATCGACGTGCTGCCGCAAGTGGCCAGCCAGTATCTGCATCAGACGCGTATCGAGCTGGCCAAGACCATCGCGGTCGACGCGCAGAAGAAGTTCGGCTTGAAGGGCCGCGTGCACTTCAACGTCGGCGGCGCGCAGGCGGTGGAAGATTCGCTCAAGCTGGTGCGCAACTACAAGAACGGCAAGAGCCTGATGTTCGCCTTCGAAGGCGGTTATCACGGCCGCACGCTGGGTGCATCGTCGATCACGTCGAGCTACCGCTATCGCCGCCGCTTCGGCCACTTCGGCGAGCGCGCGATGTTCATTCCGTTCCCGTATCCGTTCCGTCGCCCGAAGGGCATGACGCCGGAAGAATATTCCGATCATTGCGTGCGCCAGTTCGCCCGTCTGTTCGAGACCGAATACAACG
>CBJMMB010000056.1:0-23471 GCA_966430775.1 uncultured Dyella sp. | reverse complement strand
GCACACCGGTGGTGAACATCGCCGCGCCCAACAACGCCGGCGTGTCGCACAACACCTATCAGCAGTTCAACGTCAGCAGCAACGGCCTGATCCTCAACAACAGCGGCGCGATCAGCAACACGCAACTGGCCGGCTACATCACCGGCAACCCGAATCTCGGGGCGGGCCAGTCGGCGTCGATCATCCTCAACGAAGTCACCTCCACCCAACCCAGCCAGTTGAATGGTGCGATGGAAGTGGCCGGCCGCGCCGCGCAAGTGATCGTGGCCAACCCCAACGGCATCACCTGCGGCGGCTGCGGTTTCATCAACGCACCGCGCGGCACGCTGGTGACCGGCGTGCCGATCCTCGATGCGAACGGCGGCCTGTCCGGCTTCAACGTCACCGGCGGCACCATCACCGTCAACACGCAAGGCCTGCTCAGCGGCAACACCGACCAGGTCGACCTGCTTGCGCGCGCGGTGCAGATCAACGCCGGCGTGTGGGCGCGCCAGCTCAACGTGGTCACCGGCGCCAATCGCATCGACTACGCCACGCTCGCCACGCAACCGCTCAGCGCCACGGGCGCGACGCCTGCCGTAGCGCTGGACGTGTCCGCGCTGGGCGGCATGTACGCCAACGCCATCCGCCTGATCGGCACCGAAGCGGGCCTGGGGGTGAACAGCCAGGGCCAGATCGCCGCGCAGAATGGAGACCTCACCATCACCAGCGCGGGGCAGGTGGTGCTGGGTGGCAAGACCACCGCTACCGGCAATCTCACCGTCAGTGCGGCGCAAGCGCTCAACAACCAGGGCACGCTGGCCGCCGGTGGTGCGGTCACGCTTGCGGGTAGCGATCTTTTCAACAGCGGCACGCTTTACAGTGGCAGCGCGATGACGCTGTCCGCCAGCGGCCAACTGCTCAACAGCGGCGCGATCGAAGCGCAGAACGGCGCGTTGAATGCGCAGGCCGGCGGCGCATTGAGCAATACCGGTGCGGCCAGCGTATATGCAGGCGGTGCGATCAACCTTACGGCCGCATCACTCGACAACGCCGGTACCGTGGAAACCGCGCAAGGCGCCACGCTGCAGATCGGTGGCAACGCCAGCAACAGCGGCACGCTGCAGACCGATGCCGGCGCGCTGGCGTTTACCGCCAATACGCTCACCAACAGCGGCACACTAAGTGCAAATGGCAGCGCCATGCTCAACGCTGCCGACAACCTTGCCAGCAGCGGCAAGCTGTTGGCCGCAGGCAATCTTGCACTCACTTCCGCGCAGCTCACCACCTCCGGCACCGTGCAGGCCGGCGGCGCGCTGGACTTGAACGGCGGCAGCTTGAACAACAGCGGCAAGCTGTATGCGCTGGGCGGCGCATGGACGGCCACGCTGAGCGGTGCGTTCACCAACCAGGCTGGCGGCGACGTCTACGGCAGCCAGAATCTTTCGCTCAATGCCGCTGCGTTGACTAATGCCGGTGGCATCGAGGCGCAAGCTGCGGCGCTTACGCTTGGTGGCGCCTTCGCTAATAGCGGCAAGCTGCAGACCGATCAAGCCGATCTCGCGCTCACGGCGACGACGTTCGCGAACAGCGGCACGCTTAGCGCCTATCGCACACTGCAGGCGCAGCTCAGCGGTAGCGCGCAGAACAGCGGCGTGCTGGTCAGCGGGCAGGCGCTGAACGTTTCGGCGGGCAGCTTCGACAACCAGGCTGGCGGACAGGTCCAGAGCGGTACGGATCTTTCGTTTACCGCCGCCACGCTCAGCAACGAAGGCGGCATAAACGCCAAGGGCAACGCGACGCTGTCGGGCACCAGCCTGAGCAACGGCGCAGGCGCGCAGTGGATTGCCGCTGGCGCCCTGGTGCTGAATCAAACCGGCAGCGTAAGCAATGCGGGTGTATTGCAGGCCGGCAGCGATCTTTCGCTGTTGCATGCGATCTCGCTCAGCAACGCGGCCAACGCCACCGTATATGCGGGGCAGGACTTCAACCTCGGCATAAGCCAGCTGCTGAACAACGCCGGCATGCTCTACGCCGCGCGCACCGCCACCTTCAACGCCGGCAGTGTCACTAACAGCGGTACCTTGCGCAGCGCCGGCACGCTGACCCTGGACAGCGCCGGCAGCGTCGGCAGTAGCGGCGCCATCCAGGCGCAGCAAAACCTCACCCTGCAAAGCGGCGGTGACTTCAGCAACAGCGGTGAGCTGTACGCCATCGGCGGCAACCTCGTCGCGCAGATCGGCGGTGCTTTCACTTCCAGCAGCGGCGGCGATATCTTCGGCGGCCAAAACGTATCGTTCAACGCCGGCAGTTTCGGCAACGCGGGCACGCTGGAAGCGAAGCAGGCGGTGACCCTCACCGCGCAAGGCGGCGCGACCAACAGCGGTACCGTGCAGGCCGACAGCGGTTCGCTCGCGATGACGGCGAATACGCTCACCAACCAGGGCACGCTGAGCGCGGCCGGCGCCATGCAGCTGAGCAGCACCGGCAATTTCGGCAACAGCGGCAACGTGGCCACTGTGCAGACGCTTGCGCTGAGCGCCAGCAACCTCACCAACAGCGGCCAGATTCAAAGCGGCGGCAACGCGACGCTGCAAGTTGCCACGTTAACCAACAGCAAGCTGCTGCAGGCCGGCGGCGCATTGGCACTGCAAAACAACGCGACGCTGACTAACCAGGCCGGCGCCACGATTCTCGCTGGCGGCAATCTGAGCGCGGACACTGCCAGCCTGCTCGACAACGCCGGTACGATCCAGAGTAGCGGCAATCTTGTCATCGATGGCGCCGGTGCCGTCACCAATCGCAACGGCGGCACGTTGTACGGCACGCAGATCACCACGCTGCAGCTGGGTGGCGCACTGAGCAATGCCGGCACCATGTATGGTGTGCAAGGTTTCAACCTTGACGCAGCGAGCCTGAGCAATAGCGGCAGCCTGCGCAGCGACGCATCGCTCGCCATCACCACCCAGGGCGATGCAACCAACAACGGCACGGCTTATGCGCTCGGCGTCACCAATTGGCATATCGGCGGTGCGCTGAGCAATAACGGCGTATTGGCCGCAGCCGGCAACACCACGCTCACCGCGAACAGCCTGAGTGGAAGCGGTACGCTTGCGGCCGGTTTGCGCAGCGACGGCACCTTGGGCACCGCGGGCGATCTGGCGGTAACAACAAGTGGCAACCTCGCCGACAACGGTCATGCGCTTGCGGCCGGTATGCTGGACTTCAGTGGCAGCGCGATCGATCTTTCCAGCAGCCAGACCCGCGCAAACAGCATCGCGTTGACGGCCACGCAGGGCAATATCAGCAATGCAGGCGGCGATCTGGCCGCCAATGGCGCGGTGACGCTCACTACCCCTGGCAGCCTGATCAACGGCGGTGCATCGTCATCGCAAGGCGGCAAGATCAGTGCCGGCACGCTGGTGGTGCACGCATCGGCATTGGACAACCGCTACGGTTCGCTGGTGCAGACCGGCACCGGCGACCTCAGCCTCGCATTCGGCGGTGCCTTCCAGAATGCCAACGGCAGCCTGAGCACGAATGCGCAGAACCTTTCCATCAATGCGGCGTCGATCGACAACAGCGGCGGTACCATCCAGGACGCAGGTACCGGCACGCTGACGCTGGTCACGCCCGGCAACCTTGCCAACAGCAACGGCAAAATCGCCGCCAACGGCGCGCTCTCGCTGCAGACCAATGCCACGCTCGGCAATGACAGCGGCACGCTCAGCGCCGCCGGCAACGTCACCGCCAAGGCCGGCAGCTTCAGCAACGTGCATGGCACGTTGATCGGCAACAACGTCGGGCTCACCGTTGCACAGGCGTTGACCAACACCAACAGCGGTACGATCCAGGCCGCCGGCAATTTGACCGCCAGCGCGAATACGCTCGACAACAGCGGCGGCGCGATCAAGCTCACCAGTGCGCAGCTGCTCAACCTGATCGTCAACGCCGCGCTTACCAACGGCGCCGGCGGTTTTATCGGCGGCAACGGCGCCGCGACGATACTCGCCGGCAGCCTCACCAACGCAGGCCAGATCTACGCCGCCACCACGCTGGGCGTGACCGCGCAGGGCAGTCTCACCAATGACGGCGGCGCGCTGCAGGCGCTCGGCTCCAGCAGCATCGGCAGCGGCGGCGCGTTGAGCAATCGCGGCGGCAGCATCGAAGCGGGCAGCGGCAGTAGCAATGCGACGCTGAGCATCAACGCCGCAAGCCTGGACGATACCAACGGCCGTGTCGCCAATACGGGACAAGGCAATACCACCGTTTCGTTGAGCCAGAACCTGGTCAACGAAGGCGGCACGCTCGGCGGCCAGGGCGCGGCGACGCTATCAGCGTCGAACCTGGACAACAACGCCGGCAAGCTGGTGTCCGGCCAGGCGCTTACGCTCAACCTGGGTGGGATGAGCAACAACGGTGGCACCGTCTACGCCGGCAGCGATCTCAACTGGAACAATGGCGGCGCCAGCCTGACGAACGCGCAGGGCTCGCTGCAGGCCGGCGGCAATCTGAGCTTCTCGCTGGCCTCGCTCGACAACACCAACGGCACGTTGGCCAGCAACGGTAGCGGCAATCTCACCCTGGGCAGCTTCACCGGCGCCGGCAAGGTGGCCGCCGGCCAGAACCTGTCGATCAGCGTGAGCGGTGATTACAGCAACGCCGTCGGCAACCAGTTGAGTGCCAACAATAACCTCACGCTCAACGTTGGCGGTAATTTCAGCAACGCAGCAGGCGCGACGTTGCAGGCACCGAACACCCTTACCGTCAGCGCCGCCAATATCGATAACGCCGGCGGCGCCACATTCAACAGCGCCAATACCACGCTGAGCACGGGTGGCACGCTTAGCAACGAAGGCAATATCGAAGGCGACACCATCACGCTCAACGCGAGCGCGCTCAACAATACCGCCAACATCATCGGCGGCACGATCACCGCCACCGCGGGATCGCTCACCAACGGCGCAGATCTGGGACAGGCCACCGGCAACAACGCTTACCAGAGTGCGCTGATCGCCGGCAGCAACAGTATCGCGCTGTACGTAGGCGGCACCCTGCTCAATCGTGATGCGACGATCTTCAGCGTGGGCGACATCACCATCGGCGCCAATGCCGGCGGTGGCGCCAGCCAGGCGGTGACGAACCTGTCGGGCGATATCGAGGCGAACGGCAGCGTCACCATCAACGCCAATCAGTTCACCAACCAGCGGCGGGTATTCCAGACCACCACCTACAACCTCACCGGTAGCGAGCAGTCGCAAAACACCAACACCGGTGCACCGCAGGCGGTGTATCGCTACGACGACCCCGATCCCACGCACAAGCCTCCTTATGTGGCGGCGAGCCAAGTGCTGACGCCGCAACAACAGGCCGCGCTGGAAACGTGGTGCGGTGGCCAGGGCACGCCAGGCAAGGACGGCGACCAGTGGTGCAACGGTACGTCCATCAATGGCGACTCGCACAACATCCTGCACAACGACCTGCGCTCGATCACCACTGCTACGCTGATGGCAGTGCAACGGCTTTCCGCCGCCAGCGCCGAAGGCCGTCTGTTGGCGGGCGGCAACATCACGCTCAACGGTTCGGTACTGAACGACAAATCGACTATCGCCGCTGGCAACAACCTCATCATCAACGGGCAGAACGGCAGCAACGGCGGCGGCAGCACCTCGAACGCCACCGTGCAGAACATCGCGTGGACGCCGACCGGTACCTTGCAGGAAAGCATCAACGAACAGACCGGCATCGAATACGTCAGCTTCAGCGGCAGCCGCCACTGGGCCTTTAAGGACTATGAAACCTGGGGCACCTACCAGGACAGCGCGCAGGTCGCGCTTGGCTCCGGCCAACCCAACTGGATCACCTACGACGCCGGGCAAAGCCTTGCCGCGACGATGAGCGCCGGCAACACGGTGTCGATCACCGCGCAGACCATCAACAACACGACCGTCGGCGCCAACGGCCAGCCGGTGCAGAACGTGATCGGCCTGGGCGGCAACAGCGCCGGGCACAGCGTAAATGGCAGCGGCGCATCCACCGTGAGCAATGTCGGCGGCAATAGCGGCAGCATCGGCAACGTGGCCGTGGGCATGGCGCCCGGGCAGGCCAGCGGCAATCCGCTCACCACCGGTACCGCGCGCAACGTCGCCATCGGCAGCGTGGCATCCAGCAGCGCAAGCAACCGCTCC
The DNA here is from genome assembly GCA_966430775.1 of uncultured Dyella sp. Lineage (GTDB taxonomy): Bacteria > Pseudomonadota > Gammaproteobacteria > Xanthomonadales > Rhodanobacteraceae > Dyella_B. The sequence goes on along the minus strand of CBJMMB010000056.1, from coordinate 17,304 downwards.
ACCGCCACGCCGCAAGTGGTGTCCACGCTGGTGGGGCCCAATGCCACCGTCAACCTGCCGCGCACGGGCTTGTACAACGTCAACGTGCAACCCGGCAGCGAGTTCCTGGTCGAAACCAACCCGCAGTTCACGCAATACACCAAGTTCATCAGCAGCGATTACATGCTGCAGAAGCTGAGCTTCGACCCGCACCAGACCGAACAGCGCCTGGGCGACGGCTTCTACGAACAGCAACTGGTACTGGACCAGATCACCCAGCTCACCGGCCGCCGCTATCTGGCCGACGCCAGCGATGCGCTGGACCAGTACCGCGACCTGATGAACAACGCCGTGCAAGTGGCGCAGCAGTTCAACCTGTCGGTGGGTGTGGCACTGACGCCGGAGCAGATGGCCAACCTTACGCAGGACATCGTGTGGCTGGTCAGCGTGAACGTGGACGGTCACCAGGTGCTGGAACCGGTGGTATACCTGAGCGCGGCCGATGCGAAAAACCTCGCCGCGAGCGGCGCGACCATCGCCGGCAAGAACGTAGTGCTCAACGCCAGCGGCGACATCACCAACAACGGCACCATCGCCGCCAGCGCGAACGCGCAGATCACTGCGGGCAATCTGCTCAACAGCGGCAGCATCAGCGCGGGCAACGACCTCAGCATCACCGCCGCGCAGAACATCTTGAACGGCGGCACGCTCAAGGCCGGCGGCAACGTGTCGCTGGTGGCGGGCAACGACGTGCTGAGCGGCGTGAACGTGGCGCAGAGCCTGGGCGCGGTACAGGTCAACGGCCTGAGTTCGCAGATTAGCGCTGTCGCGCTCAACAATAGTTCGTTGTTAGGCAGCATCAGCGCGGGCGGCAGCCTGGCGATCAACGCGGGCCGCGACCTGACCTTGGACACCGCGCCGGTAACTGCCGGCGGCAATCTCAGCCTGGCTGCCGGCCGCGACCTGACCGCCACCGCCACCGCGATCAGCGCTGGCGGCAACGCGCAACTGCTCGCCGGTCGTGATCTCAGCCTGCTCGCCACCGGCACCACCACGCACACCGGCACGCAGCGCAACGGCGTCGATGCGCTGACACACACGGTCAGCACCATCCAGGCCGGCGGCGGCGTGGCCATGGTGGCCGGGCAGGACTTGATCAGCCAGGGCGCGCAGCTCGCCGGCAGCACGGTGAGCCTGGGCGCGGGCCATGACGTGAACCTGCAAGCCGTCACTGACAGCACCACGCGTAGCACGGATCACTTCCAGAACCATACCGAGACCAGCACGGGCCAAACCGATCAGACCGTGCGCGGCACGAGTATCACCGGCAGCAACGGCATCAGTGTGGCGGCCAACCACGACCTCACCATCACCGCCGGCGCCCTCAACAGCGCCAGCGGCAACGTCACGCTGGCCGCCGGCAACAACCTCACGCTGGCCGCGGCGCAGGAAGATCACAGCAGCTATCGCGACACCAGCACGCATCACAGCGGCCTCTTCTCCAGCGACAGCACCAAGACGCACGACGCCACCAGCGATACCTATGCCGTCGGCACCAACGTCAGCGGCAACAACGTCACGTTCGCAGCCGGCAATAACCTCACCACGGAAGCGGCGCAGCTCACCGCCAACAACGCGCTCAACCTCAGCGCCGTCAACAACGTCACGCTGGGCGCCGGCGAGCAGACCCACACCGAGGAACACGACTACCAGCACAGCAGCTTCAACTTCTTCAGCGACAGCAGCAAGCGTTTTGGTTCGGTCGATCCGGAATGGCGCAGCAACCAAAGCAGCACCACCATCAATCAGACCAGCAGCATCGGCAGTACGCTCTCTGGTGACACTGTCACCATCGCCGCCGGCCACGACCTCACCGGCACCGCCGTGCAGATCGCCGGCACGCACGATGTCACGTTGGCTGCTGGCAACAACCTTACGCTCAATGCTGGCCAGGACACGTACACGGAAACGCAAAGCAGTGGTACCAGCCACACCGGCCTGATGAACGGTGGTGGTCTGAGCGTGCTGATCGGCAACAAGTCCACCAAAACCACCTACACTGATAAGGAAGTGAGCTACACCGGGAGCTTGGTGGGCAGTACCAATGGCGCGGTGACATTGACGGCTGGCAACAACGTGCATATCACCGCTAGCGACGTGCTCAGCCAGACGGCGACGACTATCGTCGGCAAGAACGTGACGATCGATGCGGCGCTGGGTAGCCAGGACGTCACGCAGACACAGTCGATCCACCAGGGTGGTATCCATGTTGGCTTGAGTGGCGGTGCCATCTCGGCGGCACAAAGTGTTTACGGTGCCGCGCAAGGCATCAGCCAAAGCCATGACTCGCGCTTGCAGGCGTTGTATGCCATGCAGGCCGCTCAAACCTTGTTCTCGCCGGGTGCCGCCAATGGCATGGGCTTGGCCCAGGGCCAGACGGGCGCGAGCGCGATCGAAGGGGCCATCTCTGACCCACATATGGCTGCTTCCGGCAGCAACGGCAATGGTGGTAAGTCGGGCGACAGCAGTGGCGTCAATCTGCAGATTGGCCTGACTGCCAGCACGGCGTCCCAGAAGCAGCACACGCATGATGACGTCACGTATGGCAGCGCCATCAAGAGCGCGGGCGACGTCACCATCGCTGCGACGGGTGGCGACCTCAATGTCATAGGCAGCGCCATCAACGGTAACAACGTTGCGCTGTCAGCTGCGCATGACATCAACCTGCTGAGTCAGGCGGAGCAACACACGCAGACTCAGACGAGCAGCAACGCTAGTGCCGGAGTAGGCGTCAGCATTGGCACGAACGGCCTCAATGTGTACGTGCAAGCCTCGATGGGTAAGGCCAACGCGCACGGCAATGGTGAAACGCATACCGACACCAGCGTGACCGCCGGCAATACACTGAGCTTGCTCTCGGGCAACGACACCACCATCCAGGGTGCGCAAGCGACCGGCAAAACGGTGCTGGCCGATATCGGCCACAACCTCACCATCGCCAGCGAACAGGACACCAACGATTACGCCAGCAAGCAGTGGCAGGCCGGCGGCACGGTGATGTTCGGCATGGGCGGTGGCGGCAGCTTCAGCTACAACCAGAGCACCATGAAGTCCAACTATGCCAGCGTCACGCAGATGAGCGGCATTGGCGCAGGCAGTGGTGGATTCGATATCCAGGTAGGTGGCAATACCAACCTTAAAGGCGCCGTGATCGCCAGCAGTGCTAGCGCCGATAAGAACATCCTTGATACCGCCAGTCTCACGTACAGCAACATCCAGAACCAATCGCGCTACAGCGCCAGCAGTTTCGGAGTAGGAGGCGGGGGTAGCTCAAGCTCTTTCAGTGCTGCGCCGACGAGCTTGGCCGTTCCGCAAAGCGGTGGCTCCAGCAGCACAACGGATGCGGCCATCGCGCAGGGCACGATCGTTGTCCATGACAACCCGAGTCAAGATCTGAATGGGTTGAGTCGTAATGCGAGCCTGAGTAACGCGAACGAACTCAGTAACAATTTTGATCCGAAAAAGATTGCAGACAATCAGCAGGCGGGGATGTTGGCCGGGCAGGTCTTGATGACCGGGGTGGGTGATCTGGCCAGCTATGAAGCCAACCAAGCGCAGACCAGCGGCGATACCACGCGGGCAAAGGCATGGGGTGTTGGCGGCGAGAATGAAGTGTTGCTTCATACCCTGGCAGGCGGCGCCATAGCAGCTGTGGGCGGTGGCAATGCATTGCAGGGCGCGTTGGGAGCTGGCGCTGCTGAAGCATTCATCCCTCATCTGCAGCAGTTCGGTCCGGTGGGTGAGTTAGCCGGAAGTATCCTGGTGGGTGCGGCGACGGGCGGAGGTGCCGGGGCGTCGACGGCGCTGGCCGGCACACAATACAACGATCTTTCGCACCCTCAGTTGGAGGCTCTGCAAAAGGAAATTGATCAACGATGCGGTGGTGACGCCAACTCTGCATGCGCTAAGCCCTTAAAAGATAACGCAGGGTTTCTCTCCGGTATCCAGGAGGCGGAACTTGTCAGTGCCTGCAGCGGCAATACCCCAGATGATTGCCAACGATTGCGTGCAGTGGCGCAGGGCTATGTCTCCGACCCTCTGGTGGATCAGCTCGGATTGCAGTCAGATCAAGCGACCACTATTGGCGACATGATGCTCATCAATGGGTTTAGAGCTGTCCAGACATCACGGTTCGAACAGGCTTTGCAGCTGACTTACAACCAGATAGTTGGCGAAGCGAATGATGGCAATCCCATATCTCTAATCACTACTAACCTGCTCAACCAGGTAGGCAATGGAAAGGTAGGCATTCAGGCAGCTTTCTCGTCGGATCCGGTTTCGGGTTGGGTGGGCACCGATCCATTCACAGGAGAACAGAAAAGAGGCGTAGACGCCCAGTATGCCTTCATCAACACCGGTGGGCAGGCGGCGCTGACTTACCTGACGTTTGGCACCAATACGTTGGCGACTGGGCTGGAGGCAAGTGCAGCGGAGGCGGGCGTTGCAAATACTGCCCATGATGGTGGTAACTTGCTAGAAAGTCTTCCTGACCCTTACGCCGGTGTTAAACAAGCTTCTGCATATCTACAGTCGATGGGGGTTGACAGAGCTACGCGAGTTCAAATTCTTCAATCTTTCGACGTTTCAACTCTAACAGTTAATACTGCCGGGGATAACTTGTTCGCGCTTAGGTTTCACGACTTTGGCGTAACTGCAAAACCAATGGGGCAGTACCTCTTTGAAACATTCACGCCCCAGACTACTCGCGTCGGTTTGGCGTTACCTTATGAATGGAACGGGATGACGGGGATACAGCAATGGCAGATTACCCCCGGGGCAATTTACTTGAGAGGCACTGCCGCTCCGCAGTTTAATTTTGGATCGCAATATGTTGGTGGGGCGGATCAGATATTTATCCTTCAGCCCTGGAAATATGGGACATTAAAATGAGCGTCATGATGGCGGATAGGATTTCTGGCACAATTAAGTCAGTCGATGAGGCCATTGCTTTGCATCGAGCAGGAGTCAAGGCCCCCTTATCGGTAAAGCTTTTAGAAAACGTACGGGTGGACCTTGTTCGCATGTTTCAAACTCTCCAAGATCGAAGTTATGTACCCCAATATCCGCGTTTTGTCCTTGACTGGCCCAGTGACGAAGAGTTTGTAAAGACATTAATTAACCTGGCTTATGACTATAAGAAGAAAGTCGTTTGATATGTCAAATCCAAAGATTATCCAGACGCCTCCAAATGCAACGGTGATATTTGGAAAGCCTGCGCAACCTTGCTCTGAAGAGACTCTTCACCGAATCAGCTCATGTCTGGCAGGCGATGAGACCATCCTAGAGGCACATTTGCCGATGTATTTTGTTCTCGGATCAATGCCGGCACCCAGACTGTCGTTGGTACTCGTGACCAGGGGTGACTCACAACGAGAAAGCGTTGCATTGCGGGCAAGATCAATCCTCGCAGACGTATTGCTTGCGCAACCGGTGCCGGATATCTGGGTAATGGACAGTAACGATCGCCTGTTGAGTTCTGTACGACATGCTGGCTGCCAAATTCAAAAAAGGGCTAACTAACTAGAACTAGCAGCAGACGGTGGTCCAAAACTGGGAGCAAAGGGAGAGCAAAGGGGTCAGAACACTTTGCTCGGTCGACCGCGTGGCCGAATTTTCGGAAGCAGGAGTCAGGGTGCACTTCCCTAAGGAGCGGAGGCTTTCTGGATCTGCTGCACTGGCAGGGCGCACGCGTCGTCCGAGCGGTATGTCGATGTCGGCGCGACAGTGCTCGGAGCCGTAGGCATGTTGGCGTTGTAGATGTCGACGGAACGTGGTCGGTTGGCCGAACAAGCAATTTTTACGGAGCGGCAATGAATTTCAGGATTGCATTAATGTCGATGGCGATGCTTCTATCTGGTTGCTCACTCGAAACAATCGCGCAGCGGCGAGTAACGGGCGCGACAGCGCGTATTCGTATTGATGACGGCTTACCGATCCGCGTTTACCCCGGACAGATCTGTCATAAGAAATCGGCATGGGGCCGTGGCGAAGATCCCAAGCCTTACTCGTCTCCTGAGACTTATACGGCTGTATATAAGGTAGTAAAGACATCGACGCCTTTGCATTTAGGCATGCCGGTGACGCCAGCAACGCCGCCGCTTTATAACGAATACTACATTGAAGCCAACAGTCCGGTAATGGTTTCCGTGTTCTATGCGACGGGTGTTCCCGGATATAAAAATGCGCCGACAGTCACGACTTCATGCGGCCCGATCTACACCACTTTCATGCCTGAAGCGGGCAAGGACTATGAGGTTCGTGGCGTGGCGAAGGGGGAAGGGTTATTCAGTCAGAAATATTGTGCTGCTGAGATAAGCGAGGTTGCGAAAATGAGCGACGGGTCGCCATTTTTGAAGCCAGTCATTCGACGGTCGGCTGCGCCTTGCGATTGAGTGACAAATATAAAAGCTGCACACAGTCGGTGTTGTCGGGCATTGATCGCGAGACGAGTAAAGGCATCACCGGAAGCGAAACAGGGGTCAGAGTCTGAGGTTTCCCCACGTTTTCATGCAGGAACTCCCATCTGTTCCGGCGCGTTGTCAGGCAACGATCGTAGCCAGCTCAATTCCGCAACAGGTGATCCAACGGCCATTGTCTGACGAGCGCTTGGTGCCCTATGTGAAGTACCGAATCCACAATGGGCAGCAGGCCAAAGGAAATTCGCGGGATCATCGACCTGCGTAAGTGAAGTTGTTTCTCAAGGAGAATACGCAATGCAAGTTAGATTTACTCTCGTGGTATTGCTCGGCTGCGTAAGCCTCACGACGCCCGCGTGCCAAAAAAAGGGCCGTGGGTAGTTAAGCAAACTTAATTACCTCCGGTCCCTTTGTGTTTGTGTTGGCCCCTTTGTGTTAAGCGTTAACTGGGCAATGATGTAGCTGGCAAGCTTCGCGTAATAGCTGAAGATAGCAACGATAATCTTGATCACGTAGGAAACATGGCTGTCGGTTGTTTCCGCGTTGAACGACAGATTGAGGAATGTCCGCCATGTCGAGGCGAGGCTGACGCGGCATGATGAAGCTGCTAGCGAGGGAAGAGGGCATCTTGATAGTTCGAGCATTGGAAATGAACCGGCCAACTCCTCTGCTGTTTGGCGGAAAAGTGTTCTGACCCCTTTGATCGGTTGATGTGAGCTCAACGTCAACTCCGGCGAGGCCACGATGAGTCAAGACTCTTGCTCGCACCTGGCCGCCTGACGACTGACCTTGCTACGCGCCACCTTTCCAAGTAGATGCGACGATGACGACCGCACGTGACTTTAGCGGTAGGCTTTGCGGTAGAACACCACGCGGCCTAGCCAGGCGCCATCTTCATCCATCCGATGTCTTGCGGTGTGCGCGTAGCCAGGGCATACAGTGCGCGGCGAGGTATCCACGCCTTGCCTGGACGAGCCCTAATTTCATGACGCCGTTTGTTTACTTCGATCGTCAAGCGATCAGTTGCGCGTGTTTTCAGGCAGTTTGAACATACCAACGAGCTGAATTGCATGTGTTACGCCATTCATACTGTTGGAATAATCGAACCGTCCGATGGTGATTCCGCAAAACACTGCCTGGCTACCCTCAACGAGTTCCCCGGTGGACTTAACCGCTACGAATCGATAGATGGCTTCATCTTGCGGATCTCCAAGCTCACCCTCAAAAATTTTTCCTGGACCCGCTTGTTCAGCCTTGATTTCAATGATTTGGCCGGCTGCGCATATGAGTTTTCCGCGCTCTGATTCACTGTCCTTTAGTACAAGCAATGGTCTTGTCTTTGGAAGATTGGTGAGCTCACTCCACTTCAAACTACTCATGGCCCATGCGCCAATCTCGACGGCTCCCTTACTGATATTGTTTTGCTCGTCTGACATATCAGGTTTGGCTTGCTCGACTGCTTCAACAAGTTTTGATGCCTGAAGCACCAACGGCCGTGATGGGTCAGAATCAGGCGTGGTTGCCGGTGCATTTACGTCATTGTTGGATGGCGCACTAGCGGGGGTAGTTGGCGATGCGCTATTGGTTTGCTTTGGCTGAGTGCCGCTTGAGTCGTGCGCGGCAAAAAACCATATGCACCCGATTCCAAACGCGAGACCTAAAACGATCTGACCCTTTGACAGAGCCCCATTTGGCTTTTCCATTTTTCGCCCCTGGTTCCAGATAAATAGATCGACGTGGTGACTACAGTGGAATCAATTCCTGTCGTCTGTTCCACTAGCCAGGCAAACCTTCCTCTCATGCCCCAGGTATATCTGCCCGTGGTTGGAACAGCTAACCAATACTAATCCATAGGAAAATCGTTTGCCTTAGTCGTTTCCCGGCCGCCTGGAACACTGCGCACCATGACGCAGCGGACACCCCTTTCTTATTCGATCACCCTGGCATGGGCGCCAACGTCAGCACGGAATTTGCGCGAAGGGCCATAACCATGTGTCGCGACCTTAGCTGGGGTGCGGATCACCCCAGTGGCTGATCGCCTGTATGGCGTTCGAAACAGCCGAGACGTTCCGTCCGAGTGTGTGCAATGACGCCGATTCCGGCACGGTGGGTTTGGTCCAGTTCATGCCCATCACCGCCGCGGATCTGGGTACAACGACGGGGAACCTAAGTCTGTTGTCAGCATGCCGCAAATGATTTTTTGTGCAGCGTTATTTCAAAGCGTATGTTTCGCGTGCCTGGTCATTGTCGGATATGTATATGACGATCCTGCTGCCTTCGGCGGTGGGTAAACCGGGCGATACCGTGCCCTTTTTCTGAGTGGCATTACCTACCGGCAGAATGCCGACCCGGACATCAATACAACAGCAGATAACAAGGCGAACCAAAACAGGGTCAGGTTGAGCGAGTCCGGTGTCACCGGACACCTGCCTACGCGGCAAGCCAGTGGTCGAACCCGACCGGGCCGGGCCATCGGAACTCCAAGCGCCGCTAGATGCTGAATTGGATTGGCAGCGCGGAAGCGGCCGGCTATCTTCACACTGCCCCACTGGGGTGGCCGGCATGACGATTGTGTGCTGGGCGCAGGGCGATCGGGGTAGGACGCCTTCCTACGCGTGGGTGACCACGCTTAGCACCCTCAACCCAGAAGGTGTGGCAAATAATGGATCTGATAAGGAGATACACATGAGGAAGTTGTTTTTATTGGGGGCCGTGGTCTTTCCGCTTTTTTGTCACTCCGCTTTTGCGGGAGACACCGTGGCCATCCAGCAGGCCGTACCGTTGAACGAAGACGCCGAGATTTCCGGCGCAGTAAAAACCGAATGCCATCTGGGTGAAAACCTCTCCCAATACGTGATGGAGAATGCCCAGAAGCGCGGGATGACGGTTACGCGCACGGCCGATCTGAGTTCCAGCAGTTCGGGTCGTGTCATCACGATGGAAATCACCAGTGCTGTTGCCGATGGCAATGCTTTTATGGGGCATCACAAATCGATGTCTGTAAAGGGCAGTTTGTATCAGGACGGCAAGCTGGTCGGAAACTTCAAGGCGCGTCGCATCTCGATGGGGGGCGCCTTCGGTGGGTTCAAAGGCAATTGCCAGGTTCTGGATCGTGTGAACAAGGAGCTGGGCGAGGACATTGCCGAGTGGATGCTCGCTCCTGGCATGAACGGTTTGTTGGGTGATTTGAAATAAGTGCGTTGGCCGATTCCATCGGCAATAACCAAAAACGGGACCGGTTCAACCTGGTCCCTTTTTTGTTGGAAGTAGCTCAGCTTATCGGGGCTGGATAGTTGGATCACGCTGAGCTAACCCAACCTACGACAATTTTCTAATATCCGAACATCTCTTCGGACAGAAGTGCGGCTTGTCAGCGTCGCGGCCAACTCGACTGCCATGACATCAATGGCTAGACAGCTACAACAGTCAGCACCCACCGCTTTTGATGTCTCTATGTGACCAACCGTAGTCTAGTGTGATCACAATCACCCATTGCACATTGCCGTGCATTGCGGAAGCCACTACGGTGAATCCGTCTATCGCGGGGACGATAGATTTGTTCCATTCGTTTCAGGGGAATTCGCGCATGTGCGGGCCGTAGCCCGCAGCGACAGGAAGGTGTGGAACAAGCAATAGCTGCATGGTTTCACCACCCTCATCGAGCATTCCATCGCCATCAACAGGCCCTGGGGTTTTGCCGCCTCAGCGGTGTCGTTTTGTCTTCCATAACTACGGGAAAGTTCCTGATGAAGAAGAGCTGCATTTCCAAATACCGCAAACTCGTGCTGCCGTTGGCGCTGTCGCTGTGCATAACGGCGCAGGCGCAGGATGCCTGGGTTGCCACGCGCACGCATGCCGGGCTGCAAGACGCCGGCAGCCAGAGGTTTACGCTTGCCATGACGCATCATCCTCTCGTGCATGCCGCGCAGATCGCGCCACTGGAGCTGAGCAAGCCCCTGCATGTTTCCGTAAGCCTCAATCTCAGGAACGTCACCGAGCTCGAGACCTTGCTGGAGGAGCTGCATAATCCGCATAGCCCGCACTACCAGAAGTTCCTCACGCCCGAGCAGTTCAAGGCCCGCTTTGCGCCCACCGACGATCAGGTGAAGTCCGTGGTCGCCCACCTGACCGCCCACGGTTTCCGCAATATCGAGGTGGCCCCGAACAACATGCTGGTATCGGCGGACGGCAGCGCCGCCACCGTGAATGCCGCGTTCCATGCGCAGATGAAAACCTTTGTGCTCAAGAACGAGCGGCACTATGCCAACGCCGCCGACGTGACCGTGCCGGCCGTGCTGGGCGGTGTGGTAGACAGCGTGGTCGGCCTGCAGGATTACGCCAAACCGCACACCTTGATGCATCGTGCACCCATCAAGTCCTTGGCCGCCGAGGCCGCCGGTGAAACGGCCCACAATCCCACCGATTTCGCCTCCATCTATGACGCGGGCAATACCCCGACGGCGTCCAAGACGGTGGTCGGCATCATCACCTATGGCGATGTGAGCCAGACGCTTGCCGATCTCAGTACCTTCACGAAGGCCAACAATCTGCCTGCCGTCAACACGCGCGTTGTACCGGCCAGTGCCGGCACGCTTGCGGACGATGGCAGCAGTTTTACCGAGTGGAATCTCGACAGTCAAAGCATCATCGGCATATCCGGCGGCGTGAAACAGCTGGTGTTCTATTCCGCAGTCAACGGCGACAGCCAGGACAGTGGGCTGACGACCGCAACGCTGACCGCCGCCTATCACAAAGCGGTGACCGAGAACGTCGCCAAGGTGATCAACGTCTCCCTGGGCGTCGACGAAACGGCGGCGCACAACGACGGCAGCCAGGCCGCAAACGACAAGATCTTCCTGCAAGCGTTGCTGCAAGGGCAGACGTTCTCCATCGCATCCGGCGACGAAGGTGTGTATGGCTGGTCCTTCGACCCGATCGAAGGGTCGCAAGCCTACGTCGCCGACAGCAATGGCGTGGTGCAGATCGATCTTTCGCGTTACTCGGTCGGTGAGCCGGCCACATCGCCCTACGTGATTGCGGTGGGCGGCACCACGCTCAAAACCATCGGCAACAAGACCTGGGCCGGCGAAACGGTGTGGAACGAAGGCCTTAGTTCGGTGGATGAAGCCAACGGCGATTTCAACCAGAGGCTATGGGCCAGCACCGGCGGCGCGAGTCTGTACGAAGATGCGCCCTGGTGGCAGAGCCACGTGCTGGGTGCGAGCGTGACCAAGCGGCAGGTGCCGGATGTGTCGTTCGACGCGGCGTTGAGCACCGGCGCTCTCGTTTTCGTGCAAGGCCAACCCGAAGCCATCGGCGGCACCAGCCTGGCTGCGCCGTTGTTCACGGGTGTGTGGGCGCGCATGGAATCGGCGCACAACAACAAGCTCGGCATGCCTGCGAAAGACATGTACGTCCACTTCAACAAGCACAAGGCGCCCTTGCATGACGTAACCGTCGGCAACAACGGTTATCTGGGCCACGGCTACAACGCCAAGGTGGGCTACGACAACACCACCGGCTGGGGCAGTTTGGACATCAGTGTGTTCGACAGCTACATCACCAAGTATTGGTAAGCCTTAGGTTTCACCTGTAAGCGAAGCATGATGCCCGTTTGGCGCCGATGCCAACGGGCATCATGTTTCACTGGCAGCGAAAAGCACGCACTCAACCGCGAGCGCCAACCCATATCGTCAGGAAAATTTCACAAGGCGTCATGGCGGGCAGTGTTTTTGCGTGCCGATTTATGGCATTGCGACGCTCCTGTCATCTAATTCGTCGATGCTTGGCCATGCACGGTAACTGTCCGTTGCCCGGTGCGCCCGAATTCGGAGGCCAACATGAAGCGAAACAAGCAAGCGACCCAGCCCGCCAAGCGCAACGCCAGTTCGACGAGCCAGGTCGCTACGCCGAGTACCAGCAACGCGCATGCGCCTCGTCAGCTCCAGCAACCCGTGTTTGCGCAGCCGCAGCCCACGCACGATCCAACCACGTTCGTGGTCAACCATCCCTCCGACGCCCCGGCTTATAAGGCGATCGATCAGCTCAACAAGCAGCACAAGCTGAAACCATTGCCCTTTCCATTGCCGCGCGGCGGCGTAGAGCCGCAATTGACGCTGGCGCAGGTGATGGGCGACAACACGGCAGCGATCAAGCGCATAACGCAGGGCGGTCAATTGGTGTTCCATGCAACCGGCGATTGCGGCAGTACACGCGGGCCGGCCACGCAGAACGAAGTGGCCGACAAGATGACGGCCGATTTCAACGAAGCCGATCCGCGTGAAGTGCCGCAATTCAACCTGCTGCTGGGCGACGTCGTTTATAGCTTCGGCGAGGCGGCTTATTACTACGACCAGTTCTACGAACCGTATCGCGATTACCCCGCGCCGATTCTCGCCGCGGCCGGCAATCACGACGGCATGGTGTCGCCGCTGGCGCATGCCCGTTCGCTCGACGCCTATCTGCGAAATTTCTGCGCGGAGACGTTCGAAGTCACGCCCGAGGCCGGCGGCCTGTCGCGCACTGCGCAAATCCAGCCCGGCGTTTTCTTCACTTTCGAAGCGCCGTTCGTGCGCATCGTGGTGCTCTATAGCAATACCCTGGAAGATCCCGGCGTGATCGCCGACGCCACCATCGGCAACGCGCAGCTCGCCTTTGTCGAAGCGGCGCTGAAGCGCGTCAAGTCGGAGCGTTTCGCCGGCGCGCTGCTATTTGTCGACCATCATCCGCCCTATACGGTGTCGCGCCATGGCTGGAGCGTCGACCTGCTCAAGCAACTGGACAAGCTATGCGAGCAGACAGGCGTATGGCCACATGCGTTTCTGTCCGGCCACGCGCATAACTACCAGCGCTTCACGCGCACGCGTCCGGATGGCAGCCAGATTCCTTATGTCGTCTGCGGCAACGGCGGACATGGCCTGCAAAAGCTCAGCGCAACGGGCGCGCCCGTGCTACGCGCGCCGCAGATCGTTCAGAAGGCATCATCGACCACTGACCAAGTAGTACTGGAGAACTACGACGATACCCACTACGGCTACCTGAGAGTGGTCGTGAATGCCCAGCAGTTGCGTATCGGATACCATCCGGCCTCGGACGGTACTCAGGTCAAGGCGCCGGACGATTTCGTCACCGTGGACCTGGCGACACGCAAAGTGGGGCACTACGCCGCCAATGATCTGGGCGTGCCGGCAAAGGCGCGTCAGACGCGGAAACTTCGATCGCCAGGCTCGCGATAATTGGCTTTCTGTTTCCAGCATCACCGCATCACGTCGGTTCGAACGACGTGTCCACATCGATGCCGGCGGTGACCTGCAGTAATTGCAACATATGCCGCCAATGCGACCCTTCCCAATACACGCGATGGCATCGATCACAGGTGACGAACCGATGCTGGCGTTCCAGCACGCTCGCCGGCACGCGCTGCTGCAGCGAGGCCTTGTCGATCTCGTGCAGCGGCAGGTTGCAATCCAGGCAGAGCGTGAATGGCCGTGCGCTGGCGCTCAAGTCCAGGCGGGTGACGATTTCGCGTAGTTGCTGGGGTGGCTTCAAGGCATGGACGAAGCAGCCGTGCGTGAGGTCGCGGCGCTTGAGCAGTTCGCGGTCGCGGGTGAGGATGATGCGTTCTTCCTGCAGGGACAGTTGCAGCACGCGGTCGTCCTGGAAGTGGTTGTCGTAGAGCGTGTCGAAGCCGCACATGCGCAGCAGGTGCGCCAGGCCGCCGAGGTGCGCATCGGCCACGAAGCGGGTGTGGCGCAGGGCCTGTGTGCGAACCCGTAGCAGCGGGGTGACGTCCAGGCTTTCGAACCTGGGGTACACCGCCACCTGGTCGCCGTCGCACAAAAGCTGGTTGAAGCCGGCGGACTCGCCATTGACCAGCACCAGCTCGACCTCGGTATGGGGCACGCCGAGCGCCTCGATCATGTGCTTGGTGGTCGCCGTCCGCGCGCAGGGTCGCTGGAACTCCCGCCGGCGCAGTTCGCGCGGGAGGAAATCGTTGAGTTCCTCGTAGAAGCGGAAAGTTGTCACGACCATGCTCGCTCTCATGGTGCTGGCGGCTTGGCTAAGGCCGGGTGAAAGGCAAAGCGGGCGTGCGAATTCCCGGTGCAGCCGTACGAATCCGCCGGACCGGACGATTCTGCGGCTCCGCCCCCCGCATCCTGCGGACCTTTCCCAGGAGCCCAAGCCATGAAGCGCACCCATTACCTGTTGTCGAGCCTGCTTGCCCTGGCGCTCGCCGCCTGCGCCTTCGTATGGCTGAACCGGGAGGCGCTGCATATCGCGGCTGGTTCGGTCAGCCAGTCGCTGTGTGCGGCGGCCTTCGTGTCGCAGGTGGATCCCGACCGGGTCTTTGCCGAGGAACAGCGGCCGTTGATGGGCGGCATCGCCTGGGCGGTGCGCTATACGGTGGACCATGCGCGCCGCGAGGTGCGCAGCAGCGCTTTGGTCCTGTTCCGCTCGCGGTCGGTGTATCGCGAAGGGCTGGGATGCACGCCCGCGCTGGGTGACGATCCGATTCCCGCCATGGCAAGCGCCAACGAACGGCCCGTGCCGGACGCCTTCGGTCCGCAGCTCATCGCCCCGTCCGATCCCGCGCTGCGCAAGGCGCTCGACCTTGCCTTCGCCGAACCGGACCCGGCCCATCCGCGCCTGACCAAGGCGGTGGTCGTGCTGCATGACGGACACCTGATCGCCGAGCGCTACGCACCCGGTTACGGACCGGAGACGCCGATCTGGGTGCATTCGGTAACCAAGTCGGTGACGCAGGCATTGATCGGCATCCTCGTACAACAAGGCCGGCTGCACCTGGACCGGCCCGCACCGATCGCCGCCTGGGCATCACCGACGGATCCGCGTCACGCCGTCACCATCGATCAACTGCTGCGCATGGCCAGCGGCCTGCCGTTCGATGAAACCGAAGGCCCGGTGAACCCCAGCACGCATATGTGGTTTCGCGAGGCCGATACGGCTGCCTATGCGGCGCGCATGCCGCTGGCGCATGCGCCCGGCACCGTGTGGGGCTACAGCAATCTTGGTTACGCGCTGCTGTCGAAGCTGATTGGCGATGCCGCGGGTGATAGCGGCGCGGAACAGTTTGCGCGCAGAGCATTGTTCGCCCCGCTGGGTATGCATCATTCGCTGATCGAAACCGACGCCAGCGGCACCTTGCTCGGCTCCGGTTTCATGTACGCCTCCGCGCGCGACCTGGCGCGTTTCGGCCAGCTGTATCTGGATGACGGCGTGGTGGACGGCAAGCGCATCCTGCCGCAGGGCTGGGCCGCGTATTCGCGTTCGCAAACGTTGAACACCGGCTACGGCGCGGGCTTCTGGACCAACCTGGTGAACACCGGCAGCGTGCCGGTGTGGGATGCGCCGTGGGGCATGCCGCAGTTGCCGAAGGACATGTTCTACGCGCGCGGGGCGTTTGGGCAGTACGTGATCATCGTGCCGTCCGAGCATCTCGTTGTGGTGCGTCTGGGGTTGAGTGTGCAGGGTGGTGGTACGGGTATTGGCGATGCGACGGCGGTGATCATTGCAGCGTTGCATCACTCGGAAGCGCGCAAGCCGTGAGCTTGCAAATAACTTCCTGAGTGAACCCCTCTCCCTCCGGGAGAGGGTGCCGAGAGGCGGGTGAGGGTTCGGGCGAAGCGCGATGCTGGCGTGTGATGCAAGAGGTCAAAATCGCGCGCTGCTCGTACCCTCACCCCCACCCCTCTCTCGGAGGGAGAGGGGCTTCTTCAGGCAACCGACGCAGCATCCGCACACTGCTTGCGATAGCTGCTCGGCGTATCACCCACCTGTCGCTTGAACGCCGCATTGAACGTCGACTTGGACGTAAATCCACACGCATACGCGATATCCAGGATGGTGCGCGACTCATCCGGATCCGCCAACCGCGCACGCGCCGCCTCCACGCGCAGGCGATTGATGTAATCGCAGAAACTGCCGCCCAGGCGCCGATTGATCACCGCCGAAACGAGGTATTCCGGATAGCCGCTGCGCCTGGCCACCTGCGCAATGGTCAACGCCGGCTCCAGATACAGCGGCGCCTCGCCGCTCATCAGCTGCGCCAGGCGCGCTTCCACGTCCGCGTAGCGCGCCGCATCGTTGGCCGCATTCGGCTCGCGCTCGCTTTGCGCGGCAGGTCCCGGTGGCGCTGCCTGCACCG
The DNA here is from genome assembly GCA_966430775.1 of uncultured Dyella sp. GTDB lineage: Bacteria > Pseudomonadota > Gammaproteobacteria > Xanthomonadales > Rhodanobacteraceae > Dyella_B. The sequence goes on along the minus strand of CBJMMB010000056.1, from coordinate 684 downwards.
GCGGTTGTCCCAGGCTGAACCAGCCCACCACGAACACCCACGCGGCGACCAGGCCGAACAACAAGCCGTAATTGAACAGCGGCAGATACACCAGCGCCTGCACGATGGCCAGGCTCCAGATCGCAATCTGGCAGACGGCGAGCGCGTCGATCCAGCGCAACGAAAGACGATCCGCATCCGCGCGCTGCTCGCGCAGCCGGCGACGATAGCCATGCATCAACCTCAGTGCCGCCATCACATAGCTGAGGCTGTACAGGAACAACGGCCCGTCGAACCACGCGCCGATGCCACGCTCGCCGGCGATCCAGCGCGCGGACAGCGATGCGATGCGCGCTTCGCTCGCGACGAACACATAACCGTTGAGCACCAGCATGACCAGGAAGCCGGCCAGGTGGATCACGTCGCGCGGCCGGAAGCCGCGCATGTTCACCAGCGCGCGTACGTAGAGATAAAACAGGCTGCCGTACAAAAACGGAAACAAGGCGACGAAGCGATACGCGCGAAACCATTCCGGCGACAGCAGATGCCAATAGAGCGCCTTCACCGCCAGGTCCACACCGCTCAATGCCACCCACACCGCCAGCAGGCGATTGGCCGAACGATTTGCCGGTTGCCGCCACAAGGTCGTGGCCAGCAACACCGCCTGCAGTGCGCCGGCGATATAGATGAAAGTCCAGAACGTCA
>CBJMMB010000055.1:0-23626 GCA_966430775.1 uncultured Dyella sp. | reverse complement strand
GCGCGAACGCGCAGCTGCGCGACATCTCCGTGCTGATGATTTCCGCCCACGACACTATGGATGCCGCCGCGCAATGCATCGAGATGGGCGCGGAAGATTACTTGGCCAAACCGGTGGTGATGCCCTTGCTGCGTGCGCGCATCGCGGCAGTGCTGGAACGCCGTCGCCTGCGCGCCGTCGAAAACGCCTTCCTGTCCCATTTCGATGCGCAGACCGGCCTGCCCAATCGCGCCGCACTGGTCGAACGCACCGAACGCATGATGGCTTCCGGCCGGCCGCTGGCGCTGGTGGCGGTGGCCTGTAACAACCACGCCAACCTCGCGCTCGGCACCGATGAAAGCCAGGCCGCGGCGTTTCTGCGCACGCTCGCCGCACACATCACCGCGCGTTGGGGTCTGGTCGACACCGTGGCGCGCATCGCCGAAGACATGCTGGGCTGGCTGGTGCCCGATACCCAGGCCGACCAGCAACTGGTGCTGGACGTGCAGGCCGCGCTCGGCATGACGCCGCAGGTCGCTTCGCCGGCGTTGAGTTCGGTGCACGCGCTGACCGCCAGCATCGCGATCTGGTCCGCCGAAGGCGCGCCGATCGAAGCGGCGGAGTTGCTGCGCCTGGCCATGAACGAAGCGGCGCGCATCGACCCTCTGGACGAAGAACGCGTGGTGCTCGCCGATCCCACGCTGCGCACGCGCACGCGCACCGCGCTGGCCATTCATCAGCAACTGGAAGAGGGCCTGGAGCGCGGCGAGCTGATGCTGTATTTCCAGCCGATTTTCGCGGTCCACGGCGATCCGCGTCCGGTCGGCGCCGAAGCCTTGCTGCGCTGGAATCATCCCGAACGCGGCGTGCTCGCGCCGGGCGAATTTCTCGATGCGGTCGAGCACACGCCGCTGATGAGCCGCATCGACGCGTGGGTGATGGAGCAAGCCATCCATAGCCTCGTGACGTGGAACGGAAACCTGCCGCCGTACTTTCGCCTGCACGTCAACATCACCGCGCGCAGCCTCGCATCGGGCCGGGTGCTGGAGATTCTTGGCGGCGATCTGCCCGAATCGGTACGCAAGCATCTGGCGGTGGAACTCACCGAACGCCTGTACGTATCGGACATGCCTTCCTGCGTAAGCGCTTTGCAATCCCTGCGCGCGCTCGGCGTGCACGTGGCGCTGGACGACTTCGGCACCGGCTTCTCATCGCTGAGCCACGTCAGCCTGCTGCCCTGCGACACCATGAAAATCGACCGCAGCTTCGTCACCGGCATCGGCATCAACCCGCAAATGCGCCGGCTGCTCGAATCGATGGTGAGCATGGCCCATTCGCTTGGGCTGACGGTGATCGTGGAAGGCGTCGAACACGACGATGAACTGGCCGTGCTGCGGGAACTGGGTTGCCCGTTCGTGCAGGGTTACCTGCTGGGGCAACCGCGGCCGGAGGCGGAGTTTTTGCGGCATATGCATTGAGGCGACGGCGGCGCCCCCGTTAATTCGAATGGCGCGAAATCCGCTCCGTCCGAGGCATGCGGAAAGCTGCATCGCAGCATAAAGCGATGGGATAAACCCCTACAAATCAGCCGCCGCCTCGCCGTCCAGACAAAATTTGGATCGAGACAAATTTTTCGTTTACAGTCGGGCGACGGCTGGTGGCCCCGGGGTTGCCGGCTGAACTGGGTGAGATGTGCGCTCGCGATGGATTTTCCGCAAGTTCTCGCTGGCGCCTCTGCTTTTCATACGACAACGAGAAAATCCGGGGAGTAGCGTCATGGTGTCACGTCGAAGGTTCTTGCAGGGCTTGGGGACGGTGGCTGCGCTGGGTGGGCCATTGCCGGCGTTGGCGCGGGTGGCCGGCGGCGCGGGTACGACCTCCAAGGCTGGCGGTGGCGTGGCAGCCAAGGCGGGGGGCGTATCGAAATACGTGGACGTGTTCGTCGGCACCGGCGGGCATGGACATACGTATCCGGGCGCGACGCTGCCGTTCGGCATGGTGCAGCTGAGTCCCGATACCAACGACACCGGCTGGGATGCGTGTTCGGGCTATCACCAGCACGATGGCTCGATCATGGGTTTTTCGCACACGCATCTGAGCGGTACCGGCGCATCGGACATGCTGGACGTGCTGGTGATGCCGGCGCAGGGCGAAGTGTTGTTGCAGCCGGGCGATCGCGGCTTGCCGAACGTGAACTATCGTTCGCGTTTCGATGGCGTCACCCCGTCGGAGCCGCCGCTTACCGAACACAGCAAGGCGCATCCTGGCCGCGGCTATCGTTCGCGCTTTACCGCGGAACACGCACGGCCCGGTTACTACAGCGTGCATCTGATCGACCACAACATTCTTGCCGAGCTGACGACCACGCTGCGCGCGGGCATCCATCGTTACACCTTCAAGAATGCCGGCAGCGGGCATCTGCTGATCGATTTCGCGCATGGCTACCACTTCGGCAAAGACCCGTTGAAGCTCAGCGATGTGGAGCTGCGCCTGGTCGGCAACGACACGCTGGTCGGTGGCCGGCGTGCGTATGAATGGGCGCAGGGGCGTTACCTGTATTTCGCACTGAAAGTATCGCGGCCGTTTTCGCAGGCGACGCTGTATTCCGAAGACGTTGCCGCGCCCAGCGGCAGCAGCGAACTCAAGGGCACGCATCTGAAGGCTGCGCTGCATATCGACGACATCGCCAAGGAACCGCTGCTGGTGAAGGTGGGTATTTCCGCGGTCGATATCGACGGCGCGCTGCGCAATCTCGATACGGAAATTCCAGGGTGGGATTTCGACGCCGTCCAGCAGGCCGCGGCGGAAACCTGGGAACGCGAGCTGAGCCGTATTCGCGTGGAGTCGTCGTCCGAGCGCACGCTGCGCGTGTTCTACAGTTCGCTGTATCACACCATGCTCGCGCCCACGCTGTTCAGCGACGTGGACGGCCGTTATCGCGGCATGGATCTGGCGATCCATCAGTTGCCGCAAGGGCAGAACAACTACAGCACCTATTCGCTGTGGGACACCTATCGCGCGCTGCATCCGCTGCTGACCTTGTACCAGCCCGATCGCGTGCCCGACCTGGTCAACGGGCTGGTGCGCATGGCGGCGGAAAGCCCGGACGGCCCGCCGGTGTGGCCGCTGCAGGGCGTGGAGACCGGCTGCATGATCGGCTATCACTCCGCAGTGGTGCTGGCCGAAGCGCAGGCCAAGGGCTTCACCGGCATCGACTACGCGCGCGCGTGGCCGATCTATCGCAAGCGCGCCATGAACGACGACTACCGCGGCCTCACCTACTACCGCAAGCTCGGCTACATCCCCAGCGACAAGGAACCGGAAGCGACCAGCAAGACGCTGGAATACGCCTACGACGACTGGGCCGTGTCGCACCTGGCCGATGCCGCGGGCGAAGGAGACCTCGCCGAAGCATTGCGCCGTCGCTCGCGCAACTATCGCAACGTGTTCGACACCAAGTTGAGCTTTATCCGTCCGCGCGGCGAGAACGGACAGTGGCTGGAGCCGTTCGATCCGCGCGGCATGGGCCATTCGCAACAGTGGCGCGATTTCACCGAATCCAACGCGTGGCAGGCCACCTTCCTCAACCAGCACGACCTGTACGCATACATGGGTTTGTTCGGCAGTCCGGAGGCTTTCGAGCGCAAGCTGGACGAGCTGTTCACCACCAGCCCCAAGCTGCCGCCCGATGCGCCGCCGGATATCGCCGGCATGGTCGGCCAGTACGCGCACGGCAACGAGCCGAGCCATCACGTGGCGTTTCTCTACGCCTATACCGGCGCGCACTACAAGACGCAGGCACGCGTACGCATGCTGCTGGAAACCATGTATCCGCCCGAGCCCGACGGCCTGGCCGGCAATGAAGACTGCGGCCAGATGAGCGCGTGGTACGTGATGAGCGCGCTGGGCCTGTATGCGGTGGATCCGGTCAGCACCAACTATGTGTTCGGCAGTCCGGTGCTGGACCACGCGGAAATCGGCTTGCCCGGCAATCGCAAGCTGGTGATCCGCACGTTCGACAACGGTCCGAAACGGCCTTACATCAGGTCGGTGACGTGGAACGGCACGCCGTGGACGAAGAGCTGGATCAGCCACGCGGAGCTGGTCGCCGGTGGCGTATTGGAATTCCATATGTCGGAGACGCCGAACCTGCAGTTCGGGGCGAAGCTGGAAGATCGGCCGCCGGCGTTCGGCAAGGCGGCGAGCGAAGTGATTGCGCTGTAGGTTGGGGTGCGAACCCCAACATCGCCATGCCGGACAACGTTGGGGTTTGCACTCCAACCTACGCGATGCATGTTGTATTTGGACGTCCAAATTGTCGAAGCAGGCCAGTTGCTTGATGTTTGAGGCCATACATGCGCAAGGCGCTTTTCGCACGCGAACTTCGTAGCACAATGACCACACTAAGGTCTTGCATCGCATGTGGGGCGATGCAAGGTGACATGAACCCAGCATGTCACCTTCGGGTCTGTTTCCTGCACTCCCTCCAAGAAGGGAATCCGACCCTTGAAGCCCCGGCAACCAGTCCCCGGTTGTCGGGGCTTCAATCTTTGTAGTCGCCGCAGCGTGCCGAATTTCCTTGAGTCATGACAAAAACCCAGTCGTCATTCCGACGAAGGCCGGAATCCATGCTCCGTACTGGAAATGGATTCCGGCCTTCGCCGGAATGACGATTCTGGGAGTGAATGACTCTGTGTTGCGCGGGTAGCCCGCGCTTACGTCCCAGTCGACAACAACCGCGCGCGATATCTGCTCGGCGATTCCCCCGTCCAACGGCGAAACGCACGCGTGAGGTTGGCCGGATCCGCATAACCCATGCGCAGCGCGATTTCATCCATGCGCAATACCGGATTCAGCACGTCGCGCAGCACCGCATCCTTGCGCGCATCGTCGACCAGGCTGCGGAAGTTGAGGCCCAGGCGTTGCAGTTTGCGCTTGAGGGTGCGGCTGGACATGCACAGCAGCTTTGCCGCTTCCTCGATGCTGGGATAACCGGTGCGTTCGTGGCCTTGCAACAGATCCATCACACGCACCACCAGATCGTCCGAACGGCGCAAACGCGCACGCTCGCGTTCGCATTGGGCCTTGATGTAGCGCAAGGTGGAAGCGTTGGCGTTGGCCAGCGGCGTGTCGAGGTCCGATGCGGGGAGGCGGATCAGGCTGAGGTTGGTTTCGAAGCGTGTCGCCACCACGCGCTTGCGATAGCGCGCGTAGTGCAGCGGTTCGGGTCCGCGGTGCCAGATTTCCATGCCGGGCAACGGATGTTGCGCCAGTTGCTCGCATAGCCGCGTGGTCATGGTCATCAGGCGATCGACGGCGCAGAAGCGCATCGGTGCGCGCGCGGCCAGGTCGTGCACGATCAGTTCGGCGAAACCATCGCGCTCGACCAGGCGCAGGTTGAAGGTGGTGGTGCGCAGGTCCAGGAAACTCGCCCACAGTTCCAGCGCATCGCGCAGCGTGGCGCAGCTCATCAGGCCGTAGCCGAGCATGCCGTGCCAGGTGAGCGTGCTGTGCAGGCCGATCTGGTAGCCGATGCCCGGATCGTTGGTGAGGCGCACGGCGTTGGTGAGCAGCAGTGCGTCCTGGTACGTGGTCAGGCGGGCGCTGTCCTGCAATTGCTCGTCGCGGATGCCGGTACCGGCCAGCGCCTGTTCGCGGGTGATGCCCTTTTGCTCGAGCAATTGCAGCAAGGCCACGGCGTATTCCACGTGGACATCGTCTTTGTACAGCTTGTGCATACCTCTACCCCGCTCGAAATGCTTGTCTTCGGCGCATTCGAATGCGTCGCGCGAGGCCACCTTGAAGCAGGACTGTGCAGGAAATTTGGAGATTCCGTGGAATCTGCCGGCGATGCTTGCAACTGTCCGGACAACCGGCGCTAATGACGGAGGGGACAACCGCTTTATTCATCCACGCCATGCGACCTGGGCTCACCGCCAAGCTTTTTCTCGCGATGCTCGCCGTCGCCCTGTTCGCCGTGCTGGCGATGGGCGTCGCCTCGCATCGCAGTTTCAACCAGGGTTTTCTCGGTTATCTCACCGAGCAGGAAACCGAGCGCATGCAAAGCGTGGCCGCTTCGCTCGGCGAGGCGTACCGCCAGCACGGCAGCTGGGAATTTCTGCGCAACAATCCGCGCGCCTGGATGGAGGTGATGCGGCAGGGCCATTTCGCCGGCATGCCGGCGCCGCGCAATCTGGCCGAGCTTGGGCCGCCCGATCAGCCGCCGCCCGATGCGCCGGATGGCCAACCGCCGCCGGATCGCTCGCCACCGAATCCGAACGATCATCCGCCGCATGATCATCCGGGACCGCCACCGGGGATGGAGCGCATGCACGGCCCAAGTTCCGTTTCGGAACTCACCGGCACCGACTTCCGCTTCGCCTTGCTGGACGCACAGAACCAGATCCTGTTCGGCAATCCTTCCGCGGTCACGGCGGCACATGCCTTGAAGCAGGCGATCGTGGTGAACGGCCGCACGGTCGGCTGGCTGACCATGCTGCCCTTGCGCGACGTCACCGAAACCGGCGATCTGCGCTTCCAGCAGCAGCAGTACATGGGCGGCTGGATCATCGGCGTCCAGGCGCTGCTGTTGGCGGCGTTGCTGGCGGTATGGCTGGCGCGCACCCTGCTCACGCCGGTGCATCGCATCGCCAAGGCCACGCATGCGCTGGCCAAGGGCGATTACGCCATGCGCGTGGAAACGCGTTCGCGCGATGAACTGGGCCAGCTCGCGCGCGACTTCAACCGGCTTGCGGACGTGCTGGAAAAGAACGAGCGCACGCGCCGCCAGTTCGTGGCCGACATCTCGCACGAATTGCGCACGCCTCTGGCGATCATCCGCGGCGAACTGGAAGCGCTGGAGGATGGCGTGCGCCGCTTCGACCAGGAGGCCATCGCGTCGCTGCAGGGTGAAGTGCGCCTTCTAAGCAAGCTGATCGACGATCTGTACCAGCTGTCGCTGGCCGACGTCGGCAGCATGATCTACCGCAAGGTGGAAGTGGACCTGTGCAAGCTGCTGGAAAGCACCGTCGACAGCTTTCGCGATCGCTTCCGCCGCGTGCAGATCGATCTGCAACTGAGCCTGCCCTCTTCGCCGGCGCGTGTGAGCGCGGACGAAGGACGCCTGCAGCAACTGTTCGCCAACCTGATCGAAAACAGCGCGCGCTACACCGAAGCGGGCGGCGTGCTGCGCATCAGTTGCCGCGTGATGGCCGACAGCGCAGTGGTCGACTTGATGGATTCGGCGCCGGGCGTGGACCTGGACAAGCTGCCGCATCTGTTCGAACGCTTCTATCGCACGGAAGGTTCGCGCAATCGCGCCAGCGGTGGCGCGGGCCTGGGCCTGGCGATTTCGCGCGCCATCGTCGAAGCGCACGGCGGTTCGATCGACGCGCATCCCTCACCGCTGGGCGGGCTGTGGCTCACCGTACGCCTGCCGTTGGAGAATGCCTGACATGGAACACGCACCGCTGGCGCTCGCGCGCATCCTGATCGTGGAAGACGAACCGAAACTCGCCGCGCTGGTGGGCGATTACCTGCGCGCGGGCGGTTATGCGTCGAGCTGGGTGGCCGATGGGCGCGAAGCGGTTTCCGCGGTAAGGACCGGCCAGCCGGATCTGGTGCTGCTCGACCTGATGCTGCCGGGACGCGACGGGCTGGACATCTGCCGCGAGCTGCGCAGCTTCAGCGACGTGCCGATCATCATGCTCACCGCGCGCGTGGAAGAGATCGACCGTCTGCTCGGTCTGGAACTAGGTGCGGACGACTACATCTGCAAACCGTTCAGTCCGCGCGAAGTGGTGGCGCGCGTCAAGGCGATTCTGCGGCGCGTGCGCGGTGGCGCCGAGCAGGCCAGCGCGGTCGCGCTGCGCATCGACGAGGCGACCCACAGCGCCCTGTTCCATGGCGTGACGCTGGAGCTGACGCCGGTGGAATTTCGCCTGCTGAAAACGCTGGCGGCCAATCCGGGGCGCGTGTTCTCGCGCGATCACCTGCTGGATAACCTCTATCTGGACCACCGCGTGGTCACCGACCGCACCGTCGACAGCCACATCAAGAACCTGCGTCGCAAACTGGAACACGCCGCACCGGGGCAGGACCCGATTCGCTCGATCTATGGAGTAGGCTACAAGCTTGAAATAGAGTGACGGCTTAAGGCAACACTGACCAGGTATCGTCATCGTCACCAGCCCTGTCTGTTCGCAGGCCACAGGGCCGTCGGCGAAGGCAGACTGGCCGTCTGTCGAGACGGCGGACCGAAGGCATGCGGACAGACAGGGCTGGCCCCACGTATTGAATTTAAATGATGGGGTGATGCCTGGAAGGCCCGCAGACTGCGCCACGCGGCTTGGCAAGACGGCCAGTCTTCCCGGCGCCGCGCAACACAGCCTGCGAGCCTTCCAGGCATCATGACGATGGCGATACCTGGTCAGTGTTGCCTTAAGTTCGCACGGACGATCCCACGAGGTGTACCCATGCGCAGCGATGTTCTGATCATTGGGGCAGGTCCCACCGGCCTGGTGCTCGCGTTGTGGCTGGCCAAGCTGGGCGTAAGCGTCCATATCGTCGACAAGACATCCACACCCGGCACCACCTCCCGCGCGCTGGCGGTGCAGGCGCGCACGCTGGAGCTTTACCGCCAGCTCGATCTGGCCGATGGCGTGGTCACACACGGCCATAAAGTGCCCGCGGTGAATCTGTGGGTGAAGGGTGAAAAGAAGGCGCAGGTGCAGTTCAGGTCGATCGGTTCGGATCTCACGCCGTTTCCGTTCCTGCACATCTTTCCGCAGGATCAGCACGAGCGATTGCTGATCGAACGGCTCGAACAACTCGGCGTATCCGTGCAACGGCAGACCGAATTGCTGGGCTTCAGCGACGAAGGCCATCGCGTGGTGGCGCGCCTGCGCGGTCCCGACGGCGTCGAACACGAATGGGAAGCACAGTATCTCGCCGGCTGCGACGGCGCGCGCTCATTGGTGCGCGAAACCATCGGCACCGGTTTTCCGGGCGGCACCTACAAGCAGGTGTTCTACGTGGCCGACGTGGACGCGTCCGGCCCGTCGCTGGATGGGCAGCTGCACATCGACCTGGACGAAGCGGATTTCCTGGCCGTCTTTCCGCTCGCCGGCGAAGGGCGCGCGCGCCTGATCGGCACCGTGCGCGATGAACGCGCGGAACACCCCGAGACGCTGCGTTTCGAAGACGTGAGCGAACGCGCCATCACCCATTTGAAAGTCGACGTGAAAGAGGTGCATTGGTTTTCCACCTATCGCGTGCATCATCGCGTCACCGAACACTTCCGCAACGGACGGGTGTTCGTGCTGGGCGATGCGGCACATATCCATAGTCCTGCCGGCGGCCAGGGCATGAACACCGGCATCGGCGATGCAATCAACCTGGCGTGGAAGCTCGCCGCCGTGCTCGATGGACGCGCACCCGACCGCCTGCTCGACAGCTACGAAGCCGAACGCATCGGTTTTGCGCAGCGGCTGGTCGCCACCACCGATCGCGTGTTCACCCTGGCTACCGCTGAAGGCCGCGTGGCCGACCTGGTGCGCACACGGCTGGTGCCGACGCTGATGCCGGCGATCCTGCACTTCGAAAGCGCGCGCGAATTTCTGTTCCGCACCGTCTCGCAGATCACCTTGAACTATCGCGACGGCCCGTTGAGCGAAGGCGCGGCCGGCGACGTGCATGGCGGAGATCGCCTGCCGTGGGTCGCGGTGAATGGCAGCGATAATTTTTCGAGCCTCAACCGTATGACGTGGCAGGTGCACGTTTACGGCAATGCGAGCGACGCGTTGCGCGAATGGTGCACGCAACACGGCATGCCGCTCGAGGTTTTCGAATGGCAAGCACAGCATGAAGCGGCAGGTCTTGCGCGCAATGCGCTTTACCTGATCCGTCCGGATACCTACGTCGCATTGGCGGACAGCGCGGGAAAACCGGAGGCCCTAGACATCTATTTGACCTCCAAAGGCATTAAGCTCCCCACGTCACGCGCAATGTCTTCGGCAGCATTGGACAACGGAGCGCGTACAGGGGCAGCCCATGAATCCTGAAGAATCCATGCGCACCAAGCGGTCCGCATCGGCCCAGGGCGAGGCCGTGGGGGCTTATACCAAGGTTGCCGGCATCGTGGCCGCGATCGCCGGCTGGGCGATCGGCATGTACGCCGGATTCAACCTGCTGGTACCGCTGGTCGCCACTGCGATCATCTGGCTGGTGGTGCGCAAGATGCTCGGCAAGGCGAAACAGGCCATCGTCGCGCCGTTCTGCGTACAGGCCGGCCATCTGGTGTGGTTCGTCGCGCTGACGGCGATGAGCCACGAGATGATCAATCCCAACCTGATCGACATCGCCTGGTTGACGATCGGCCTCGCCTGGCTGTGGTTGAAGCCGGGCAAGCTGGCGCTGTGCATCCTTGCCGTGTATCAGCTGCTCGCGCTGCCGTACGACCTGCTGCAGTTTTCGCAGGCGGAATTCGGCAGCGCGGCGAACAAGGTGCTGCTGGTGCACGTGGTCTGGCGGGCGCTGGCGTTGTTCTACATGGGGCGGTTGTATTACCGCATGGGCAAGCCGAAGGCCGAATCGTAGCTTGCAACCCTTTTTCGAACGGCCGCATCTCTCCTGGTGTTGAACCCGCATTGGCCGCACGTTCCGCGCGCGGCCCGGGCTTCGTTTCCCCAACGGAGAGATCATCATGCGCTACGCATTATGCATCGTGGCCGGCTTGCTTGCGTCCTGCTCTGCTCACGTACCCACGCAGCACTATGTGGATTTCATCAATGACAGCCAGGATTCGGTGGTGTCGCTGAGCCTGGCGGCGCCGGGCAGTGAGAGCTGGAAACCGGTGCAATTGAGTGATGGTTTCAACCCTACCGATCTTGGCGGCGGCTATCCCGGCAACACCTTGCTCGCACTGCCGCCGGAACGCGGATGTACGTACGACGTGCTGGTCACATTCCGGCGCACGAAGCCGTTGCGGCTCAATGCGGTGAATGTCTGCAACGAACGGTTGCACATCGGAAAGGCGTGGCGGCAAGCGCACCTGCGCAACGGCTGAGCAGGCACCACATCGCCGCATGTAGGCGGGGCTGCAATCCCAGCCCACGACGTTGCAACCCTTTTCCGTATCGCCGCATCTCTTCTGATGTTGCACACGCGCTGGCCGCACGTTCGCTCGCGGCCGGATGGGTTTACCCGACGGAGAGATCATCATGCGCTACGCACTATGCGTCGTGGCGGGGCTGCTTGCGTCCTGCTCCCATGTATCGACGCGGCACTACGTGGATGTCGTCAACGACAGTTCGGATTCGGTGATTGCGTTGAGCGTGGCGGTACCGGGCAGCGAGGCCTGGAAACCGCTGCATCTCAACGGCACGTTCAACGGCGCGTATCTGGAAGGCGGCTACATCGGCGAAGCCATGGTCGCCCTGCCGGCCGAGCAGGGCTGCATGGTCGACATGCTGGTCGAATTCGTGCACCAGCGCGCCTTGCTGATCAGCACGCTGAACGTCTGCAAGCGCAATCGCCTGTACCTCGGCCGCGCGTGGCAACAGGCGATGCTGCACGCGACCTAAGCGGCGTTACATCGCGCCGACGATACGCCCTGCCGCCGCCAGCACGGTGGCGCGCGCATCGGCGTCTCTCGCCGGGTTTTCGTAATACACCGCCACCAGCAACGGCTTGCGGCCGGGCGGCCAGATGATGGCGACGTCGTTGGTCTGGATGTCGTAGCGCCCGGTCTTGTCGCCGACGCGCCAGTCGGCCGGCAGGCCTGCGCGCAGCAGGTTCTTGCCGGTGACGGTGCCGAGCATCCAGGTGGTGAGGCGCTTGCGCGACGGCTCGGACAGCACGTCGCCCAGCATCAGCTTGTGCAGGTTCGCGAGCATCGCGTTGGGTATGGTGGTGTCGCTGACGTGGTCGGGGCTGGGAAGATTGAGCGCCGGCTCGATATGGTCCAGGCGCGTGATGGCATCGCCCAGCCGCCGTGCGAAATCGGTCACCACGGAAGGACCGCCCAGATGCGCGAGCAGCACGTTCGCGGCCGTGTTGTCGCTCAGCGAGACCGCCGCTTCGCACAGTTCGGCCAGCGTCATGCCTGGCGGGCCGACGTGCTGGCTGGCGATGGGCGCGTAGTCCAGCAATGCTTCCTTGCCGAACACCAGGCGCCGATCCAACTGCTCCTTGCCGCGATCGACACGCCATAGCACCGCCGCCGCCAGCAACATCTTGAAGGTGCTGCACATCAGAAAACGCTCGTCCTCGCGATGGCCGCCGCGCTGGCCGCTGCCGGTATCCAGCACCGCCACGCCCAGCCGCCCGCCGTATTGCCGCTCCAGCGCCGCCCATGGCGCATGGCCATCCTTGGTTTCCGCCAGCGACAGTGATGGGCGCAGCCCCAGCGCGACGGCGCCTACGGCGATGCCCTTGAGTACATTGCGACGATCCATGCATTCACCTCCGATCTGTGTGGGGCGCTCATGCTAGCGGCATGGCGGGTCGCCCGGCGGTCGAAGGTGAGGCGAAATCGGGGCGCGCATTGGCTTGGCGCAGGCTCGTGCGATTGGCTCTTGCATCGGCGCCGCCCGCCGCTTGAATGAACGCATCCTTGGCTGCGGGAAGCTTGCATGCGTGTCGCCGATGCCGGTCGTGTGGTGTTCGCCCTGGCGTTTATCGCGCTGGGCCTGCTCAGCGTGTTCTCGCAGGATTTCGCCTCGGTATGGCAGCCGGTGCCCGAAGGCATACCCGGACGACCATTCCTTGCACTGATCTCCGGCGCGGTGATGGCGGTGGGCGGCGCGGGATTGCTGCTGCGGCGCACGCTGGTGCCGGCTGCGTTCGTGATGCTCATGTACACCCTGCTGTGGCTGCTGGCGCTGCACGTGCCGCGCGTGATCCTCGCGCCCTTGCATGAAGTGGCCTGGGGCGGCTGCGCGGAAATCGTCACGCTGGTGGCGGCGAATATCGTGCTGTACGCGTGTGCCGCCACGCCGGATGACAAACCCTATATCGCGGCGCTGTGCGGCACGCCTGCGCTGCGCATGGCGCGCATCGCCTTCGCCGTGGCGGTGCCGCTGATCGGATTGGAACACCTGGTCTACGCCAAGGAAACCGCGGCGATGGTGCCCGGCTGGCTGCCTTATCGCATGGGCTGGGCGTATTTCACCGGCATCGCGCATATCGCGGCGGGGCTGGCTATCGCGCTGAGCGTGCTGCCGCGGCTGGCCGCCACCTTGGAAGCGTGGATGATGGGCGGTTTCACCGTGCTGGTATGGATTCCGATGGTGATGGCGACGCCGTCGCAGCGATTTGCCTGGACCGGCTTGCTGATTTCCACGGTGCTTACCGCGGCGGGATGGATTGTCGCGGCGTCGTATGCGGAGGTGCCGTGGTTTTCTTTCGGGCGCCGAATCTCAGCTACGCGAATGACGGCTCCCTCCCCTGCGAAGTAGGGGAGGGCTGGGGTGGGGTTGTCCGAGCTTGCCGCATCGTTGCAATGAATCGCGAGGTTGCTTCACCCCACCCTAACCCTCCCCTGCAAGCAGGGGAGGGAACACACTTCAGGCAACTACGCTTTACTCGCTGAAGGCCTGTCGCTCACACCGTCCGCCCCGCCTCAAACAAGAACCATACCCGCCGCTCCGCCTCGTCGATCCAGTTTTCCAGCAGGCTCGCCGTGGCCACGTCGTTGTATTCGTCGCACAACTCGTGCGTCTTGCGCATGAAGTCGGCCACGCGCGCATTGTCTTCGCGCAGTTCCGCCAGCATGTCCTGCGGCGTGACGAAGTCCGCGTCGTTGTCGGACAGGCGCTGATGGCGCGCGATGTCGCCGATGGAACGCAGGGTGACGCCGCCAAGCTTGCGCACGCGTTCGGCGATCGGATCGGTGGTGGCGTAGATCTCGTCCGATTGCTCGTCCAGCAGCAGGTGGTAGTCGCGAAAGTGCGGGCCGCTCATGTGCCAATGGAAGTTCTTGGTTTTCAGGTAGAGCGCGAACACGTCGGCGAGCAGTGCGTTGAGCTCGGCGGAGATGTCGCGGCGCGCGTTTTCGCCCAGCGCGCTGGGTGTCTTCAGCGGGCTTTTGCGCAGTTGCTTGGCTTTGTCGACCTTATCGGCCTTGTTGGCTTTAGGCATGGCGGTTTTCTCTCCTGGCAGGGGTGGGGTTGTACGAGAGATCGGCGGGATGCTGACCATAGGTCAGTCAAGGCCATGCAGGCAACCGCTCGAATGGGCATGCGCCACGCATCGCTCGCGCGAACTGACCTATTTCGTCGGCATGCCGAACATCATTCGCGCGGAGTGACCATCCATGGCGCGCCAGCTTCGCGCAAGCTCGCGTCATGGCGATCTCGTTGCATCGTCGCGTGCGCTTTTCGGCAGGCATTCGCCGGCGATATCCCGCGGCAAATTTCGATCTAAATCCGAATGCCGATCAGCCTTCACAAAGTTAAACACGGCGCACGCGCAGGGCCTGTTTTACGCAAACGTTCGTTCGTGACTTCTGGCATGGTCCTTGCCTCGCCTCTCAGGCAGGCACACGCACATGTCCCATCCGGACATTCGCGCTCACGCCGACGATGCACAAAGCCGCGCCGCGGGAAGGGGGAGCACAGCCATGTTGACGATATCGCCTATCGATGTGCGGTAACACTGTCCGTTTCGAGGCATCGGCAAGCGCGCCGATGTCGTCGTGTTGTGCAGGGAGCGCCAACGATCGAGGCGGGCTGTAGGAGATCTCCCGATGCATTTGAACATCGAAACATTGGCGCTGCTCAATGGCGGCCAAGCATTGGTGCTGGCGCTGATGCTGTGGTTCGGCACGCGCGACGGCAGCAATCGCGCGGTGAAAGGTCTGCGCCTGCGCGCGGGCGCGTTGCTGCTGGAAGCCGGTGGCGATTTCATCCTGGCCTTCGATTTCAAACTTTCGCAAACCTCGGTGCTGCTGATGGGCAACACCCTGAACCTTGCGGCGCAGGCGCTGACCATCGTAGCGTTGCGCATGGTGCTTGGGCGTAATCTGCGCTGGCGCGAAGCCATCGCGCTTGGCGTGGCCGGCTGGCTGGGCGTGACCTATCTGGGCGCGGTGCATCCGGATTACCTGATGCGCGTGCTGTGGGGTTCGGCCATTCTCACTTGCAACGCGCTGCTCAACCTGTCCGCCCTGTGGGGCGGTTGCCGCGAACAGGACACGCGCGCGCAATGCCTGCTGTTCTGGACCTATGTGCTGGCGATTGCGCTGCTGGTGTGGCGCAACCTGTCGCTGTGGATGCTGGCCACGCCGCCGCAGGGCATCGGCGTGCCGACGCCGGTGAATATTGCCTACGTGTTGCTGTTCGGCTTGCAGCCGTTGCTGGCCAGCGTGGGTTTTCTGTTGCTCTACAACGAAATCCTGCAGCGCGATCTGTACGATCTTGCGCGTATCGATCCGCTCACCGGCGTGATCAACCGCCTTGGCTTGTTGGAAGCATCCGACATCTTGCTGACGAAGGCGCGCGCCAGGCGCGAATCGATCGGCGTGCTGCTGATCGACGCGGACCATTTCAAGAGCATCAACGATCGCTTCGGCCACGACGATGGCGATCGCGTGTTGCTGGAGCTGGTCGCCAGCATCCGCCGCATGCTGCGCGCCAACGACTTGGTCGGACGCGTAGGCGGCGAGGAATTCCTGGTGCTGTCGCCGTCGGTGAAGGAAGGCGCCCTGCTGGCGCTGGCCGAACGTATCCGCACCGCGGTGGAACACACGCCGTTCCATATCAACGGGCAGTCGTACTCGCTCACCGTTTCCATCGGCGCCGCCATCGCCAGTAGCAGCGAGCCGGACATGATGGCCGCACGGCGCCGCGCGGATGCCGCGCTGTACGAAGCCAAGCGGGCGGGACGCAACTGCGTGAGGATTTCAGCGGCGTGACGCGCGCCGCAGCGTGGCGACCGTCTTCGTCGACGTGGGTGGCGGCAGCTCGGCCATGTCGAGCACCAGCCGGCCGAATTCGCGCGCGGCCGGCGTGTGTCCACCTTCGCCGCAGATCAACGAAAAGCCTACGTTCGGCAACGACGGCAAGCCGTAGTCGTCGTCGATGACTTTCATGCCCGGCTCCAGTTCGTCGCGCGTCAGCACGGTGGCGGCGAGCCCTGCCAGCACGGCGGCACGTATGCCCAGCCAGCCGGGCGAACTGAAGATGATGTGCCAGTCGATAGTGGTATCGCTCAACGCCCTCACCGCGATGTCGCGATAGATGCAGGTGGGCGGCATGAAGGCCAGCGGCAGCGATGCGCCGGGCATGCGGAACGTATCGGCCGCCGCCCACACCAGCCGGGAACGGCGCAGCAGTGCTTCGTCGTCATGCTTCTGCTCGGAGATCACCACCGCCAGATCGAGATCGCCGCTGTCGACCATCGCGCGCAGGTCGAGGATGCTGGTGACGCTCACGTCGAGCCGCACCGCCGGATAGCTGCGCGCGAAGCGGCACAACAACGACGGCAAGCGTTCGCCCATGAAGGTTTCCGGTACGCCGAAACGCACCACGCCCGCGACGGGCGAGGGCAGAAAACGCCGCGACAACGCATCGAAGCCCTGCAGGATCTGCTGCGCGTAACGCAGGAAATCCTCGCCGTCCTCGGTGAGCGTCAGGCGGCGCGTGGTGCGATGAAGCAGCGGCCGCCCCACTTGTTCTTCCAGCCGCCGGATCTGATGGCTGACGGCGGATTGGGTGAGATGCAGCCGTTCGGCGGCACGCGTGAAGCCACCCGCTTCCTTGACGGTGACGAAGGCGCGAAGGAGTGCCGGATCGAAATGCATGGCGCCGTACTCATGATGGACTTTGCTGGATAGTACAAAATCAATTCATTTCCATCATGAAAGCGGCGTACCCACAATAACCATCCCCTTCCCCCCCGATGGTTTCCCATGGATGCGTCTGTTTCGCGCGCCGGCGCGGCGGTTTCCGGCAACAACCTGATGGCGCTCGCGGCCGTCTGCCTGGCGGCGCTGATGTTCGGCCTGGAGATCTCCAGCGTGCCAGTGATCCTGCCCACGCTGCAGCAGATCCTGCATGGGCATTTTCGCGACCTGGAGTGGATCGAGAACGGCTACACGCTCGCCTGCACCACCGTGCTGATGGCCGCCGGCACGTTGGCGGACCGCTACGGCCGCCGGCGCATGTTCGTGATCAGCCTGCTCGTATTCGGCGTCACCTCGCTGACCTGCGGACTGGCGGCGAATACCGCGGTGCTGATCGCCAGCCGTTTCCTGCAGGGATTGGGCGGCGGCGCCATGCTGATCGGCCTGATCGCCATTCTTTCGCATCAATTTCGCGAAGGGCGCGAACGTAGCTTCGCGTTCGGCGTGTGGGGCGTGGTGTTCGGCATCGGTCTGGGTTTCGGCCCCATCATCGGCGGCGCGATCGCATCCCTGGCGAACTGGCGCTGGGTGTTTCTGGCGCACGTGCCGCTGACGGCGCTGACGCTGGCGCTCACCGTGCTCAGCGTGCAGGAATCGCGCGATCCGCACGCGGAAAAACTGGACGTGCTCGGCATCGTCACGCTGTCGCTGGCGGTGTTCTGCCTGACCTGGTTCATCATCCAGGGGCCGGTGATCGGTTTCGGCAGCGCGATGGCGATCGGCATGGTGGCGACGTCGGTGGCGTGCTTCGCGCTGTTCGTGCTGGTGGAAAAAAGACACACGCATCCGATGTTTGATTTCTCGGTGTTCGGCATCCGCAACTTCTCCGGCGCGATCTGCGGTTCGATCGGCATGAACTTCAGCTTCTGGCCGTTCGTGATCTATCTGCCGATCTATTTCCAGGGCGCGCTGGGCTATGGCGTGGTCGCCGCCGGCATCGCATTGCTCGCCTACACCCTGCCCACGCTGGTGGTGCCGCCGCTGGCCGAACGGCTTACGTTGCGTTACCAGCCACGCGTGGTGATTCCTGCCGGCCTGTTCGTGATCGGGCTCGGTTTTCTCTTGATGCAATATGGCTGCCGCGTGGAACACGCCAGCTGGCTGAGCATGCTGCCCGGCTGCCTGCTCGCCGGCGTCGGCTTGGGGTTGACCAACACGCCGGTCACCAATACCACCACAGGCTCGGTACCCGCCGCGCGTGCGGGCATGGCGTCGGGCATCGACATGAGCGCGCGATTGATCACCTTGGCGATCAATATCGCGATGATGGGTTTCATCCTGCTGGAAGGCATCGTCGTCCATCTGAGGCGCGTGTTCGGCGCTGCGGGCGACGAACAGCTACTGCGCGCATCCGCCGAAAGGATCGCCGCGGGAAACATCGCGCACGCCGACGGGGTCGCACGCGAAGCGCTGGTGAACGGCTTCGGCCTGGTGATGCTTTATGGCGGCATCGGCGTGTGGGTGTTTGCGGCGATCAGCTTCATGGCGTTCGGGCGACCGGAAGGCGGCGCAAACGGCCTGCGCGGAAAGACGCTCTGACACCTGAGTCTCCCACCGATCTGCCCAGAAGCCTCTCCGCTTCGCCGATGCAGGCGTCGCGGAAAGCTCACTATTCGTCACATTTGTACATTGCCGCTATAGTCCGTTGCGTTTGGAACATGGGGAACAGGGGATGCCCATCCTTCAAAAAACGCCCGGTCGGCGCCACCGGGTGGCGCTCGCTGTCGTGCTCGTCGTGGGCGCAAACAGCGTTCATGCGATCGGTCCGTACGATTCGCGCAATGGTGATGAGTGTCGCGCGCAGGTCAACGCGAACTTCGATGCGATGGAAGCCAAGATGCGCGCCGAAGGCAATGACCGGGGCATCGCCGTGGTAGAAGACCGGATGCGCGCTCCGGCGCTGCTCCAATGCAAGGCATTGGACAAGATCCTGCAAGAAGAACGCCTGGTGCCATCCTTGGACCGCCTGACATCGGCGCTGGATGATTTGCGCCATGGCCGCGCAAGCGCCACGACGGCCATGCAGGCTATCGATGCGGACCACACCGCCATCCTGAGCATGCCGCCCAGCCCCTATCGGCAGGAGTATTTGCGGCAATACGCCGATTATCAGCGCTATGTATTACTGCTCTCATCGGGAGCCGCGCAGCAGGCGACGTCCATCTACCGTTGCGATAACACGCCTGGAGGCACGAGCTATAGCGACCATCCCTGTACAGCCGGCCAGCACCCGCAGATACCATCGCTGGCTGTTGAACACCCGGCCCAAGAAAGCTGTGAGGTCTTGCGCCAGCACGTCGCCGACAGCCGCCGCGCCTACGATCAGGCCGTGAATGCGCTGATCGCCAGCCGCCAACAAACCGGTGACGACTGGCGCAGCATCGAAACGCAACGCAAAAGCGCCATGTCCGACCTGAACTGGTACACCGATCGCGCGCGCATGCAGGGATGCCACACTCCATGAAACAATTTTTCAGTTTGGCAGCGGCCCTGCTTGCCCTGATGACCGCCAACGCGTCTTTGGCGCAGGATTCCGAAGCAGTCGGCCACTTGCAGCCTTTCGGCGGCTACCTGACCACGCAACACGGCAGCACAGTCAGTCTGCTGCCCGACAACAGCATCCTGGTTTACGGCTATGGCACGGCCACCCAGGAATGGCTCAGCCAGCAGGATCAAACCGACGCCGTGCGTCATCGCTCAGGCGTGGCAGACGGGCCGGACCCCTCGCCCAAGCTCTATGATCCTGCGCATCAAGGCTGGCGCCGGCTTCCAAACGCCCCGGAGTGTCTACGCGGCAAGCATTATTTGCATACCGCAACGGTGCTTCCCGGTGGCCAGGTACTGATCGCCGGTGGCATATGCGAGGTCACCAAGATTCTCAATGACCCCACGCCCGTAGCGCCGTATGCAGGTCTGTCGCTGTGGGATGGCAAGTCGCATCACTGGCAGTCCGTACCGGCACTGACGCAGACACGCATTTTTCATACCGCCACGCTGATGCCCGACGGCAGCGTCCTGCTGGTGGGCGGAGAAAGTGATCCGCAACTGTCGCCGGATGCAGACGAACCCGTGCTTTCCAGCGCGGAACGCTACGCAAGCGGCACACTGAGCGCGGTGCCGCCGATGAACATAGCGCGCGCCAAACACAGCGCCACTGCCTTATCCGACGGCAGCTTGCTGGTGATCGGCGGCTTCGATAGCCATGACCAACCGCTGGCTTCCGTCGAACTGCTCAACACGCAAGGCACTGCGTGGAAAACTTTGCCGTCGATGCATGTGGCGCGCTACAGCCATACCGCAACCCTGCTTGCCGATGGTCGCGTATTGGTCACGGGCGGCATGGGAGAAGACGGCAAGCCGTTACGTTCGGTGGAAATATGGAATCCGGCCAGCGGTGAATGGAGCGAATCCGAGGATCTCCCGGTAGGGCTCTATGGTCACGCTGCGCTGCGCTTGCCTTCCGGCGACGTGTTGGTAGCCGGCGGTGCATGGCTTCCCAATTTTCACGGCCACTCGGTGCCATGGGCATGGCTGTGGAATGCGCGATCGGGCGAGTGGCAATTGGCTGGCATGGCCTCGCCGAACGGCGAGAGTGACATGTCCAGCCCGATCAGCCTGGCGTTTCGGCCCGATGGCAGCGTGCTGGTATTTACGCCGACCAACATTTTGCGCTGGCAAGCAGGGCCGCTCGCAGACGATGCGGCGCCGGCATGGCAACGGGCTCCCGCCCTCGTAAAACTTGCCGACCACCGCCTGATGGCAGTGGGCTACCTGGACGAAAATTTCAGCAACATGCCGGTGGCTCGCATCTGGGATGCCACCACCAACCGCTGGAGCGCTGCCGGTACGCTTGCGCTTACTCAAGGAGGTAACGCCAGGACGCTGCTGCTGCCTTCTGGCGATGTCATCTATGTCATGGTGTACCCGTTTCACAGCATGCTGTGCCAACGCTGGAAGCACAGCGACAACACCTGGTCGTCCTGCGGCAGCGCAAGCCTGCAATACCTGAGCAAGTGGGAGCCGCAACTGGGCGTGCTACCGGATGGGCGTGCCTATGCCATCGTCAACTCGCATGAGGCAGCCGTGTATGACGGCACTGTGCAATGGTCGATTTGGCAGGTCAATTGGCAGAACCAGGGACTGACCTATGCGGCCCCGCTACTGGCCGGACGCGCCGCGACCACCATCACTGATCCGGCGAACGGTCAAAGCTTTGAAGTGAATGCTGCCGGGGCGCGTTTCCTGCATATATCCGACCCCATGCGTGCCACATCCATGTTGTGGAACGCCCGCAAAAACTGGTGGGACTACGTCCTGCTGGGACGACAGATGGGACCCAGCGCCGAACACCTGCCGGACGGTTGCGCCCTATCGACCGATCCCCTTGCCCTCTTTCGTCCTGCCGATGCCCGGGTATTCCCACTCGCGGATCCCGGCTTCGGCAGCACGGATCACACCATGGTGGTGATGGACGACGGCACGGTCGTGGTGATTGGGCCGGGTGTTGGCACGCAGGAGCCAGGTGCCGGCTTTTTTCACCGCAAAGCCACCTGCGCCGGTTTCGCCGCAGCACCGGCGGGCGATCGCTATATCTCCCCCAATGCGGTCGTGGATCCGATACCGCCGCTACCGATCACCCGCAATGCCGGTACAGCGCCCGTATCGTTGTGGCGCTTGGGTTGGCGCGCAGTGACGGATTACAAGTGGCTGATCCTGGCATGCACGGCGCCATTGCTGGCGTACCGCCTGTTGCGTCGTGTGCGCTGGCCGCGCATGACCGGCGCGCGCTCCCTTTCGATACGGCTGCTGCTGTACGGCTCGCTGGCCATCGTGCTTATGCCATGGGGCCTATCGCTCTGGGGCTATGTGAGCCGCATCCCGACAGCGCAATGGCACCAGTTGGGGTCGAGCGCGCGGCAGGCCGCACACAGTGCACTGACGCCTGCACGACAACCCTGCGACTTGATAGGCATGTGGTCATCGACGCATCAAGGTTCCGTACACCGGATCGAGTTGAAGGATGATGGCCGTTACGTGATGCAGCCCAATCATTTCGACAATCTGCCACCTGGCGATGTGACCGGCGACTGGAAGGTCCAGGACAACCATATCGTTTGGCGCGACGGCAAGAGCGGCACGGTCGACACCAACCCGATGGAGAATGTACGCGACGGTCATTTCGAGGTGATTGAAAACAATGGCACGCGCACCTCGTTCGATCGCATCGAAGCCACGCCATCGACGCGCTGCGAGCAGCACTGACCAGAACCAGGAATAGACAGATGCGAATCAAGCGATGGTTGGTGGGGCTGGTGGTGAGCGCCGCGGCGGCAAGTCCGGTACAAGCCGCGCATCAGGATGCAGCGATCTATCAATGCAAGATCAACGGCCAGGCGGTGTTTCAGGACCAGCCATGCGCAGGCGCACCCGTGACGGCGCCACCAAGCGAGGCACCGCTCACATCCCCGAAGAAGTCCTACGATGAGGCCGCGCTGGAACGCAAACTCGATCATTTGCAGGCTTTAGGCGTTGGCCTGATCCAACACGCTCCGCCCAAGGCACAGCCTCGACCCGAGACACCGAAGCCGCAGGGGCCGGACTACTTCAAGCCCAGACCGCGTCCATCATGGCAAGAACTCGAACAACGCGAGGAAGCGATAACCGCCCGCCTGCAGGCCAAGGCCGAACACGATAATGCAGTGGCCGCCGCGCAACTCAGCCAGGATCAGGAAGCGATGCATCAGCGATGCGGCGAGAAGCTGGTTGATCTACCCAGCGTAGGCATGAGTGATGAAGCATTCCGTCAATGCACGATGCTGGCGCGCTTCGGCGGCATCACGCAGATTGTCGTCAGCGAAGAGAATGGCATGCCCTTGCGACTCTATGTATTTCCTGCGGCGAAGATTCGGCGTGTGTATGCCGTTGATGGTGTGGTGACGGCGATCAAGCCCTGAACAATGGAAGCGAGGCGCCCGCAGCGGGAAACACGGTGGAAGAACTGAATATCGCTGCGAATGGCCTGCGGGGATTAGGCGCAGGCATTTCTTGAAGACACCGCTTCGTGCAGGCATGCGCGCAGTTGCTGCAGGGCCGGGAGGATCTGTTCCGGCTCGCGCAGCGAGCGGCGTGCCTGCGCCAGTGCGCGCTGCACGTTCGGCGGCGCGGAGCCCTGTTCGATCAGTTTTCCGGCCGGCTCGCGGCAATGGATCAGCGTGTCGATCCAGTCGGCGGGACGCTCCGGCCGCACGCGATGCGCGATATGGCGCGTGGCGCGAAATGCCGGCGCCACCTGTTCCACGGCATGCAGCGCGGCGAAGAAGGCGTCCGGTTTACCCGCTGACGCTGGACCCAGCGCGGCGGCCAGCGCGGCCAATGCATCGGCGATGCGCCGGCGCAGCACACCGGTGGAGCGAATCGGCAGGACGAACCATGCCGCAGCGACACCGATCACCGCGCCAACCACGATTTCTTCCAGCCGCGGCCACAGCATGCGCGTTGCCGGCCCACCAGCAAGATTCTGCAGCAGCGCCAGCGCCACGGTGACGAACAAGGCCCACCAGCCATAGCCCAGCGGCCGCAGCCATATGCCGAAGAAGGCGGCGACGAGGATCAGGACCACCTGCATGCGTTCGTCCAGGCCCAGATGCACACCAAGCAGCAGCGCGCAGAGCGTGCCCGCCGCTGCGCCGAGCACGCGCAGCACGCTCTTGTGCGCCACGTCCAGCCGCCCGCGATTGCCGCTGT
>CBJMMB010000054.1:0-24137 GCA_966430775.1 uncultured Dyella sp. | reverse complement strand
TCGCGCCTTACGATGGCGCGCGCAGCGAAGCGCGGCAGCTGGTGGAAACGCATGGACGCTTCGTGGAAGTGCACGTTTCCACGCCGCTGGAAGTCTGCGAAACACGCGATCGCAAAGGCCTCTATGCAGCGGCGCGCGCCGGCAAGATCAAGGGCTTTACCGGTATCGACGATCCGTACGAGATCCCCGCCACGCCCGAACTGCGCGTGGATACCAGCCAGAGCACGGTGAATGAGGCCGCGGGCAAGGTGTTCGACTGGCTGGTCAGCCAGGCCCTGGTGTAAGCCATAAAAAACGCCGCTTCCTCTGGCTGGAGGAAGCGGCGTTCATCGCAGCGATTACTTGCCTGCCGCGGGCTGCGCAGGCGCGCCGGCCGGGGCTTTCGGCGGCTGCTGGGGACGCACAACATAGCCCACCGGCTGCCAGCTCGAACCGTTCCTGGCCATCGACACGGTTTCGAAGGTGGCCGCGTTGGCGAACTTGGTGTTGTAGACCACGTTGAGGTACTCGCCCGGCGGCATGCCCTGCGGGTTGTCGACCTTGTTTACGGCCAGCCACGCGCGGCCCTGCTGGGCGCCGGCCTCCTTGCGCACCTGGGCGATGTACTTGGCCCAATCGGCCTGGCTGACCGACTTCTGCATGGTGGCGCTGCTGTCCTTCCACATGGCGTCGGCCTGGCCGGCATCGGCCTGGGCTGCCCATTTGGCGGCGGCGTTGACGGCTTTTTCCAAACCCGAGGGGGCTTGCTGCGCCAGCGCCGCGTTGGCGCCGAGCAGCGCGACGGACAGCGCGCAGCCTTGCAGCGCGCGCAGGGCGAAAGATGGGGTACGAACGGCATGCGCCATGGATTTTTCCTCCGTGAAGAATGAGATGAACCGGGTGGATACTTGCGCCGCGCAGGCGGCACCCAGGCATCGTGTCACGGCGCCGTCCCGGCGACCTTCAGCGTTACCTCAAATGATTGTCCGGCAAGCGCCCCGACGCGCTTGCGGACATCGCGATGGGAATCGACCCCTTAGGCCGCGCGCGGCGCGGGGCGGCGCAGGCCGCGTTGCTGCAGGTCGCTCCACAGCGGCGGTGCAGGCCAGTTCGGTTCGGCGTGCCCGGCCACCACGCGGCGCAGTTCCGCCTCGTCGATCTGCGGCGCCACCAGCCGCGCGAACTGCGCGACGTAGCTGCGCAGCACGTGGTCCCGGCGCAGCACCATCCAGCTGGTGCAGACCGGCAGCAGGCCGTCGATATTCAGCGCGACCAGCTCGCGGGCGTCCGCCGGGATGATCGCCATCTCGGCCAGGATGCCCACGCCCAGGCCGGCGAGCACATAGGTCTTGATCAGGTCCGCATCGGCCGAGGTGCAGGCGATGCGCGGGGTGAGCGCCGCGGCGGCGAAGGCGCGGCGCAGCGAGGATTCGGGCTGCAGCGAGGATTCGTAGCTGACCAGCGGGTACTCCGCCAGATCCTCGATGCGCAGCGGCCGGTTCAGTTTGGCCAAGGGATGACCCTGCGGCACCACCGCGCGGCGATACCAGCGGAACAGCGGCACGGCGATGCCGCCTTCCGGCGCCTGGCCGCTGGTGCTGACCACGGCCAGATCCACCTCACCGCTTTCGAACAGGCTGATGATGCGGCCCTCGCCCTGCGGCCGAATGTGTACGCCCAGCTCCGGATAGTGCTGTTTCAGGCGGGCGATCGCCTCCGGCAGCACGAAGCGCGCCTGGGTATGCGTAGTGGCTACCGACAGCTCGCCTTGCGCTTCTTCGCGCAGGTTGGCGGCCAGCGCGCGAATGTTGCGTGCCTCGTGCAGGATGGTGCGTGCGCGTTCCAGCACCTGGGCGCCGGCCGGCGTGACCGCATCCAGGCTCTTGCCGCGGCGGGTGAACACCTGGAAACCGAGTTCGCCTTCCAGTTGCTTGAGCTGCTTGCTGATGCCCGACTGGGTGGCGTGGACGTTGTCGGCGGCGAGGGTGATGTTGAGACCGGCGTCGGCGATGGCGACGATGTAGCGCAATTGCGTGAGGGTCATGAGATCGGCTCCAGGATGAAAGGCATGCAGGGGTGTGCTCGGCGCATGGCAAAGCGCATACAGCTCGCGAAGCACCCTGAACGACGTTTCATCACGATCCCCACACAAACACCGGTCCTGTTACCGGTCGTCACTGGACCTTAACACAGCGGTATTTGGACGTCTATACATCTAAAAATCCATTTCGCGTTATGAAAAAGCCTATGCCGCGCAGGCATATCTTCCCGCCCAGCGGCCATTTCCATGGGCACGCCCGAAAGCGCTAGCGTGGATCATCTGACTGCGTTTTCCGGAACCTGAAGCCCATGCTTTATCCCCTGTTTGCCGATTTGAACGATCGCCACGTGCTGGTGGTGGGTGGCGGCGACGTGGCGGCCCGGAAAACGGCCATGCTGCTCAAGGCCGGCGCCCGGGTCACGGTGGGCGCACCGGTGTTGGCGCCGGAATTGCGCGAATGGGTGCAGCAGGGGCGCATCGCCTACAAGCCCGGCGCGTACCGTTCCGATTGGCTCGACGGCACCTGGCTGGTGATTGCCGCCACGCGTTCACGTCCACTCAACGCTCGCATCGCCGCCGATGGGCAAGCCAGGCAACGGCTGGTCAACGTCGTGGACGATGCGGCGCTTTCCAGCTTCCAGGTGCCGGCTTTGATTGATCGCTCGCCGCTGCTGGTGGCCATCTCCAGCGGCGGCGCGGCGCCGATGCTGGCGCGCCGCCTGCGCGAGCGGATCGAAAGCCTGCTGGATCCGGCATGGGGTTCGTTGCTGCAACTTGCGCAGCGTTATCGCGCACGCATCCGCACGCGCCATGCGGATCTCACCGCACGCCGCCGCTTCTATGACTGGCTGCATGACGGTCCGGTGCATGCGCAACTGCGCGCCGCGCGGCCTGCGCATGCGGAACATCGATTAGTCACTGCATTGTCGGATACTGCAACGCCGCCAGCGAGCGGCTCCGTCGCGCTGGTGGGCGCCGGTCCCGGCGATCCCGGCCTGCTGACGTTGCGTGCCTTGCGCGCCTTGAACGAAGCCGATGTGATCCTGCACGACGCGCTGATCAGCGAACCCATTCTCGATCTTGCACGGCGCGATGCCGTGCGCATCGCTGTCGGCAAACGCGCGGGCGGCATGCATACGCCGCAAGATTCGATCCATGCCTTGATGCTCGAACATGCGCAGGCAGGAAAGCGCGTGGTGCGCCTGAAAGGTGGCGATCCGTTCGTGTTCGGACGCGGCGGTGAAGAGCTGGATTTTCTGCGCGAGCACGGCATCGCCTATGAAATCGTGCCCGGCATTACCGCCGCCATCGCGTGCGCGGCGTACAGCGGCGTGCCGCTGACACATCGCGGGCATGCGCAATCGGTGCGACTGGTGACCGCGCACGGCCAGTCGTCGTCGAACACGCTCGATTGGCGCGAACTGGCGCACGAACGGCAAACCTTGGCGATCTACATGGGCGTGGGCCAGCTCGAAGAACTCACCGCGCAACTCATCGCGCATGGCCGCGCCGCCAGCACGCCGTTCGCGCTGGTCGAAAACGGAACACTGCCGCAGCAGCGCACGCTCACCGGCACGCTCGGCGATCTGCCGAGGCTCGCGACACAGCGTGCGATTGAAGCGCCGGCCCTGCTCATCCTGGGCGAAGTGGCGGCGCAGGCCGAGCGTTCGCACTGGTTCGGCGAACTCTTGAGCGAACTGCCTTCGCAAACCACCGCGCCAGCGGCCGTCCTGGCTGACGCGGCATGACCGTCGCTACTTCACGGAGACCATCATGAGCCTGCAATTGGGCGAAACCGCCCCTGATTTCACTCTCGACTCCACCGAAGGCCCGATCCATCTGCACGATTACATCGGCGACCATTGGCTGGTGTTCTTCTCGCATCCGAAGGATTTCACGCCGGTCTGCACCACCGAGCTGGGCGCGTTCGCGCGCCGCAAGGCAGAGTTCGACCAGCGCCGCACGAAACTGCTCGGCCTGTCGGTCGATCCGGTGGCCGACCACAAGGCCTGGATCAAGGACGTGGAAGACGTCGGCGGCGCGGCGGTGAATTATCCGATCCTGGCTGATCCCGATCTGGAGGTCGCCAAGCTGTACGGCATGTTCCATCCGAAGGCCGACCCGAAGGTGACGGTGCGTTCGGTCTTCATCATCGATCCGCAGAAGAAGGTACGCCTGACGCTGACCTATCCGCCGAGCGCCGGCCGCAACGTGGACGAGATCCTGCGCGTGCTCGATTCGCTGCAGCTCACCGACGGCCGCAAGCTGACCACGCCGGTCGACTGGCGCCCGGGTGATGAGGTGATCATCGCGCCCTCGGTCTCCGACGCGGACGCCCAGCAGCTCTTCCCGGAGGGCTGGCGCACCGTGAAGCCGTACCTGCGTTTATTACGGTTCAGTAACACGCAGCACTGAAGCAATCCCGCGCAAGCCCCTGTTGACACACGGGATGGGCCGCCATGGCACGATGGCGGCCCGCTTGCTTTTCGCTAATTTGTTGTAAATCCATCACATACAGGGGTGAATCCGCCCTGAGCCTTCCGCATGGGCGACAACCGATTCATGTCAATCACGTTACAGTCCGTATCCCCTGGATGAGCCGGGTATCGGACCGCATGGCTTTCGTTTCCTCCACGCTGCTATCAAGACGCTCCGTCGCCGCACGCATCGCCCTGGTGCTGGCAATGATGGTGGCGTTCGTGCTGCTGACCGGCTTGCTGGATGGCAACGATGGCGTGGCGGCTTCCCGGCTGCTGGCGCAACCCGCCTTTCCGCTGGCCAACGCCATGCCCGGCCTGATGCTGGCCCTACTGTTGCTGGTAATGACCCGGCGCATCCTGCTGTCCTTCGGGCTGGCGTTTCTGGCGCAAGCCGTGATGTACGGCGTCAACGCGTTGAAGGTGTCCAACCTAGGCATGCCCTTGCTGCCGGCGGATTTCCGCATGGTGGATCAACTGCGCAAGGGCGGCCTGCACGTGCTGGGCAGTTATCTCCCTCATAGCCCGTGGCCCTATCTCGCCCTGCTCGGCGGCATCGCGCTGGTCGCCGCCATGTGGCGCTACGAACCGCCGCTGTTCGCCGCACGCACGCGCGGCAAGCGCCTGGTCGGCGGAGCACTGCTGGGCGCCGTGCTGGCCACCCTGGTGTTGGGCATGCCCGGCTGGCGACATCTCTACAACGGCCAGAAACTGTGGCTGGAACCCTGGTCGGCGTCCGCGACCACCAGCCATTCCGGCCTGGTCAGCTCATTGGTGATGTTCCACCTGCAGGATCGACGCGGCAAACAGAAAGTCGACCCCGCCGCGGTGAGCAGCCTGCTGCAGAGCACCGGCGATGCGGTGCGCGCGCGTATGCAGACACCGGCCGATCCGGGCACGGCGTTGCCGGATATCGTGGTGATCCAGAGCGAATCGTTCTTCGATCCGCGCATCATGCGCGGCTACGAAAACGCCGAGCTCACGCCCAACCTTGAGCGCCTCGCCGCGCAAGGCATGAGTGGCCCGCTGCACGTACCCACGTTTGGTGGCGGCACCATTCGTACCGAGTTCGAAGTGCTGACCGGGCTCTCCTTGCGCTACTTCGGAAACATGCAGTTCCCGTATCTGCAGATGCACGACAAGGTGGTGCCGAGCATGGTGCGCACCTTGCGTTCGCATGGCTATGAAACGGTGGCGATCCACGGCAATGATCCCACCTTCTGGAATCGCAACACGGCGTTCAAGACGCTGGGCTTCGATCGCTTCGTATCGCAATCGAGCTTTCCCGCGAACGCCGCGATGGACGGCAAATACATGGCCGACAGCGCGATGACCGACGAGATCATGGCGCAACTGAAAGACGCCGGGCCGCCGCAGTTCCTGTTCGCGATCAGCCTGGAAGCGCACGGTCCGTACGACACCGAGCCGGTTGACCGCGCCGCGCGCGACGCCATTCCGGTGCCGGCCGGCATCGAGGGCAAGGACAAGCTGGAACTGCAGAACTACCTCTATCACATGCGTCACGCCGACCAGGAACTGGGCCGCCTGGCCAACCTGCTCGCGCATCGCAGCCGCCCGACCTTGCTGCTGTTCTACGGCGACCACTTGCCCGGCCTGATCGGCACCTACCACACCACCGGTTTTGCCGACGGTCAGGACATGCTGTCGCAAGCGGGCACGTGGCTGTTGATCGATCCACGCAATCCGGGCACGCCGCAACATACCGAGATGGCTTCGTGGATGCTGCCGGGATTGCTGCTGGAACGCGCAGGCATCCATGACGATGCGTACTTCGCGCTTACGCAGGTGTTGGCGCCATCGCTGGCGCGGCTCACGCGCGCGCCGGGTGCCGCGCCGACTGCGCTCGATGCGCAGCAAACCTTGTTCGACAAGGACATGGCGAGCATCGCCGTGCTGCGCATGAAGGGCAAGCTCGACAAGCTATTGCCCGCAAGCCTGCTGCCGCCAAGCACCGTAGTGGCCAGGCAGGACAGCGAAGAAGAAAGCACGCGCGCAGCAGCGGCGATGGGCATGCATCGCTAGCCGGAAACGGGGAACGGCGTTAACGCGGCCCGTTCCCACTTGCTCAAATACTGATCGCCGCACGCCGCTGCTGGCGCTTGTAGTGGATGATCAAGGCACCGACCAGCAACACCAGCGTCACGACGAAGATGGTGGCGCCGAGGTTGGCGCCACCCACGCCACCGGCGATGCCCGTCGGTGCCGGCCCGTTGCTTTCTTCCACGTTGAAAGCGGCCATGCCGGTGTAGTGCATGCCGCACACGGCCAGCCCCATCACCAGCGCGCTGCCGATCATCTGCACGCGGCCGCGCAGGTTGAACGCCAGCCACAGCGCGACGATCGACGCGACGATCGCGATGATCATCGAGGTCGCCACCAGGTTCATGTCGTAGCTCGTGTACGCAGCCATCAACACCGCCGCCATGCCCAGGTAATGCATGCCGGTGACGCCCAGCCCCATGCAGATACCGGCCGCAGCAAGCTTGGCCCAGTTGAAGTCGCCGCTGCTGGCGATGAACAGACCCAGCGAGCAGGCGGCGAAGCCGATCACCGCCGAGAGCGAGGTCAGCAGCGGGTCGTAGCTCACCGGCATGCCCATGTCGCAGGCGAGCATGGCGATGAAATGCATCGCCCAGATCGCGCCCACGCCCATCGCCGCACCTGCCGCCAGCACCGCGCCGATGCGCTGCTGCGAAGTTCTGGCCAACGGAATGAGCACGGCCAACTGCAAGGCCGTGAATGAGCCGAGCACGGATATCAGGTACGAAAGCAACACCAATAACAGGTTGTAGTGCTGATGAGCAGACATGGCTTGCACCTCCGATCGCTATGGCATGAGTCAACGCGAGCACGCGGCCAGCCCACCGCGTGTCGCCTTTTCAGCGCATGGCCACAGGTTTACCGGCCGCGCTGCACCGCTTGTTCTGCTGAACTACGTCATCGGCAACAGGCCGGACATCGGCGGCGTGATGCCGGCGACGCCCGGTTGTGCGTGAGCCGTTCCATGGCTCGCATCGATGCGCACGCCCTCCACGCACGCATCAATGGGATACTTCGAGAATGCAGTCACCCGCGCCATGGCTATGGCTGCGGCAATGCAGATTGCGCACGAAAACGGTCTGCGGCGCGGCGGACGCGCCCAGCATGCCTTCGAGGAATCCGCTGAAGAACTTGCAGCCGGAATGACCGCCTGGCGGACAAAGCGGGCAGTTCTGGATGTGGAAGTGGCGTTCGCGCACATCGATCGCCACCAGCGCGCGCAAGGCCGGCGAAGCGATGCGCTTGATCGAATCGAGCAGGCCAAGCTTGCCGCCCACTTCGTAATCGCGCTTGTACACCCAGATGCCGGTACGCCGCCCGGCCAAGAGCAGCGAGGCCTCGCGTGCCTCGGCCGCCACTTCGTGTTCCAGCGCCAGCAGCCAGGGAAATATCTTCGGGTAATCGCGCGCCAGCTGCGGCAGCACGCTTTCCACCTTGCGCACGTCCGGTCCGATCACCGCAAGCGAAGGCGGCGATCCGTTGCCGGTGCCATGCGCTGCACGCGGCGTGGGCGATGGCGCCACGCCCGCCTGCGCCGCCGCGCCCGGCGCCAGCAATGTGGCTTCGAAGCTCAGTACGCGATTGTGCGTGGCAAGCGTTTCCTCCAAGGCAAGCTGCCGCTCCGCTTCACCGCGCACCACCATCACCAGCCACGCACCTTGATGGTCCTGATACACGCGCTGGCGCAACAGCGTAAAACCGCTCGCAACCACCACGCGCCCCAGTTCCACAAGCAAGCCTTCGCGGCGATCCGAAAGGATCTGTATTTCCAGCTCGATCATTGAATGAAGCTCCCCTGTTTCGTCGATGCTGGCAAACGAATGGTGAAAATTACGAACCTTTCGACTCGGAGGAGTGTGATGGAAATCGCAAAAGTGGACGCGAATTTTGAAATCGATAACCACTTTCGGCATTGCACCCACAAACGCATGTAGCGCACTTCGTTCTTGCTTGGGCGATCCCCGGTGGTGTGCGTTTTGCCGATCCGAATTGCGTTGTTTATTGAATGCCCGCCGCGTCGCCGGATTCACCGAACAATTCAATATAAGCCTGATATCGGAACAACCGATTACGGCGATAGCCGGTGGCTTCGGCAAGAATGCCCAGTGCAACCAGTCGTGAAACCAGGTTATTGGCGGCGGTGTAGGTTGTCGCTGTCAACGCCTGCACATCGGCCACCGAAACGATCGGGCGCTGGTACAGATGTTCCAGCAACTTATGCCCATTGCCGGCAGCGCGCCCCAGCCCCGCGGTGACTTTGGCGCGATGATCCTCCCGCAGAACGAGGATGCGTCGCGCGGTTTCGGCCGCCTCGCGGCTGACGCTGGCCACGCCACGCAAGAAGAAAGCCAGCCAGCCTTCCCAATCGCCGCTGTCGCGCACGGCTTGCAGGCGTTCGTAGTATTCGGTGCGATGTTGCTTGAAGAAGTGCGACAGGTAGAGCACCGGCTTGCCCAGGATGCCCCGTTGGCAAAGCAGAAATGTGATCAGCAAACGACCGACACGGCCATTGCCATCCAAAAAAGGATGGATGGTCTCGAACTGCGCATGTGCCAGTCCGACTTGAATCAATTGGGGCAGTTCGCTCTCGGCATGCAGAAAAGATTCCAGTGCACCGAGCGCCACCGGCACCTCGTAGGGCGGTGGCGGTACGAAGCTCGCCTCGTTCAACGTGCACCCGGCCGGGCCGATCCAGTTTTGCGAGCGACGCAGTTCACCAGGTGTCAGGCGCATGCCGCGTACGCCCTGCAACAGGCGCTCATGGATTTCTCGAATCAAGCGCACCGACACCGGCAGTTCCTGCAGCCGAGCAAGGCCGTAATTCATAGCGGCAACGTAGTTGACCACTTCGTCGACGTCGCGCGGCCGGTCCGGAGCCAGGATATGCGCCTCGGCAGCCAGCAGATCCTGCAGTGAACTCTGCGTTCCCTCGATCTGGCTGGAGAGGACCGCCTCCTTGCGCACATACATGAAGACGAACAGATCGGGGTTAGGGAGAGTCTGAATCGAGCCGTCGAGACGACCGAGCGCGTGGTCACCCTGCGAAAGCAGGGCCTGCAGTTCACCTTCCAGTTGCAGCGGCGGCTGCGGTGGCAAGGGCGCGGGATGGAAGGCGCGGTATCCGCTGGGCTGGGCGATATAGCGACCGGCACGTTGGCTCCGGACGCCGGCCGTGCCAGGGGTATCGGGGGTGTTCATGTAAGGCTGGCGTGCATATGGCTGGACATCGTTTCCATATTTAACTCTGCCTGCAATATAGATAGGATTTGTTTCTATATGCAAGGCAGCCAGTGATAAAAAAGAAGGCCCGCTTGCGCGGGCCTCCTGGTCTTGTGGAGCGGAACGACTTATTAGAAGTCCATACCACCCATGCCGCCCATGCCACCGGCACCCGGGCCGCCGTGGCTGTGCTCTTCCTTCTTCGGCAGCTCGGCCACCATCGCTTCGGTGGTGATGAGCAGGCCGGCGACGGACGAGCCGTACTGCAGGGCCGAGCGCGTGACCTTGGTCGGGTCCAGAATGCCGAACTCGATCATGTCGCCGAACTCGCCAGTGGCGGCGTTGTAGCCGTAGTTGCCCTTGCCTTCCTTGACCTGGTTGACGATCACGGACGGCTCGGCGCCGGCGTTGGCGACGATTTCGCGCAGCGGGGCTTCCAGCGCACGGCGGGTGATGGCGATGCCGTGGTCCTGGTCTTCGTTGTCGCCCTTCAGGTTTTCGATGGCCTTGAGCGTGCGGATCAGCGCCACGCCACCGCCAGGCACCACGCCTTCTTCAACCGCTGCGCGCGTGGCGTGCAGGGCGTCTTCGACACGGGCCTTCTTTTCCTTCATTTCGACTTCGGTCGCAGCGCCGACCTTGATCACGGCCACGCCGCCGGCCAGCTTGGCCACGCGTTCCTGCAGCTTCTCGCGGTCGTAGTCGGAGGAGGTCTCCTCGATCTGCGCCTTGATCTGGCCGATGCGCGACTGGATCTTGGTGGCTTCGCCGGCGCCGTCGATGATGGTGGTGTTTTCCTTGGTCACCACGATCTTCTTCGCGCGACCCAGATCCTGGATGGTGGCCTTCTCGAGCTGCAGGCCCACTTCTTCGGAGATGACCTGGCCGTTGGTGAGGATGGCCATGTCTTCCAGCATCGCCTTGCGACGATCGCCGAAGCCCGGCGCCTTCACGGCGGCAACCTTGACGATGCCGCGGATGGTGTTGACCACCAGGGTGGCCAGCGCTTCGCCTTCGACTTCTTCAGCCACGATCAGGAGCGGCTTGCCAGCCTTCGCCACGCCTTCGAGGATCGGCAGCATTTCGCGCACGTTGGAGATCTTCTTGTCGTGCAGCAGGATGAAGGGATCATCCAGCTCGACCTGCTGGCTCTGCTGGTTGTTGATGAAGTACGGCGACAGGTAGCCGCGGTCGAACTGCATGCCTTCGACGACGTCCAGCTCGTTTTCCAGGCCCGAACCTTCCTCGACCGTGATCACGCCTTCCTTGCCGACCTTCTTCATCGCGGTGGCGATGATGTCGCCGACGGCGGCGTCGGAGTTGGCCGAGATGGTGCCGACCTGGGCGATGGCCTTGTCGTCGGCGGTGGGCTTGGAGAGCTTCTTGAGCTCTTCCACCGCGGCGGTCACGGCCTTGTCGATGCCGCGCTTCAGATCCATCGGGTTCATGCCGGCGGCCACGGCCTTCAGGCCTTCGCGCACGAATGCCTGGGCGAGCACGGTGGCGGTGGTGGTGCCGTCACCGGCGTTGTCGGAGGTCTTGGACGCGGCTTCCTTGACGATCTGGGCGCCCATGTTCTCGTAGGCGTCGGCCAGTTCGATTTCCTTGGCCACGGACACGCCGTCCTTGGTGACGGTGGGGGCGCCGAAGCTCTTCTGGAGCACGACGTTGCGGCCCTTCGGGCCGAGGGTGACCTTGACCGCGTTGGCCAGGGTGTTTACGCCTTTGAGGATGCGGGCGCGGCTGTCTTCGCCGAAGCGGACTTCTTTAGCTGCCATGGGTAGATACCTTCAATTCGTTAAAAGGGTTTGCAGAGAGAGGCGGGAGAGGCCGATCAGCCTTCGATCACCGCAACAATGTCGTCTTCCTTCAGGAAGACCAGCTCTTCGCCGTCGATCTTGATTTCCTGGCCGGCGTACTTGCCGAACAGCACCGTTTCACCGGCCTTGACCGACATCGGGCGAACCTTGCCGTCTTCCAGGATGCGGCCTTCGCCAGCAGCGATCACCTTGCCGCGGGTCGGCTTTTCGGTGGCGCTGTCGGGGATGACGATGCCACCGGCGGAGACACGCTCCTCCTCCAGGCGCTTGACGATGACGCGATCGTGCAGCGGACGCAGTTTGCTCATGAGTTGGACTCCAGCTTTGGCTTGAGGATGAAAAAATTGAGGACCCCGGCCCGGCCTGGGCGGCCTGTTAGCACTCGGGGTACGTGAGTGCCAATTCTAGCCACCAAAAAAACCCCTGCAACAGGGGCCGAAGAGGTCGTGGGACGGTAATGGGGGAAGCCAGAGGGCTTTCAAGGGCCGACAACGAAACGACGCGGTTCGCAAATTGGCCCGAAGGATCGACACGGCCGCCGAAAATGCCGACGATGCTCCGTTTCCACCTGAGGCGCCCAGGCAGTGAGCAGGGACCAGACATTACGCGAGCAGATCGTCGCCCACGGCCTGAAGCTGACCCCTTCGGGCCTGAGCCAGGGCACCTCCGGCAACCTCAGCGTGCGCAGCGGCGACGGGTTCCTGATCACCCCCAGCGGCACGCCCTACGAGGAAATCACCGCCGAAGGCGTGGTGCAGGTGGCGATGGACGGCAGCCACGCACCGGGGCTGCGGCCCTCCAGCGAATGGCGCTTCCATCGGGACATCTACGCCGCCCGCCCAGACGTGCACGCAGTGGTGCACGCCCATCCGCCCTACAGCACCGCGCTGGCGATGTGCCGCATGGACATCCCCGCCGCGCACTACATGATCGCGGTGGGCGGCGGCGATTCGATCCGCTGCGCCGGCTACTACACCTATGGCACGCAAGAACTCTCCGATGCCGTCGTTCGCGCGCTGGAAGGACGCCTGGCCTGCCTGCTGGCCAACCACGGCATGATCGCGGTGGGGGCGACGATGGAACAGGCGATGTGGCGTGCGGTGGAAGTGGAAACTTTGGCGCGCCAGTACACACTGGCGCTGCAAGTGGGCAAGCCGGCCTTGCTCAATGACGACGAAGTGGCGCAAGTGCTGGAAAAATTCGGCAACTACGGCCTGATGTCGCGCAAGGACGTGTCCCCATGACCACGACCGATCCCGTCCTGCTCTGTTATTGCACCTGCCCGAACGCCGACAGCGCACGGCATCTGGCCGAAGCGCTGGTCGGCGAATTGCTGGCCGCCTGCGTCAATCGCATCCCGGCGATTCAATCGACCTATCGCTGGAAAGGCGAAGTCACCACCGACAGCGAAGAACTGCTGCTGATCAAGACCACTGCCTCGCGTTTCGAAGCGCTGAAGGAGCGCGTGCTGGCGCTGCATCCCTACGAGTTGCCGGAATTGATCGCCGTGCCGGTGGAGCGCGGCCATGCCGCTTACCTGGACTGGGTGCGCGCCGCCGGCGGCGATTGAACGCCGGTGCGATCCCATACGGTCAAGCGTGCATCGGGCTTCGCAACGAAGACCACCAGCAACGTTGCCGGCTCCGTCGTGCTCGCATTGCCGCTGATGACATGATGCGCGCCCATCGGCTCAAACCAGCTGTCGCCCGGACCATAGGTGCGCGCGGCAGCGCCTTCCACCTGGCTGCGTACATGGCCGCTCAATACGTAGACGAAGGCATCGCCGCCGTGCCGATGCGGTGCAGAGGATTGGCCAGGCGCATACGTCACGGTGACCGCTTCCAATTGGTGATCCGCGATGCCTGTCAACGGCGACGACAGCAACGCGTGTTCTTCCGCGGCCAGGCTGCTGCCGCTGAGCCCTAAAGCTATGCATACGGCGGCGAGCTTCATGTATCGCATGCGCCTGGCTCCTCTCATCTTGCCGACAGCGCGTTCAATTGATCGCCCAGCTGCGCATCCACGCCTTCGATACGCCGCACCAGCCGACCGTGTGCATCGAACACCAGCAAGGTCGGCACGTGCATCACGCGGAAGCGGCGGAACAGCGCGCCGGATTCGTCCAAGGCCAATGGCATCGTCAGATGGTGTTCCTGTTGATACGCACGCAGGCCATCCTGGTCTGCCCATAGACCGGAGGCGATGCCCAGCCAGCGCACGTGTTCGTTACGCGACAGCGCCGTCACTTGCTCGCGTACCGCACGGCAACTGGCCGCGACGGCCGGGCGACTTTTCGCCAGATAGGTTTCGCACCATGGCGACATGAACACCAACACGGTGGGCTGGCTGTTCGCAGCATTCAGACGGAACGTGTCGCCCGCTAGCGTAGGCACCGTCACATCCGGCAGTTGCTTGTCCGCAGCGCCACTGTTACTCGCTGCCACTGCGGTAGCGACGTTGGACGGCGTCGACGTGCGCGCCGCCAACAATGCCGCGTTGAGCTTTTCATTCGCTTCGTGACCGACGTACAGGATGCGACCGTCGCGCCCGATCACCACGTGCTGCGGCGTCACGCGCAGATGGAACGCCTCGCCGATGGAACCGTCGTCGAACACGATCGGCATCTTCAGGCCCATCTCCTTGCGATAGCGGCGCACGTCCTCGATGGTGTCGTCGAAACCGACATCGACGGCGATCACTTCCATATCCGATCCGGCCTGTTCATAGACGTGCTTCAGATGCGGCATCTGCTCGCGGCACGGCACGCACCAGGTGGCCCAGAATTTCAAATACACCGCTTTCTTGCCGTAGTAGCTGGCCAGGTCGATGGTCTGGCCATCGATGGTCTTGAGCACCAGCCGGGGCGCGGGCGTGCCCACCAGGCCACGCGCTGCGGCCTGCGCGTGCTGCTCGCCGGTTTCGGCCAGAACCTGTGCGCTGAACAACATCAACAACAGCAGAGCCACGATACGCACGATCATCTCCTTGCATGAGGTGCCTGCATGCTCGCGATTTGATGCGTGGAGCATAAGAGCCACTTTGTGGCAATTCATGGGGACCACTGGCAATACCGCGTTGGGGTTTGCACCCCAACCTACGGAGCGGCCAGCTTCATCAGCCTGGCGATGCCTTCGTCGATCCGCGCTGCATCGATCATGCCCAGGCCGAAGGCAAGGCCGTTCATGGCAGCGCTTTCCTTCGTATAAGCGTCCAGCATTTCCGGATTGATCCCGTTGGCCGTCGCGCGCGCAAGCAAGGTCGAACTATCGATCGCATCATCCAGCCGTGCCGCCAGATGCAAACCTGCATCCGAAGGCCACACTTGCAGCCGCCCTTTTCCGTGCCGCTGCAACGCACCCAGCAACGCCTCGCGCCGCTCCGCGTACACCTTGCGCATATGCCGCACGTGGCGCACCAGATGCCCTTCGGCGATGAACGCCGCCAGCGTATCCTGCGCCAGCACGTCGCCATGCCAATCGGCCTGGTGCTTGCCGTTGACGAAGGCGGTGCGCAGCCACGGTGGCACCACCGCATAACCGAGGCGAAGCGTGGGAAACAGGCATTTGGAAAACGTGCCGACGTAGCAGACGCTGTCGTCGCGATCGAGTGTCTGCAGCGCATCCAGCGGGCGGCCGCTGTAGCGGAATTCGCTGTCGTAGTCGTCTTCGATCACCAAGGCGCCGCGCGTGCGCGCAAACTC
Organism: uncultured Dyella sp.; assembly: GCA_966430775.1. Taxonomy (GTDB): domain Bacteria; phylum Pseudomonadota; class Gammaproteobacteria; order Xanthomonadales; family Rhodanobacteraceae; genus Dyella_B. The sequence continues at coordinate 8,840 of CBJMMB010000054.1, read as the reverse complement.
CAGCAGCTCGATGCGCCGGCGCGGTGACATCACCACGCCGAGCGGAAACTGGTGCGAAGGGGTTACGTAGATCACATTGGCGTCACGCGGCAGTTGGTCGACGATCAATCCTTCCTCGTCCACCGGCGCACCGATCACGCGCGCGCCGGCAGCGCAAAATACCTCGCGCAGCGGTGGATAGCCGGGATCCTCCACGGCAACGACCGTGCGGCCCGGCGTCACCAGCACGCGCGCCAAGAGATCGAACGCCTGCTGCGCGCCGCTGGTGACGACCACATCCTCCGCTTCGCACGACACCGCGCGCGCAAAGGAAATGTGCTGCGCGATCGCCTGGCGCAAAGGCAAGCGCCCTTGCGCGAGATCGTAGAGCGGCGCGGCCTTGGACAGATTGCGCAAGGCGCGCGCGGCAAGTCGCCGCCAGATGTCGTAGGGGAAGGAGCGGCTGTCCGGAATGCCGAGACGAAAGTCGTACGTATAGGCGCCGGCATGCATCGGCTGCGGCAAGCCCACGACGTTTCGCCAGTACGGCGCCAATCGATTGTCGGGCGTGGCTACGTCGACGCGTGCACGTCGCCCGCTGCGCCGCATGGCGAGGTCGGCCACGAAGTTGCCAGCGCCTTGCCGCGCTTCGATATAGCCTTCGCCTAGCAGCAGGTCATACGCTGCCACGACGGTGTTGCGCGATACCTGCAATGCTTCGGCCAGTTCGCGCGTGGCGGGCAGGCGCAGGCCAGGTTTCAGCCGTCCATCAAGAATCGCGGCGCGCAATTGGGCATGCAGCGCGGCCATGCGCTGGCGCGAGCCACGTTCCGGCAAGCTGAGCGGAAATTCGAACGGATGGTCCACGTGGCAGGGCTCTGGGCAAACTGGACCCATAGATTTGATCCAATGTGGTCCTTTTACAAGACCACCTGATTACCTAGCATGCCCTCAACGCCACGGGAGCCAAGCCATCATGATCGACCTCTATTTCGCCGCGACGCCCAATGGCCTGAAAGCCAAGCTGTTCCTGGAAGAAGCGCAGCTCCCCTACCGCGCGATACCGGTGAGCCTCAGCAAGGGCGAGCAGTTCAAGCCCGAGTTCCTGGCCATTTCGCCGAACAACAAGATTCCGGCGATCGTCGACCACGAGCCCATCGGCGGTGGCGAACCGGTGCAGTTGTTCGAATCTGGCGCGATCCTGCTCTATCTGGCCGAAAAGATCGGCCGCTTCATTCCGAAAGGCATCCATGGCCGCGCCGAAGTGCTGCAATGGCTGTTCTGGCAGATGGCCGGACTGGGGCCGATGGCCGGGCAGATCGGGCACTTCAATGTGTACGCGCCGGAGAAGGTGCCTTACGCCATCGACCGCTACACGCGCGAAACCAGCCGGCTCTACGGTGTGCTCGATCGGCGCCTGGCCGATCGCCCGTTCATCGCCGGCGAGTTTTCGATTGCCGATATCGCCTGTTACCCGTGGATCGTTCCACACGAAGCACATGGGCAGGACCTCGGCGCTTTTGTGCATCTCAAGCGCTGGTTCGAAAACATGGCGACGCGGCCTGCCACGTTGCGCACGTACGAAGGTGTCGAGAACGTGTATGCGCCCAAGCAGGCGATGTCGGATGAAGAACGCAACATATTGTTCAAGCAGGGCGCGTCCACGCGCGCTTAGCCATCTATCCACCGAGACTGCTGACAGGTCCTGTCATCGAGCGGGGCTAGCTTCAAATGCCCGCCGCCACGAGTCCATTCGCCATGAAGAAGTCCGACGTCGCCGCCTTGCTGTTGCTCGGAGCCCTGTGGGGCGCTTCGTTCCTGTTCATGCGCATGGGCGCGGCGCAGTTCGGCAGCATGGCCCTGGCCGGCATGCGTGCGATCGGCGCGGCGATCTGTTCGATACCGTTGTTGACCTCGCGCGAGCGGCTGGCCGAGATGCGCGCGAACTGGCGCTCGATCGCGCTGATCGGGCTGAGCAATTCCGCGCTGCCGTTCGTGCTGTTTTCCTATGCGGCGCAGAGCCTGCCGTCCGGGCTGTCGGCCATCTTCGATGCGATTGCGCCGCTGTTGGTGGCCGCCTCGGGCTGGCTGTGGCTGGGCCAGCGCTTGAACGCCACCCAGGCGAGCGGCCTGGTGATCGGCATGACCGGCGTGGTGTGGCTGATCGGCGGCAGCATGGGCTTCGGTCACGGCGGCGCGACGGTGGGCTGGGCGATGGCAGCCTGCGTGGGCGCCAATATCTGCTACACCTTCGGCGCGCATTACAGCCATCGGCGCGTGCAGAGCGTTTCGCCGCTCACGATCGCGATCGGCAGCCAGGTGGCCGCGGCCGTGATGCTGCTGCCCTTCACCGTGTGGTGGTGGCCGGCCACGTCACCCGGCTTGCAGGCCTGGGTCGCCATGTTCGGCCTGGCCGCTGCCTGCACCTCGCTCGCCTACGTGTTGTTCTACCGCTTGCTGGCGCGCATCGGCTCGACCCGCTCGATGGCGGTGCTGTACCTGATCCCGGTGTTCGGCGTGGTGTGGGGCGCGATGTTCCTGCACGAATCGATCACCCTGGCGATGGCCGGCGGTTGCGCCGTGATCCTGCTCGGCGTGGCACTCACCACCGGCATGTTGAAGCTTCGTCCAGCGGCACCCACGCCGCTGGATGCGGTCGAAAAGGCCTAAGGCCCATAATCCCCCTTCGCGCCCTGCGCGAACCCCACAGCATGGAGTCGGAATGCGCTCGCTTCGTTACGGCCGCGTCGCGGTCTATCTACTTACCTTGCTTACGCTGATCGTCGGCATGCAGGCCTTCGCGCAGGATGCCGAAGACAACCTGTTGCCGGTGACCGAGGCCTACAAACTCAGCGCCGACGCCAGCACGCCCGGCGTGGTGAAGCTGCACTGGACCATTGCGCAGGACTATTACCTTTATCGCGGCCGCATGGCGTTCAAGGGCGGTGATGGCGTGACGCTGGGCGAGGCGCAGTTGCCCAACGGCGAGAAGCATGACGATCCGTATCTGGGTCCGGTAGAGACGTATCACCACAGCGTGGACGCCACCATTCCGTACACGGTCGCGCCAGGCACCGCCACGTTGGCCTTGAGCGTGCGCTATCAGGGCTGCCACGAGACCGATCCGAAGATCTGCTATCCGCCGCATACCGAGCATTTGAATCTGGCTTTGCCGACGACTGCCGCACCGGCAAACAAGCTCGCAGCGGCATTCGGCGCACCGGCGCAAGCGCTTTCCGGCAACAACGCACCGCTGCCGGCGGAACAAGCGTTCCGCTTCGATGCGATCGCGCAGGATGCCCATCACCTGCTGCTGCGCTGGACCATCGCCAAGGGCTATTACCTGTATCGCGATCAGACGAAGCTCGCGGTCAAGGACGCGCCGAACCTTTCGCTGTCACCCAGCTGGCCGGCTGGCGTGCCGCATCAGGACGCGCATTTCGGCAACACCACCGTCTATTTCAACGAACTGACCTTGCCGGTCAGCGTCGATGGCGATACTCAAGGTATGTCATCGCTCGCTGTCGTCGCGAGTTTTCAAGGCTGCCAGGAAGGTGGTTTGTGCTATCCGCTGATGACGCGTGAGGCGCAGATCGATCTGACTGGCCATGGCGGCACGAAGGTGGAAACTGCGCCCAATCCCGCGCCAGAAATGCCTCCGGCAGGCGCGAAGAAAACCGATTCGCTCAACGTGAGCTTCCTGTACGCGCTGTTGCTCGCCCTGGGTGGCGGCCTGGTGCTCAACCTGATGCCGTGCGTGTTGCCGGTGCTATCGATCAAGGCGATCAGCTTGATCGAAAGCGGGGAGAATCCGGCGCGTCGACGCATGCATGCGTTGATGTACACCGCCGGTGTACTGGTCAGCTTCGCGGTGCTGGGCGTGGTGATCATCGCGCTGAAGACGGCATGGGGCGCGCACCTGCAGAATCCGGTGGTGGTGGCGGTGCTGACGCTGATCATGCTGGCTGTGGCGTTGTCGATGTCCGGCGTAGTGCAGTTCGGCGCGTCGCTGGGTAATACCGGCAGCAGCTTGGCGAGCCGTTCCGGCCCGGCCGGCGATTTCTTCACCGGCGTGCTGGCAGTGGTGGTGGCCAGCCCCTGCACGGCGCCGTTCATGGGCACCGCATTGGCGTATGCGCTGGTTGCGCCGATCGCCAGCGCGATCTGCGTATTCCTTGCCTTGGGTGTGGGCCTTGCGCTGCCGTTCCTCGCCGTGGGTTTCGTGCCGGCCCTGTCGCGCTGGCTGCCGCGTCCCGGTCGCTGGATGGAAACGCTGAAAGAGGTGCTGGCGTTCCCGATGTACCTGACCGCGGTGTGGCTGGCGTGGGTGCTGGCCAACCAGCGCGGCGCCGACGCGGTCGGCCTGCTGCTGGTGGCCGCCGTGCTGCTGGCGATGACGCTGTGGTGGTTCGAGCGCAGCCGTCACCGTGGCGGGCTGAGCCGCGCGCTGGTCGTCCTGCTCGCGCTGTTCACGCTGGCGCCGCTGTACTACCTCGCCACCTTGCCGCCCAGCGCACAGGCCGCCGGCACGGCGGACGGCATCGTCGCCTATTCGCCGGAAAAACTCGCCGAACTGCGCAAGGCCGGCACGCCGGTGTTCGTGGACATGACCGCCGACTGGTGCGTGACCTGCAAGGCGAACGAGCATGCGGTGCTCAACGGCGATGACTTCAAGGCCTTGCTCAAGCGCACCGGCGCCATCTATATGAAGGGCGACTGGACCAACGAGGACCCCGCCATCTCCGCATTCCTGCAGGAATACCATTCGCCCGGCGTGCCGCTGTACGTGGTGTTCCCGAAGAACGGCGGTGCCGGCCAGAAGCTGCCCACGGTGCTGACCTTTTCGCTGGTGGAGCAGGCGTTGAACAAGGCCGCGGAGTGAGATCATTCGTCGTCCCGGCGAAGCTGAAGGTAGCAGCAAGTCGCTGAGCCCCGGCGTTTGCCGGGGCGACGAAATTCCCAATCTTCAAGCCAAAGGCCCTCGATGCTTAGCCGCACCAACCTTTTCATCCTGGCCCTGGCCCTGCTGGCCGCTATCGCCGGTGGCTGGCTGCAGCACGAAAGCCGGCTGGCGCACGTGCCGCCAGGGGTTCACGTGGCGAACGTCGGCGATCTTCGCCCGGACGTGGCGCTGCGCGACCTGGATGGCCAGGAGCGCCGGTTGTCCGGCTACCAGGGCAAGCGTCTGCTGCTGAACTTCTGGGCCAGCTGGTGCGTGCCCTGCCTGGCAGAGATGCCGGCCTTGAACGCCGCCCAGCGCAAGTTCGCCGATCAGGGAGCGATCGTGCTCGGTATTGCGATGGATGAACCCGATCGCGTACGCGCTTTCCTGGCCAGACACCCGGTGAAGTATCCCGTCCTGATCGGCCAGCTCGACTCGCCCAGCACCTCGCTACGCTTCGGCGATACCGATGAAGTCCTGCCTTACAGCGTGCTATTGGACGAAAACGGCCGGATTCTGGCCACCCACCGGGGCGCCTTGAGCGAGGATCGGCTGGACCGCTGGCTGTCCCCCGCAACCGCGCCCTGACGCGGTTTGCGGCGCCATACGTTCCCGCACGTTTAACATCTTCTTTCTCCGCCAAACATCGCCGAACTACGCCGAACTGGACAATATCGCCGGTACCGCGCACACTCTCGCCGATTCTGGCCATCCCGGGGATGTATGGCGAAGCTGCTGGTCCTGCACGGACCCAACCTCAATCTGCTCGGCGTACGCGAACCCGATATCTATGGCCGGGAGACGCTGGCCGACATCAACAACCAGCTGGCCCAGCGCGCCCAGGCCGCCGGCCACGAGCTGGCCTGGTACCAATCCAACGCCGAGCATGAGCTGATCGGCCGCATTCATCAGGCCCGCGACGAACAGGTCGCCACCATCCTGATCAACCCCGGCGCGTTCACGCACACCAGCGTGGCCCTGCGCGATGCGCTGGCCGCGGTGGGCATTCCCTTCATCGAACTGCACATGAGCAACGTGCACGCCCGCGAGCCGTTCCGCCGCCACTCCTATCTGTCGGACCTGGCCATCGGCGTGATCTGCGGGTTCGGCAGCGCCAGCTACCGGCTGGCCCTGGATGCGGCCCTCGGCAAACTTGAACACAAAGCGGCCGGCTAGCCGCCCGTACCGTTTCCTTTCACTTTCCGGCCGCCAAGCTGCGGCCCCCAGACCCTGAGAAGGCAAGCCCCATGGATCTGCGCAAGATCAAAAAACTGATCGACCTGCTCGAGGAATCCAACCTCGCCGAACTGGAAATCAAGGAAGGCGAGGAAGTCGTCCGCTTGTCGCGCGTGCCCAAAGGCGCCATCACTGTCGCCGCGCCGCAGCCGGCGCACGTGCCCGCCCCGGCTCCGATGGCCCCGGCACCCGCCGCGCCCGCCGCAGCCGAAAGCGCCGAACCAGGCAGCAACCTGCCGGCCGGCACCGTGGTGAAGGCGCCGATGGTCGGTACGTTCTACGCCTCGGCCAGCCCGGGCGCAGCGGCGTTCGTGAAGGTGGGCCAGCAGGTGAAGGCCGGCGAGACGCTGGGCATCATCGAAGCGATGAAGATGTTCAACCAGATCGAAGCCGAAGTCTCCGGCGAGGTGAAGGCCATCCTGGTCGAGAACGGCCAGCCGGTGGAGTTCGACCAACCGATGTTCGTGATCGGCTGAGCGGCCTTTCGACTATGCAGAAGCTCGAAAAGGTCGTCATCGCCAATCGCGGCGAAATCGCACTGCGCGTGTTGCGCGCGTGCCACAGTCTTGGCATCAAGACGGTGGCCGTGCACTCCACCGCGGATCGGAATCTCAAGCATGTCGGCCTGGCCGACGAAGCGATCTGTATCGGCCCGGCGCCGTCGGCGGAAAGCTATCTGAATATTCCGCGCATCATCGCGGCGGCGGAAATCACCGATGCCAACGCGATCCATCCCGGCTACGGTTTTCTTTCCGAACGCGCGGATTTTGCCGAGCAGGTGGAACAATCCGGCTTCATCTTTATCGGCCCGACCGCCGACGTGATCCGCCTGATGGGCGACAAGGTGGAAGCGATCCGCGCGATGAAAGCGGCCGGCGTGCCGTGCGTGCCCGGTTCCGGTGGTCCGCTCGGCGACAACGTCGAAGAAAACATGCGCATCGCGCGCGAGATCGGTTACCCGGTGATCATCAAGGCCGCCGGCGGCGGCGGCGGACGCGGCATGCGCGTGGTACGCACCGAAGCGCACCTGGGCAACGCCATCACCATGACCAAGCAGGAAGCGAAGGCGGCGTTCGGCAACGATCAGGTGTACATGGAGAAGTTCCTGGAAAATCCGCGCCACGTGGAAATCCAGGTGCTCGCTGATGGCCAGGGCAATGCGATCCATCTGGGCGAACGCGACTGCTCGATGCAGCGCCGCCACCAGAAAGTGGTGGAAGAAGCGCCCGCCCCCGGCATCACGCCGGAACTGCGCGCGCAGATCGGCCAGGTGTGCGTGGATGCGTGCCTGCGCATCGGTTATCGCGGCGCCGGCACGTTCGAATTCCTGTTCGAGAATGGTCGCTTCTACTTCATCGAAATGAACACGCGTATCCAGGTGGAACATCCGGTGACGGAACTGATCACTGGCGTGGACCTGGTGCGCGAACAATTGCTGATCGCGGCCGGCGAAAAACTGTCGCTGAAGCAGGAAAACATCAAGATCCAGGGCCACGCGATCGAGTGCCGCATCAATGCGGAAGATCCCGATACCTTCATGCCTTCGCCGGGCACGGTGAAGCGCTTCGAAGCACCGGGCGGCCCCGGCGTGCGCGTGGATACGCACCTGTACGACGGCTATCGCATTCCGCCGAACTACGATTCGATGATCGGCAAGCTGATCGTGCATGGTCCCGATCGCGAAACGGCTATTGCGCGCATGCGTCTGGCGTTGGCCGAAACGGTGATCGAAGGCGTGAAGTGCAACGTGCCGCTGCAGCAGCGCATCATGTCGGACGTGGGTTTCCAGCAGGGTGGGCAGAACATTCACTATCTGGAAAAGCGCATGGCGGAGAGCAAGGAGCATCCGCATAGCGGGCATTGATCGGCATTCGTCGTGAAAATGCCCGACATTGCCTCACCGTCATTCCGGCGAAGGCCGGAATCCATGCTTCGTAATGACGATGGATTCCGGCCTTCGCCGGAATGACGACGAGGCAAGAGTAAACATCATCGCGAGAACTACCCTTCATCCTCATGGATGAGAGGAAAATTTCGCATTAGCCATCTCACGGAACATCGATGCCCTGGCTCGAACTCTCCCTGATCGTCCGCGCCGAACAACAGCCCCGCGTGGAAGAAGCGCTGGACGATCTGGGCGCCTTGGCGGTCACGCTGCGCGACGCCAACGCCGAAACGCCGGACGAACAGGCGATCTTCGAACCGGGCGTGGGCGAGCTGCCGCTGTGGCCCACGATCACCTTGAACGCGTTGTTCGATACGGATACCGATCGCCGCGGCCTGAGCGAAGCCTTGAGCGAATTGCTGCCATGGCTGGAACCGGACCAGCTGAGTTTTCGCGACGTCGAGGACGAGGATTGGGAACGCGCCTGGATGGATCAGTACCAGCCCATGCAGTTCGGGCGGCGATTGTGGATTTATCCGTGGAATATCACGCCGCAGGATGATGCGGACACTGTCATCGTGCAACTCGATCCCGGCCTCGCGTTCGGCAGCGGCACGCATCCCACCACGGCGCTGTGCCTGGAATGGCTCGATGGCCTGGATCTCGCCGGCAAACACGTGATCGACTACGGCTGCGGCTCGGGCATTCTCGCCATCGCGGCGCTCAAGCTGGGCGCGGCGGCCGCCATTGGCGTGGACAACGATCCGCAGGCGCTCACGGCTTCGGCGGACAATGCCG
>CBJMMB010000053.1:0-25076 GCA_966430775.1 uncultured Dyella sp. | reverse complement strand
TATCTTTTCGCGGAGCTACAGTTTTTCCCGGACAGCAGTGGGCGAAGGCCGGAATCCATCGTCAACACGAAGCATGGATTCCGGCCTTCGCCGGAATGACGGTGAGGCGATATGGGCGGTACGCGCAGAAATGGTTAGCCTGCTGATTTCGCTCAACGTATCAGCCGAAAAAAAAGGGGGGGGATGTTTCAGGGTTTGCACTCAACCTACGAACGTCCGCCCTGCCCATGCACCGCGCTGAAGAGAGGCTCCCTCCCCTGCGGACAGGGGAGGGAAAGTCACCCATCATGTGTTCTTGTGACTTTGCCTGCCGGCCTCGGCGTGCTGCTCGCTGCTGCCGCCACGCGAGCTGGCGCCGGCGGAACGCGAACCGCCGCCGTGACTGTTTTCACCGCCCTTGCGGCCGATATCCGCCATATGGCTGCGATCCTCGCTGACCGCTTCACCACCTTTCTGGCCGATAGCGGACATATGCTGGCGATCCTGGCTTACCGCTTCACCGCCTTTGCGGCCGGCTTCGCGAGCTTCTTCCGAGGAAAACTCATGGGCGTGGCCACTTTCGTGCGCCGCACGTCCACCCTGGCTCGCGATCTCGCGTTGCCGCGATTCGTCCATGCCGGCGAATCCGCGTCCGCCACTTTGTCCACCGCGATTGTTGCCTGAACTTTGATTTGCCATTGCTGTAACTCCAAGAAAAACAGGACAGCGCACGACACGCTCTTGTGTCGTACCAGGCGATCATGGCGGTACTCATCTGTACCCGAAGTCTTGTTGCGGTGAAAAAGAGTTCAACGTCAGCAGGCAGGCGCCTGTAAGAGGATTGCAGCGGAAGCGCGCGTCATGTCGGAGGGGGAGTCGGAAGGCGCGGCGCTTCCACTGCAAAGGGGTCAATACAACGAAGCATCGTCCACGCCATCGGTCGGCGTGGCCGTTGCGGTATCGACATCGGGTGACCGTCCGCTGGCGTGGCGCACGCTGCGCACCACACGGAAATCGTCATGCACGTCGACGCCGAGCATGTCGAAGACTTCATCGAACGAGGTACGTTCGCCCAGCAGCGAAGGATCGGCATCATAGCCGGCGATGGCCTGGTGATATTGCGCGCGCAGGCGTTCCCAGGTTGCGTCCTGGTCGGGTTGCGCATCCAGCAGCGTACGCAGCACCGTGACGATGGCCCGGGTGGTGCCCGCCAGGGAAATGGTGTCCTCTTTCATGGGGTCAGCCTCGCACGCGGATGGTTGCGCGGCCAAAGCATGCATCGCGCGGAAGGAAGAGACCGTCGCCGGGGCATGAACAAACTCATCGACACCGCGCGTTTCAACGCACGCATACGCACCCTTTGCACGGCGCGCTCCCTAGCATCCATCATGCACTCAACGGGAACCGCGACCTTGGACGCCAAGTACAAGCCCTCCGCCGCCGACCGCGCCAACGAGGCGGCCATGCGCGAGATGCGCGCCGTGCTGGACGGCAAGCGCCGTGGCGTGGCTGCGCTGGTGCCGTTCGCCGGTCCGGCCATCGTGGTGTCGGTGGCCTATATGGACCCCGGCAATTTCGCCACCAACATCCAGGCCGGCGCGCGCTATGGCTATGGCCTGCTGTGGGTGGTGCTGACGGCGAACCTGATCGCGATGCTGTTCCAGGGTTTGTCCGCCAGGTTGGGCATTGTCACCGGCAGGAACCTGGCGGAGCTTTGCCGCGAAAACTTCCCCAGGCCGCTGGTGTGGCTGATGTGGATCGTGAGTGAGATCGCCGCGATGGCCACCGATCTTGCGGAGTTCCTCGGCGGTGCGATCGGCATCAGCCTGATTTTCGGCTTGCCGTTATGGGCCGGCATGCTGGTCACCGGCGTGGTGACGTATGCCTTGCTGCTGCTGGAAGGCGGCGGCTTTCGGCGGCTCGAGCTGGCCATCGGCGCGCTGGTGGGCATCGTCGGGCTGTCGTATCTGCTGGAGCTTTTCATCGTGCCGGTGGACTGGCTGCACGCCGGCCGCCAGCTGCTTGCGCCGCAATGGCAAGATTCGCAGGCCCTGCTGCTCGCCGCCGGCATCATCGGCGCCACGGTGATGCCGCATGCGCTGTTTTTGCATTCGGGACTCACACAACGCCGTTTTCCCTCGGTATCCCAGCATGAGCGCAAGCGCGTGCTGCGCTACTCGAGCATCGAGGTGAGCGTTGCGCTCGGCATCGCCGGGTTGATCAACGTGTCGATGGTGCTGATGGCCTCGGGCGCTTTCCATGCCGGCCATCGCGACGTGGCGGAAATCCAGACCGCGTATCACAGCCTTACGCCCCTGCTCGGCTCGGCCGCTGCAAGCTTGTTTCTGGTGTCGCTGATCGCCTCGGGCCTGTCCAGCTCGGTCGTCGGCACGATGGCGGGACAATTGGTGATGCAAGGCTTTGTCGGCATGCAGACGCCGCTGTGGTTCCGGCGGCTGATCACCATGCTGCCCAGCTTCGTGGTGGTCTATCTAGGCATGAACGCCACGCAGGCGCTGGTGCTGAGCCAGGTGGTGCTGAGCATCGCGCTGCCGTTTCCGATGCTGGCGCTGGTGTGGTTCGTGCGCGACAAAACCATCATGGGCACCTATCGCAGCGGCGCGTGGACGTGGTTGACGACCCTTGCCTGCGCTGCGTTCGTGATCGCGCTCAACGTCATGCTGTTGCTGCAATTGTGATCGCGCGTTCTCGACACACGATTGACCGCACCTCGACCGCTACGCGCCCACATTAGCGCGGCGAGCGTGTTTCGCGTTCGCACTGCACATCGATTCTCGACCCATCAAGCTCCGAAGCGGCTGCCTGCCAGGCGCCACAACTCATCCGATCTACGGAGAACCACACCATGTTTTCTCACAACAAGCGGTTGCAGTATTCCGTCCACGTCGCCGAATGCAATCCTGGACTGGCCAACTTGATGCTGGAGCAATTCGGCGGCCCGCAAGGCGAACTGGCCGCCGCCATGCGCTACTTCACGCAGGCCCTGGCCGAGGAAGATCCCGGCCGCAAGGACATGCTGATGGATATCGCCACCGAAGAGCTGAGCCATCTGGAAGTGATCGGCTCGATCGTCGCCATGCTCAACCGCGGCGCCAAGGGCGAACTGGCCGAAGGCGTGGCCGAGGCCGCGGATCTGTATCGTTCGTTGCAAGGCGCCGGCAACGATTCGCACGTCACGCAGGTTCTCTACGGCGGCGGCCCTGCACTGACCAATTCCGGCGGCGTGCCGTGGAGCGCGGCCTACATCGACTCCATCGGCGATCCCACTTGCGACCTGCGTTCGAATATCGCCGCCGAAGCGCGCGCGAAGATCATCTACGAACGCCTGATCAACGTGACCGACGATCCGGGTGTAAAGGATGCACTGGGTTTCCTGATGACGCGCGAGATCGCACACCAGTTGTCGTTCGAAAAGGCGCTCTACGCCATCGAACCCAACTTCCCGCCCGGCAAGCTGCCCGGCAAAGACGGCTTTGCGCATGTGTACGTGAACACCTCGCAAGGCGAAGGCGACACGCGCGGCCCGTGGAACAGCGACGAGAATTTCAAATACATCAGCAATATCGATGAATTCGTCGCGATGGACGGCGGTGACGGCAACGCGCAGGTGAAGCTGGATTCGGAAGACCAGGCCTGTGTGCGCGCGTTCGCGACGCGTACGGCGTCGAATACCAAGAGCAATCCGACCACAGGCGCGGAGTTGGGCGGGCGTTGATACCCACGTAGGTTGGGTAGAGGCGCAGCCGAAACCCAACGTCGCCATGTGCATGGCAATGTTGGGGTTCGGCTTCGCGTCAGCCCAACCTACGGGAGAGCTCAGGTGTTGCCACGCATGCGCAAGCGCAACGCATTGCCGACGACCGACACCGACGACAGGCTCATCGCCAGCGCCGCGATCATCGGCGACAGCGTGATGCCGAACAGTGGATACAGCACGCCGGCCGCCAGCGGCACGCCGACCGCGTTGTAGACGAAGGCGAAGAACAGATTCTGGCGAACGTTCTTCACCGTCGCGGCCGACAGCATGCGTGCGCGCAGAATGCCGCCGAGCTGTCCTTTCACCAGCGTCACCTGCGCGGTTTCCATCGCCACATCGGTGCCGTGGCCCATGGCGATGCCGATATCTGCCGCCGCCAAGGCTGGTGCGTCGTTGATGCCGTCGCCGGCCATCGCCACACGCCTGCCCTGCTTGCGCAAGGTTTCGATCACCGCGGCCTTGCCGGCAGGCGAAACGCCGGCGTGCACTTCGTCGATGGCCAGCGTGCGCGCCACCGCCTGCGCGGTGGTGGCGTGATCGCCGGTCAGCATCACGATATGCATGCCGGCAGCCTTCAGGCTGGCGAGCGCATACGGCGTATCGGCCTTGATGCGATCGCTGACGCCGAACACGCCGGCCACCTTGCCGTCGATGGCCAGGAACATCGCGGTGGCTCCTTCACCGCGCAGGCGTTCGGCCTTGGCCAGCGTGTCCGCCGACAACGCGACGAGCATCTGCTCCATCAGCTGCGCGTTGCCGAACACCAGCCGCTGCCCTTGCGCCTGTCCGCTGACGCCGCCACCGACGTGCGCCTGGAAATCGGTGGCCGCGGGGACATCCACGCCCTGCTCTTTCGCCGCGGCGACGATCGCCCTGGCCAATGGATGCTCGCTGGCCTGCTCCAGGCTGGCGGCCAGGCTGAGCAGTGCTGCGCGCTCGTGCTGGTCGAGCGCGAGAACGGTGGTGAGCGACGGCTTGCCTTCGGTCAAGGTGCCAGTCTTGTCCAGCACCAGCGTGTCGACCTCGCGCATCGCCTCGATCGCGCCGGCGTCCTTGAACAACAAGCCCTGCTGCGCACCGCGGCCGCTCGCCACCATGATCGAGATCGGCGTGGCCAAGCCCAGCGCGCAGGGACAGGCGATGATCAACACCGACACCGCGGCGATCAACGCATGCGCCAGGCGCGGTTCCGGCCCGAACCAAGTCCAGCCGGCGAAGGCCAGCACGGCCACCGCGATCACCACCGGCACGAACCACGCCGCCACGCGATCGGCCACCCGTTGCAGCGGCGCCTTGCTGCGCTGCGCCTGCGCCACTTGCGCGACGATCTGCGACAGCACGGTGGCGGCGCCGACTTTCTCCACCCGCATGGTCAAGGCGCCTTGCTGGTTGACCGTGCCGCCAGTGAGCGGATCGCCTTCGTTCTTGCTTACCGGCATGGATTCGCCGGTGAGCATCGATTCGTCCACCTGGCTGTGACCACTCAGCACGACGCCGTCCACCGGCACCTTTTCGCCGGGGCGTATGCGCAAGACGTCACCGGCATGCACTTCGTCCAGCGCCACGTCGTGTTCTTCGCCGTCGGATAAACGATGCGCGGTTTTCGGCACCAGGCCCAGCAAGGCCTTCAACGCGGCGCCGGTACGCCGGCGCGCACGCCACTCCAGGAAATCGCCCAGCGTCACCAGCGTGACGATCACCGCGGCGGATTCGAAATACACGCCGACGTGGCCATGCATGTCGCGAAAGCCCGGCGGAAAGATCGACGGCGCCAGGAACGCCAATGCGCTGTAGAGCCATGCCACGCCGGTACCGAGCGCGATCAGCGTATACATGTTCGGCTGCCATGGCTTGAGCGAGCGCCAGCCGCGCGCGAAGAACGGCGCACCGCCCCACAGCACCACCGCCGTGGCGAGCAAGGCTTCGATCCATCCCGCCACGCCCGACCAGGCCTGTGGCAGATGCATGCCGGCGTGCGGCAGCATGGCGAGCGCAAATACCGGCACGGTCAAGGCGACCAGCAACCACAAACGGCGCGATGCCGCGCGCGCCTCGTGCGTGTCGTCCTCATCCAGGCTCGGCATCATCGGTTCCAGCGCCATGCCGCATTTGGGGCAGTCGCCGGGATGATCTTGCTGTACTTCCGGATGCATGGGGCAGGTGTAGATCGCGCCCGGCACGGAAGCTTGCGGTGCGGCGTGCTTGTGCGAATGCGCGGGAGCTTTCTGCACATAGCGCCCGGGCTCCGCATCGAACTTCGTCTTGCACCCCGCGCAGCAGAAGTAGAACGTCTCGCCGGCATGCTCGCTGCGATGCCTGGCGTTGGCCTCGTCCACGCTCATGCCGCAGACCGGATCGCGCGCGCTGGCTTGCGCGCCATGGCAACACGAATGTGCGTTCATGCCTGCGGCTCCTCATCGGCCAGCGCGCGCAGGATCGGGCAATGTTCCGGATCACCATGTCCTGGGCAGGCCTCGACCAATTGCTGCAGGCCCTTGCGAATGCGCATGAGCTCGGCGATACGCGCATCGATGCTCGCCAGCCGCTGCTCGGCACGCTTGCGCACCGCCTTCACGCCACCGCGGCGATCGGATGACAGCGCCATCAGGTCGCGGATTTCTTCCAGGGTGAAACCGAGATCCTTCGCGCGGCGGATAAAGCGCAACTGCCGCACCGCCGTTTCGTTGTAGCTGCGATAGCCCGACGCGCGGCGCAGCGGCTCGGGCAGCAGGCCTTCGCGCTCGTAGTAGCGGATGGTGTCGATGGGAACGCCGGCGCGCTTGGCGACGGTACCGATGGTGAAGGAGGGGGTGGTCGGGTTCATGCGGGCAAGTCTAGACCTTTGATCCAGGTCCAGAGTCAAGTGGGAGCACCAGCCCCCTCTCTAGGGATGTATCGAGGGGGACGTTACCGTGGCACTAGTAGCCGTAGCTCTGGCACTAGCCTCTAAGGAAGGTGGCTGCATTATTCTGGCAAAACGATGGGATTTTCCGCTGCGCGTCGGTATTCATGTGCGCAAGCAGATGATACATCTCTATTTGTGCACGCGTTCCGTGCGGCAGTTGATCCCTCGAATTCCGCCTGTTTGTTGATGGTGCACGATCCCCACGCTCTTCCAGAGGGCAACCTCTGGCAGGAGTTAATCTGCGCCAGGCGATTGCCACCGGTGCAATCGTAATGATAGATATCTCGCGAGCGACTAAAGAAAGCAGCAACTGTGCCGATGCCATCAGATGCGCCGCGTTGCTCATGCTAGTAAACCAAGGAGATGGCCATGCCTAGCAGCTATGAACAATATCCACCGTATATTCCCATCATTAAATGCCAAAAATGGGAACGGCTGGCACTGAAGAATACCGCTCCCGAAATTGCCGAGCGCATTCTCCCTTGTATCGAAGTACGAATGTCTGATCAGCACCGAGCCGTGATCCAGGAATACGGCACCACATGGACGCGTCCGGCCTTGGTGGACTACGCCGATCCGCAGGGAAATCTAACTCTAGGACGGATAGCTGAGCTCAATCATTTCCTGAATGCAGTCGGGGGCCCTGCTCTCCTCGCGAGCCCAGTTCTGAGTGCCGCGTCGGTCAGCACGACATTCCCCGCGATCCAGGCGGCACTGGGTGACCGTAAGGTCGCATTACGACTCAGGCTCACCGATGTCAGCAAGGCCCATGATCAGATAGCGCTAGTCCAACGCAGTTTGGCAACGACCGGACTTCGGGCCGCCACGAACCGACTCATCGTGGATCTCGGCGCCACGCCCAGCACTCTGACTGGCCCGTCGGTCACAGTCTTTGCAAGCGCCTTAAAGGAGCTCAAGGCCTTGGGTTTTGCGCATACCCATCTCGCATCTGGTGCGTTTCCTGATAGCCTCGCCCACATCAATGGTGCGACGCTCGTACCGCGAAAGGACTGGGCGTTGTGGCAGAAGATTGCCGCCGCCGAACCTGTCTCACAAATCGGCTTTTCCGATTACGGGCCGCTGACGCCCACTTGGGATGAAGAAATAAAGCAACGACGAGGTGGCCGCGTAGTCATTCGCTACGCCCTCCAGGACAACTGGCGCGTCATTCGGGGGCAGAACAATAAGACGGCAGAGTCCATCGCCATTTCAACGCTGATGACGACAGCTTATGCCGCCGAATTCAAGGGGCGCGGCTATTCGTTTGGCGACGACCTGATTGCTGATCGTTCGGACCCGTCAGTACTCAACAAGCGCTGCGGACACTATCACATCACTGAATTCTGGACGCATCACATAGCATTCGTAGTGAAAGACCAGTATTAGTGCATCATGGATGTTCGATTGGCTCGCTGTAGTAGCGCATCGCGGATACATCGCTTGATATCTTCAAGCGGCATAGTGCTCGCGATGTGGCGCTGAATGAGATACAGGCTCTTGCTCCGCCAGCCCTTAGTCTGACCTGCATCCTCAAGAATGGCGAGCGCCTCTTCCTTGGTTAGCACGGAAGCAAGACTGTCTGCACTCTGTCGCACATTCATGCGCGCTGGACGCAACTGATAGAACGTTCCGCCAGGCGCAAGCACCATGGCTCCCCACCATGGAGGTAGCAACTCCATCGCCTTCGAGACATGGCGCTCCGCCATCACCAGCGTGACATGATCAAAAACGCGGGCGTAACGGGACCCTTGGTTGATTAGCCGCGCAAGACTATCCGCCTCGCTCTTAATTTCAAAGCAGTGCATTTGCTCAATGAGCACGAGGTCGGCGCGCACTTCGCCGCCATGCAGTCGCAGCTCCTCTAAAAATGAACCGTCCGCCGCCACCTCCTTGAGCAAGTGGCTGGTGAGCGCCTTTTTGATTTCAAGCTCTCTCATGTGCTCGGGATCGAGGCTAGAACACATCCAGCATAGCATGCGAATGCAATTATGCAAATCATGTTACGCTATTTGCATGAAACGACCTAAAGACCCAGTTGCCCTTGCGCAAGAGCTCCGCCATCGCTTCGCCGAGCGCGGCCTCACGTCTGGGACCGCTATTTCAAAAGCCACCGGACTTGGTCAGCCGCAGGTACATCGCAACCTATTTGGGCGTCCACGCCGCCTCAGTCGAACGCTCCTATCTTTATGCAAATATGTAGATATTGATGCATACGAAGGAGTCAGTGATCCACGGGAATCCCCCGAACTGATGGAGGCACTGGCCCAGGTATGGGATGGAAGTGAAACCCATGCGCGCCGGCTGGCCAAGTTGCTCTTTGCGCACCGTCAAGCACACATGTGAAAATCGGGCGGATGACGCCGGAGGCCAAGGATGAATACGAAAACGCCCGTCGTCTCTGCCAAACGGGCCTACGAGAGCCTTGCCGCGGCGGGGTTCCCTAAGGCTTACGTCACCCGCCTCCTGCCTGATTGGTGGGACAACGCTCTATTTAAGACAAGCGGCGGTGCCATTGAGTTTGCATCGATCCTGAAACAACGTCTCGGGGTCGATGTGCGCTTTGCAAAAAGTGGCGAACTTGAAGTGTCCGGCCTAACTACGCAAGCTCGTTTTAAACGTCGTAGCACAACGGCTGAGAGCGAACTACAGGTTTGCGTGACCCTCGGAATGGCAGTGGCGAAGCTTGCGCTGTACTGCACACGTGCGCCATACACGCCACTCGAGACCGACTCAAGCATCCTTGGCGAACACATTCGGACCTCCAGCAGGCAAAGCATCATCTCCTTTGACACACTACTGAACTTCTGTTGGTGCCAGGGAGTACCAGTTCTCTTCTTGAAGGATCTTCCTAGAACCAGTAAGCGCATCACGGGCATGGCCCTACAAGTAGAGGGCAGACCTATCATCGTGCTCGGTTATCAATCCCCCCAAGATGCGCGGCAGCTTTTCGTCCTCGCGCACGAGCTTGCACATATCTGCCTCGGACATGTCGCCACAACCGGTGCGCTGGTCGACGAAGGATTGTCCGCCGTTACCGATGCCATGGAGGGGGCAGGCGATGTCCCGTCCGACCGCGAGGAACGCCAAGCAGATACTTTTGCCTTGACGTTGTTACGGAACGGAAAGACCGCGCGTCTTGGCGACGGTGTGCGTTTCGCGTCTGCTGCCGAGTTAGCTGTGGCTGCGTTAACTGCAAGCCGTGTAAGGGACATCGATGTTGGGCACCTCATATTGAGCTATGCCAAGGACCACGATGATTGGTTAATGGCCAACCAGGCATTGGCATATCTGCCAAGCAACACCAATGCACTGGAACTGGTGCGTGATCAATTCATTGCCCATGCCGACTTGAATCGATTGACGGACGAGAACCGAAGCTATTTGCTCAATGTGCAGGGATTCTAATGAGAATCACCAACTATCTTCTCGACAGCGATGCGGCTAAATGCATGTGCCAGTACGGACTAATGCAAGATCTGGCAACGGCGCTAAGCGTTTCACTGTCGGACTTCTATATTCTGTCGCAACTCCGGTACCAATTGCACCTCAACACACCGACCAAAGCACTAAAGAAGCTCGGCACCGCAGAGGCGGTGCAGCAGGCTCAACTCTTGATTTCGAGTGCGGCGGAAGTGATCGTGCTGACCGAATCGGCCAACTATCTTCTACTGCAGGGTACACCCGACATTGATGGCGGCGAATTGGCATTGTTCGCGGCTTTGTGCGATCAACCGAGTTCAGGCCTGATTACCGGCGACAAGCGATCACTCATCGCGCTGTGCAAAGTAGACGGACTCGGAACCGGGTTCAGCTGGGCGCGAATCATGTGTACCGAAGCGGCCATCAGGCGGCTTGTGCAGCACTTTGGGTGGCAATATGTCTCGGGCAAAATCCGTGCACGGCCCGACGTGAACACTGGATTGAGCTTGATCTTCGGAAGGTCTTCCCCTGCAACTGAGCAGGCTATTCATGACGGTCTTGCCAGCTACTTGAAGGCTCTTACAACTGAAACCAACGGCAAGTATGTGGCCGCGGGTATCGCCAATCAGCCCCCTTGGCCTTGAGCTCCGTCGTCCGAACGCCGGATATTGGCCGGTGGCCTTATCACCAGGCCGAAATTCGACAGTAGCGATGGCACCAAGGCAGCCGTCCAGGCCTTTTGCGCGACAACCTTTCTTA
Source organism: uncultured Dyella sp. (assembly GCA_966430775.1). Taxonomy (GTDB): domain Bacteria; phylum Pseudomonadota; class Gammaproteobacteria; order Xanthomonadales; family Rhodanobacteraceae; genus Dyella_B. The sequence continues at coordinate 14,235 of CBJMMB010000053.1, read as the reverse complement.
TTGAATCAAATACTTGATCGCAATGACGTAGTTAAGGGATTACGACAGGATGGGAGAGAGCGCGCGACAACGCGATTCATTTCCCAGCCAGCTACTACACATTCATCCCTGTAACCTTGCGCGCACTCCAGGGGCATCTCATCCACATGCATTCATCCAGTACCGATCCGCACACCCGCGCCTCGCTTCCGCTTGCGCCCGCACTCGATCCCACCCTTGCCGACGCGCACATGCCGCGGCAGTTCCGGCCACTGGACCTGCGCGTGCTGTGGATCAGCTTCGTCGCCATGCTGCTGGGCGCGGTGGTGTCGGTGGTCGCCAAGGCCTTGACCGCCTTGATCGGCCTGATCACCAACCTCTCCTTCTACGGCCGCTGGAGCTACGACTTTTCCAGCCCGGCCGGCAATCACCTGGGGTTGTGGGTGATCGCGGTGCCGGTGATCGGCGGCGTGATCGTCGGCGTGATGGCGCGCTGGGGCTCGCGGGCGATCCGCGGGCACGGCATTCCCGAAGCGATGGAACAGGTGCTGCTCAACGAAAGCCGCATCCCGCCGCGCATCACCTGGCTGAAGCCGGTGTCCTCGGCGATCGCCATCGGCACCGGCGGGCCGTTCGGCGCGGAAGGGCCGATCATCGCCACCGGCGGCGCGCTCGGTTCGCTGATCGCGCAGCTGATGCATGTGACAGCGGATGAGCGCAAGACCTTGCTGGCGGCCGGTGCGGCGGCGGGCATGGCGGCGGTGTTCTCGGCGCCGATTTCCGCCGTGCTGCTGGCGATCGAACTGCTGTTGTTCGAACGCCGCGCGCGTTCGCTGATTCCGGTGGCGCTAGGCGCGACGGTCGGCACCGGCTTCCGCTATGTACTGGAAGGCAATGCGCCGATGTTTCCGATGCCGGAAGTCGGCACGCCCACCCTGCCCGCGATCGCGGCCTATGTGGTGCTGGGCCTGATCGTGGGCGTTCTCAGCGTGGCCATTACGCGCCTTACCTACGCCATCGAAGACCACTTCGAGAAGCTGCCGGTGCATTGGATGTGGTGGCCGGCGCTGGGCGGCGTGGTGGTGGGCGTGGTGGGTTATTTCATGCCGCTGACGCTGGGTGTGGGTTACAGCAATATCTCGATGGTGCTGAGCGGACAGATCGGCCTGGGCGCGATGCTCGCGCTGTGCCTGTTGAAACTGCTGTCGTGGTCGGTGGCGCTGGGTAGCGGTACCTCCGGCGGTACGCTCGCGCCGCTGTTCACCATCGGCGGCGCGATGGGCGGCGTGCTCGGCATGCTGCTGGCGTCGGCGGCGCCTTGGCTGCAGGTGGATCCGCACCTGGCGGCGCTGGTGTGCATGGCGGCGATCTTCGCCGGCGCGTCGCGCGCGTTTCTCACCTCGGTGGTGTTCGCGTTCGAAACCACGCAGCAACCGCACGGCCTGCTGCCGTTGCTGGGCGCGTGCGCGGCGGCGTATCTGATTTCCGGCCTGCTGATGCGCAACACCATCATGACCGAGAAGATCGTGCGCCGCGGCGTGCGCGTGCCTTCCGATTACGCGGCCGATTACCTCGACCAGATCTACGTGCGCGACGCCTGCAGCCGCAACGTGGTGAGCCTGCGCGGCGAACAAAGCATCGCCGAGGTGCGCCACTGGCTGGCCTCCGATGGTTCGAAAACCAAGCACCAGGGTTTTCCGGTGCTCGATGTGCACGGTCAATTGCTAGGCGTGGTCACGCGGCGCCAGCTCTACGACACCACGCTGGCGGAAGATGCGCAGGTGCGTTCGCTGATCCAGCGCGCACCGCTGGTGGTGCGCGAAGACCACACGCTGCGCGAAGCCGCCGATCACATGGTGGAATGGGACGTGGGCCGCTTGATCGTGGCGAGCAAGGAGGCGCCGCATCGCATGGTCGGCATCATTACGCGCGGCGATCTGCTGGCGGCGCATGCGCGCAGGTTGCGCGAGGCGCGGCATGTGTCGCGGCATTTGGGCAGGAAGCCGTCGGCGACGTGAGGGCTGCAATAGGCATCGAATCTCCGCTGCAGGTGGCGGATGATGTTGATGCGTAATGCTAAGTTCGTCGCCCCGGCGAACGCCGGGGTCCAGTGTCTTTCCGCTTTAAAGTCGCTGGGCCCCGGCGTTCGCCGGGGCGACGAGCATGAAATGAATGGATTGGCTGAGACTCGACGCCAATCAAGCCGAAAGGAGACGGCCCACTCGAAAACTCACCCGCGAACCCGCTGCCCCGACAACAACTGCGCCAGCAGCGCCTGCAGGCCGAAGGGCTTGGTGCAGTGGGGATAACTTCGATAATCCTCCGCCACGCCGCCGCCGTCGTACCCGGTGCAAAAGATCACCTTGACGTTGCGTGCCGACAGCGCGTCGGCCACGGGATAGGATTGCTTGCCGTGCAGATCCACGTCCAGGATCGCGCTGTCGAAATTGGCTTCTTCATCGTTGGCGACCACCAGCGCCTCTTCCAGCCAGCCGAACGGGCCGACCACTTGCGCGCCGGCTTCTTCGAGCATGTCCGCGAGCAGTTGCGCCACCATGTAGTCGTCTTCGACGATCAATATCTTGCGCCCCTCAAGTGGAGCATTCATGTCGTTCTTCCGTAGGCTGTTCGCGCGCGTATTTGGCGCCCGGTAGCGGTATCTGGATGTGGCAAAGCACGCCATCGTCGCCGAAGTTCAGCTCGGTCTGGGCGTGCAGCGTAAAGGCCAGCGCTTTTTCCAGCAGCTCCCGCCCGAAGCCGCGGCGCTCCGGCCGCGTCGGAATCGGCACACCGCTTTCATGCCAGCGCAGCGACAGCAAGGAAGTTCCGGTGGCGTCGGCCTGCACCGTCCACGACACCTGCAGCTGGCCATTCTCGCCTTTCAACGCACCGTATTTGACGGCATTGGTCACCAGTTCGTGCAGGGCCAGGCAGAAGGTTTGCACCAGGTCGAAACCGAGCGCGACCGGCGGCCCGGATACCGACAGCTTGCTTTGATCCACGCCGACCGCATCGAACTCCAGTTGCACGATGTCGCGAAGGTCGATGTTTTCGTCCAGCTCGCCGCCGAGCAGGGTCTGCACCCGGCTGAGCGCCGCCAGCCGGCTGGAAAAATCCTCCAGCACCGGCGTCTCGGCAAACGTCTTGTGCGCGATCGCCTGCACCAGCGCCAGCAGGTTGCGCGTGCGATGCTGCAGTTCCGAGATCAGCATCTTCTGGCGTTCGGTGGCGCGCGTGAGCTTGGTGACGTCGATATAGGTGATCACGACGCCTCGGATCACGCCGCTGCCGTCTTCGTACGGCGCAATGCGAATGAGGTAATGCGCGGAGTGATCGTTCTTGTCGGCCGAACGCTCGACCACGCCCCCCCCCTTCGAACACCTTGCGGATGTCGTCGGCGAAGCGGGCCAGGTTCAGATGGTTGGCCAGATCGGTAATGGGGCGACCGCGATCGCCCGGCAGGATATTGAAGATCTTGCCGACTGCCGGCGTAAAGCTGCGGATCACCAGGCTTTCGTCGAGAAACACGGTGGCGACATTGGTGCTTTCGAACAGGTTCACCATGTCGCTGTTGGCGCGGTCCAGCGCTTCGATCTTGCCGTGCAGTTCGGCATTGACGGTGTGCAGTTCTTCGTTGACCGATTGCAGCTCTTCCTTGGAGGCCTCCAGTTCCTCGTTGGTGGATTGCATCTCCTCGTTGACCGACACCAACTCCTCGTTGGAAGACTTCAGTTCCTCCAGCGCGGTTTCGTATTCCTCGATCATCGATTGCAGGCGATCGCGCGCCTCGCGCAATTCCTGTTCCATATGGATGGAAGCACCATCGTGCCTGGCGTGCTGGCGATCGAGCGCTTCCTCGCGGCTGAGCAATGGCCCCTGGTCAGTGAACATCACCAGGAACAGCGGTTCCCCCGCGCCGCGCTCGTTCAACGGCTCGATCGACAGGTTGATCATCTGGATACGACCGTCTTCGGTCTCCACCGTGACGCTCTCGCGCGCAACCGGCTTGCCGCTCTCGACCGCCTCTCGAAACAGGGAGCGGAGATCCAGGCGCAGATCCCTGCGCGCCATGGTCAACAGTTGCCGCGTGGGCGCACCCGCCGGCGGTTCGAGGTACTTGCCGGTGCGGCTGGAGAAGAACACGACGTCGCCGTCGCGGTTGACCACCACGTGCGGCGGTGCGTGCCGCTCCAGCACCTGCTGGTCCACCGCCTGCCGCAACGCCACGGCGCTCAGCGGCACCCGCCGAGGAACCAGGTCGGCCATGTGGCCGGCGTGCAACGAGGCCAGGTTCGCCGGCAGACGCAATGACGAAGGCGTGTCCGAGCGACGCCGGAAAATGCGGTGGCGCTTGTCCACCGGCGTGAACAGGTCGTCGAACTGGCTCACGTTCTCGGCCGAGCCGAGAAACAAGTAGCCCTCCGGCCGCAGCGCGTAATGAAAGGTGGGGATGACCTGCCGCTGGATGTCTGGCCCGAAGTAGATCAGCAGATTGCGGCAGGAGATCAGGTCCATGCGCGAGAACGGCGGATCGCGAATCAGGCTGTGCGGTGAAAAGATGCATAATTCGCGCACGTCCTTGGTGACCACGAAGCTGCCCGCATCGGCAATGAAGAAACGCTTGCGGCGCTCCGGCGAAACATGCTCCAGCAGGGCTTCCGGATAGCGCGCCGCGCGCGCGGCCACCAGTGCGTGCTCGTCGATGTCGGTGCCGAAGATCTGCACGCGCGGCATCGTCGCCATGCGCTCCATCTGTTCGCGCACCAGCATGCCCAGCGAATAGACTTCCTCCCCGGTGGCGCAGCCCGGCACCCAGATGCGCACCACGTCGTTGGCGCCGCGCGCGTGGAACAGCTTGGGAAGGATCTCGCGCGCCAGCGTTTCGAACGCCTCCTCGTCGCGGAAGAAATTGGTGACGTTGATCAGCAGGTCGCGGAACAGAGCGGCCACTTCCTGCGGGTTCTGGCGCAGCAGCTCCAGGTATCCGCCCATGGTCTGCAACTGCTTGATCTGCATGCGCCGCTGCACGCGCCGCACGAAGGTTTTCTTTTTGTAGCCGCTGAAATCGTGGCCGACCTGGTTGCGCAGCAGGGCATAGAGCTCGGGCAAGGCTTCCAGCAGCGCACGGTCTTCGCCCGATGCGTCCCGCTCGGAAAACACGCCTGAAATGTCCGGCACGTTCGCCAGCTCGACCAGCTTGCGGCCCATGTCCTCCACGGGCAGGGCGAAATCCACGAAGCCGGCAGTGATCGCGGCCGTGGGCATGTCCGGATGCTTCGGTCCCGAGCCGTCGCCGGTCTGGGCCATGGTGATGCCGCCATGCTCCTTGATGGTTTTCAGGCCCAGCGTACCGTCGGCATCGCCGCCGGAAAGAATCACGCCGGCCGACCGCTCCCTAGCATCGATCGCCAGCGAGGCTAGGAACACATCGATCGGTTTGCGCTCGCGGCGCTGCACGTTTCGGCGCAAGTGCAGGCGGCCTTGCTTGATGCTGAGGATGGCGCTGGTCGGTAACACGTAGACGTTGTCCGCTTCGACAGCGAGCCCATCGGTGGCGACGTGCACCGGCAGCGAGGTATAGCGCCCGATGATCTCGTGCAGCATGCTTTCCCGATCGGGGCTCAAATGCGTGACGATCACGAAGGCGATGCCCGGTGTCTGCGGAACTCCGCTGAAAAACCCTTCCATGGCTTCGATCCCGCCGGCCGACGCGCCGATGCCGACGGTGAGGAAGCTATTGGTTTTCTTCATGTATTGATCCGTCCCCGCGTTCTCGTCGCGCGCACGAGTGAATATTCCGTGCAGGCGCAGCTGCGCCTGCAAATACCTCAACAGGCAAGGTTTACACCAATGCGTCGTCCGCCGCCACAAAACCGCCCGTCTGCCGCTGCCACAAGCGCGCATACAGGCCGCCGTGCGTGATCAGCTCGGCATGCGTGCCGGTTTCTACCACCTTGCCCTTGTCCAGCACCACCAGCCGGTCCATGCGCGCGATGGTGGAAAGGCGGTGCGCAATGGCGATCACCGTCTTGCCTTCCATCAGCACTTCCAGGCTTTCCTGGATGACCGCTTCCACTTCCGAATCGAGCGCGGAGGTGGCTTCGTCGAGCACGAGGATCGGCGCGTCCTTCAACAGCACGCGCGCGATGGCGATGCGCTGGCGCTGGCCGCCGGACAATTTCACGCCACGCTCGCCCACGTGGGCGTCCAGGCCGGTGCGGCCTTCGCCATCGACCAGGGTGGGAATGAATTCGTCGGCGCGCGCCTTGCGGATCGCCTCGGCGAGCTGCGCTTCGCTCGCGTCGGGGCGGCCATACAGCAGGTTGTCGCGCACGGAGCGGTGCAGCAGCGAGGTGTCCTGCGTCACCATGCCGATCTGCGAACGCAGGCTTTCCTGCGTCACCTGCGAAATATCGGTACCGTCGATCAGGATGCGCCCGCCTTCGAGGTCGTACAGGCGCAGCATCACGTTCACCAGCGTGGACTTGCCCGCGCCGGAAGGGCCGACCAGGCCGATCTTTTCGCCGGGACGCACCACCAGGTTCAAGCCGGCAATCACGCCGCCCTGCTTGCCATAGTGGAAATGCACGTCCTCGAAGCGCACTTCGCCGGCCACCACTTCCAGCGGCATCGCGCCGTCGCGATCCTGCACGGCGCGCGGCTGCGAGATGGTGGTGATGCCGTCCTGCACGGTGCCGACATTTTCGAAGATGCCGTTGACCACCCACATGATCCAGCCGGACATGTTGTTGATGCGGATCACCAGCCCGGTGGACAGCGCAATCGCGCCCACCGTCACCCTGCCCTCGCTCCACAGCCACAGCGCCAACGCCGAGGTGCCGACGATCAGGAAACCGTTGAGGGTGGTAATGGTGGCATCCATCGCGGTGGTCTGGCGGGTCATGCCGCGCAGCTTGTCGGTCTGCTCGCGCATCGCATCGGCCACGTATTTCTCTTCGCGCTGCGTGTGCGCGAACAGCTTTAGCGTGAGCACGTTGCTGTAGCCGTCCACGATGCGGCCCATCAGTTTCGAGCGCGCTTCGGAGGCCAGCCAGGAACGCTGCCGCGTGCGCGGAATGAAGAAGTACAGCGTGCCCACGTAGAAAAACAGCCACGCCACCAGCGGCGCGGCCAGCCACAGGTCCGCCTTGGCGAACATCACGATGGCGCTGCCGGTGTAGATCGCCACGTACCAGATCGCATCGACGATCTGCGCGGCCGACTCGCGCAACGATGCGCCCGTCTGCATGATGCGATTGGCGATGCGTCCGGCGTAGTCGTTCTGGAAGAAGCCCAGGCTCTGGCGGATCACGTAGCGATGGTTCTGCCAGCGGATGCGATTGGTGAGGCTGGGCACCACCGCCTGGTTGATCAGCAGGTCGTGCAGGCCGATGAACACCGGCCGCAGCACCAGCGCGACGAACCCCATCCACAACAGTTCGCGCCCGTGCACGGTGAAGAAATCCTTGCCCGGCGCGCCCTTGGCCATGTCCACGATACGGCCGATGAAGCCGAACAGCGACACTTCCACCAGCGCCACCGCAAAACCCACCACGATCGCCACCGCGAATACCGGCCACACCTGGCGCAGGTAGAACACGTAGAAGCGCCCGACCGACTTCGGCGGCATCGTGTCGACCGGGTCCTTGAAGGCGTCGATCAGGGATTCGAACCAACGGAAGATCATGGCGCGGGGTCCATTGAGGCCATTAGGAACGACGGGAGGGGCACTATACAGGGTTGGGCGACGCAGCCACCGTCCCGAAGGGCATGGCGCCCGCCGCTTTCGGACATGCGGCGGAACGAGGATGCCGCGTCTGATCGCCTGAATGCTAACCATGCATGAAGAAGCTCGCCGTGAAGGAACAATTGACCACCGGCGGCGCCCTTCGGATCATGCCCGGCATGCCTACACTCGCCCGTACGTTCCTCATCGCTTCGCTGCTGCTCGGTTCGCTGCTCGGCGGCGCGCCCGCCGCCCTTGCGCAGAACACGCCCGGCAGCACCGACGCGCCCGCCAGCGCGGCCAGCACGCCCGATCCGGCGCAGACGTTGACGCACCTCAGCAAGCAACTGGACGACCTGAAGACCACCTTCAACAACAAATCGTCCAACGCCTCCTTGACCGATCTGCGCAGCCAGGCCGGCGAGGTACAGCAGCAGGCCGACCAACTGGTGCAGACGCTGACGCCGGAACTGGAAAGCCTGCAGACGCGCCTGACCGTGCTCGGCCCGCCCCCGGCGGCCGGTGCGCCGCCGGAGACGCCCGCGGTGAGCCAGCAGCGGCGGCAGCTCGATCGTGACAAGGCCAAGCTCGACAGCCAGATCAAGCAGGCGCAACTGCTGAGCCAGGATGCGATCAAGCTCGCGTCGCAGATCGTCGGCGCGCACAACGCGCAGTTCCAGGCGCAACTGGGTTCGCGCACGGATTCGCCGCTGGGCATCGGCTTCTGGCGCAACCTGAAAAAATCCTTCCCTGACGACCTCGCCCGCGTGCTGCACGTGAAAGCGCTGCTGTTCGAGGAAGCCGGCATCGCGTGGGAGCCCGACAATCGCTGGCCGCTGCTGCTGTGCCTGATCGGCGCGGTGCTGCTGATCGTGCCCGGCCGCGCGCTGTGCGAACGCATCGCGCTTGCGCTCGCCAGCCGCTACATGCCCGACGGGCACCTGCGGCGCAGCGCGATATCGGTGACCTTCACGCTGGCCGTCACCTTGTCGATCGGCCTGGCCGCCTGGCTGGTGTACCTGGGCTTCAACTGGAACGACACGCTGGACGAAGACGTGGAGAGCTTCGCGCAGGCGATCGTGCGCACCGTGTTCTTCGCCGCCTTCACCGCCGGGCTGGGGCGCGCGCTGCTTTCGGTGCGGCATCCCTCGTGGCGCCTGCCGGCCTTGACCAAGTTCACCGCGCGCAGCCTGCGCTGGTTTCCGTGGCTGCTGGGCGGCGCGTTCCTGCTGCTGGGCTTTCTCGAACGGCTCAACACCTTTGCCGGCGCCAGCCTGCCCGCCACCGTGTGCACGCGCGCGTTTCTCGCGTTGCTGATTACCGGCCTGGTCGGCGCCGCACTGCTGCGCGCCAAGCGCGCGCGCACCACGCAACGGCAGGAAGGCGAGAAGCCGCCGCAGCATGCGATCTGGGTGGGCGCGCTGTTCGGCTTCGCCGCGCTGGGCGTGATCGTGGCGTGGCTGGCCGTGCTGACCGGCTATGTCGCGCTCGGCTTTTTCCTCTCCTGGCAAATGCTATGGATCGGCATGATCGTGGCCTCGCTGTACCTGCTGTCGCACTTGCAGCGCGATCTGTTCGACGTGCTGTTGGCGCCGCGCGGACGCAGCGGCCAGCGCCTGCAATCCACCTTCAACGTGCAGCCGGCGACGTTGGAGCAGGCCTCGACGGTGTTCTCCGCGGCGGCGCAGATTCTGTTGCTGCTGGTGGCGATGGGTACGCTGCTGGTGCCTTTCGGCGGCGGGCCGCAGGACATCTTCTCGCACATCGGCAACGTGTTCAGCGCGCTGCAGGTGGGCCAGCTCACCATCAAGCCGGGCGCCATCTTCAATGCGGTGCTGGTGTTCGCGCTGGGCATGGTCGCGGTGCGCATCGTGCGCAAGTGGCTGGCCGAGCAGTTCCTGCCCAAGACCACCATGGACGTGGGCATGCAGAACTCGCTGGTCACGCTGCTCAACTACATCGCGGTGGTGATCGTGTTCGCGCTGGCGCTGCGCACTGCCGACGTCAGCCTGGAAAGCCTCACCTGGATCGCCAGCGCGTTGTCGGTGGGCATCGGCTTCGGCTTGCAGGCGATCGTGTCGAACTTCATTTCCGGCCTGATCCTGCTGGCCGAACGGCCGGTGAAAGTGGGCGACTGGGTGAGCATGCCCGGCGTAGAAGGCGACATCCGCCGCATCAACGTGCGCGCCACCGAGATCCAGCTGAGCGACCGCTCCACCATGATCGTGCCGAACTCGCAGTTCATCACGCAGAACCTGCGCAACGTCACGCACGGCAATGCGCTCGGCCGCGTCAAGCTGAGCCTGCCGATGCCGCTGGATACCGATGCGGCAAAAGTGCGCGAGATCATGCTGGAAGCCTTGAACGCGAACGAAGCGACCCTGGACACGCCCGCGCCGGTGGTGACGCTGGATGACATCACGACCACGGCCATGACCTTTACCGGCGTGGCGTATGTGCGCGGCCCGCGTGAAGCGTCGGCGGTGAAAAGCGCACTGCTGTTCGACATCCTGTCGCGACTGGCGAAGTCCCAGCTGCCGCTATCGACGCCGCAGAGCATGATCGTGCGCAATCTCGGCCCGTTAGGCGAAGACAGCCCCGCGGCGCCCATGTAGGTTGGGGTTTGCATTCCAACCTACGCATGCTTGAAGCCCCTCTCCCTCCGGGAGAGGGGTTGGGGGTGAGGGTACGAACAGCGCGCGATGTCAAAAGCTTGTTTCAAGAAGTGATCATTGCGCTTCGCCCGAACCCTCACCCGCCTCTCGGCACCCTCTCCCGGAGGGAGAGGGACTCACTCAGGTAGATCGCATTGTCCTTCGGCGATTTTTTTCGCAGGCAAGTAACGCCATCACCAAACGCACATAAAGCGCGTACCATGCGGTGGTCCACGCACTGAAGAAACCACGCCATGGGCCTTCTGCGCATCACCCCCGCGCCACCGCTCGCCGCCGTGATCGAGGCGATCTGGGACTGGGACATGCCCGCCGGCGCGTTCCGCTATGAACGCATCCTGCCCGGCCCGGGCGCCGGGCTGATCATCAACCTGCTCGAGGATGAAACGCGCGTCTACCAGGACGACGAAACACGCCACTGCCTGCGTGCCTCGGGCAGCGTGATCGGCGGGCCGTTTCGACAGAGCTGGATCATCGATACCGCCGAACAGGTGCGCGTGATGGGCGTGAACTTCCGCCCCGGCGGCGTGCATGCGCTGATCGGCTTGAGCGCGGAGGAACTGGGCAGATGCGACGTCAACCTGGAAGACCTGTTCGGTATCGATGCGAGTCGGTTGCGTCAGCGTCTGCTGGAAACGACGGAACCCGCGCAACGGGTGGCGCTGCTGGAGCAATGGTTGCGCTCGCTATGCGATGAACCGACCTGGGATGCGACGATCCTGCATGCGGTCGCGGCGCTTTCACGCGTACCGGAAGTGCCGTGCATCGGCCAGCTTCAGCGCGCCAGCGGTTATTCCGTGCATCGCTTCGGATTGTTGTTTCGTCGCCACGTCGGCATGACCGCCAAACAGTACGCGCGGCTGATGCGTTTTCGCGCCGTGGTGGACATGGCGCACCCTGCACGGGAACTCGACTGGGCGCGCATCGCCGTGGATGGCGGCTATTGCGACCAGGCGCATATGAGCCACGAATTCCGCCGTTTTGCCGGCATCACGCCTTCCGAATTTGCCGCCGCGCGAGGGCCCTACCCCAATCACCTGCCGCTTTGAGCCCGCTCGAAAAAATCTACAAGACGGGTGCCGGATAGCGGATTAGCCTGCATCCACCTTCCAACCGGACATTACGGCCATGCACGACAAACCCATCCACGGCAGCACCATCATCCCCTGCCTGCGCTACCGCGACGCCCACGCCGCCATCGACTGGTTGTGCAAGGCGTTCGGGTTCGAAAAGCACGCTGTGTACGAGAACGAACACGGCCGCGTGATGCACGCGCAACTGGTGCACGAGGGCGGCATGCTGATGCTGGGCGACATCAATCCCGGCAGCTTCAGTGATCGCATCGTGCAGCCGGATGAAATCAATGGCCGCGAAACGCAATGCGCGTACCTGGTCGTCAGCGATTGCAAGGCGCATTACGAGCGCGCGAAAGTGGCGGGCGCGGAAATCGTCGAGGAGTATGCGGAAAAGGATTATGGCGGTGCAGGTTATGCGTGCCGCGATCCGCAGGGGCATCTGTGGTCGGTCGGTAGTTACGATCCGTGGCAGGCGGAGTAATTCGTCACGATCGCCCCTCCGTCATTCCGGCGAAGGCCGGAATCTATCGCCAGTGCGAAGCGTGGATTCCGGCCTTCGCCGGAATGACGGTTCGGTTTTTTGTAGCGATCCGCCAGGCATGCACGCCGGCTGTCGCATCACATCGCGTCGCTCCCTCCCCTACTGCACGTAGAGGAGGGAGCAGATCATGGCGAACATCAAAGCTTGCGTCTTACTGACACTTCTCGTTCTTCGCAGCGTGATAGCCGGCGGCCTGCGCATCGGCCGCACTCATGTACTTGCCGGCCTTGGTCTTGCCGTACCACTTGCTGCCTTCGCAGTGGTAGGTCTTGGTCTTGGAACCGGTGTTCACCCATACCTGGCCCGCACCACCGCCTGCCGCCGGCGTGGCGGCCGGTTCGGCCTTGGTGGCGGCTGCCGGTTTGCTGGCTGCGGTCGGGGCAGCGGCGGGCGTGGCGGCCGGTTCGGCGGCCGGGGCCTTGCTGTTGCTGGCCGACTTGTCGATGCCCTTGTGCCCGTGGCAAGCACCCTTGGTGGTGGTTACCGTCTGGGACGTACCGTCTTTGCATTGCACCGTCATGCTGCCTGCGGCGGCGGGGGCCTCCTGTGCATACGCACCCGAAGCCATCAAGGCGGCGGCCAGTACTGCGATCAATCCGAATGATTTCATGTTTCCCTCCAGCGTTGCTTGCCCTAAGGAAGCACGCCGCGCATGCGGCGCGGCGTTCCCCTGACGTGTCGAATCGCTTTGAAACGACATCCCCAAGCGCCCGTTACCTGCAGCGCCTGCGGCGGCAACTATGCCTGAAAACAAGTCAGCCAACATGACAGCCCGACAGCGTTACCGGGCCTGATTTACCTTCGGTTTCACCTTGTCCTGCGGCCGCGCCACCGCATACATCGCCCAGCTGATGTCCTTGAACAGACCGTAGCGATCGTCGCCCACCTTGTACAGATCGAAGTGCGTGCGATCCGGGATAAAGCGGAACTCCGCATGCGCACCCAGGCCATCCAGCACGGCCTTCAATTTATGCGCCGCACCATCCAGGTAGAACGTATCGGCGGTGCCGACGTAGAGATGGATCTTGCTGTCGAGGTCCGGCTTGAGCGCCGGCCAATTGGCCTCAAGACGACGGGCGATGTCGTAGTGCTCGCCCCAATACGCCACCACCTGCGGATTCACGTCACCGGTATCGCGATCGAACATCTGTTCCGGCCGGCCGTCCTTGCCGCGCGGCGAAAACACCCACTCGAACGAGGCGAGCTGTCCGCCGTAAGGACCAAGCACACGCTCCATCTGCGCAAACTGTTCGAAGGTGCCCATCACCTTGCCTTTGTCGCGCACCAGCGGCCACGGCGTGCCGTCCGGCTTGCGATAGACGTTGGCATGTTCGGCGTACAGATCCGGACCGGTGAAATCGTGGAAATCACTCGGATCGGGCGACGTTGACCAGGTGCCGCCGAACACTTTCGGATAGCGCGTCTGCAACCACAGCGTGGCCCAGCCGCCGGAGGAATGGCCGTTGAGGAAGCGGCCGTTGGCGTCGCCATCCATGTGGTATTTCGATTCCAGGTACGGAATCAGTTCGGTGGTCAGCGCCTGCCCCCACGGACCGTTGTTCACCGAATCGGCGAACTCGTGCGTGCCGGTGGCACTGGATTCGTCCAGGAACACCCAGATCATCGGCGGCATCTGGCCGCTGGCCATGCCCGCCTGCACGTACGCCATCGGACGCGCCAGGCGATCCTTGTTGCCGGTGAAGCCATGCGTGAAGTACACGGTGGGATACCGCTGCTTGGACGATGCGTCATAGCCCGGCGGCAACACCACGTAACCGTACATGTGGATGTCGCGTCCCCAGAACTGCGTGAGCGCGGGGCTGACGAAGTCGATCGGCTGCGCCTGTTCGCGCACGGTCTTTACGGCATCGCGCAGGTTGGCCGGCGCGGAATCCGGCAAGGCCCACGGATCTTGCGCGGCCACGGTTTCTTCCAGCTTGATCGTCGGCACGTCGGTGGCGGGCCAATGCACCGGCACCACCTGGCTCACGATGTCGCCGGCATCGCGGCCCAGATAGTTGTAGTTGTGGTGCACGTCCAGCACCGCCTGCACCAGGTAGTCGCCGGCGGGGAGCTTGGACCACGCATCGGGAAACGCGCGCATGTCCGCATCGACGTCGATTGTCTGCCCCGGCACGAGCCGATCGATTTCCTGCGCAGCGATCGCCGTTTGCGTGGGATGGAACGGATTGGCGTCGATCTCGGTCACCTTGCCGTCTTTCGCCTCGGCCTTGGCGGCGT